>CACJNX010000040.1 GCA_902594835.1 uncultured Pelagibacteraceae bacterium | reverse complement strand
TTTTTATGAGCTAATTTTGCAATTCGTGCTGCTTTATCGTAACCTATTGTAGGGGCTAATGCCGTAACCATCATTAAAGAATTATCTAGTAAATGTTTTATTCGCTTTTTATCGGCTTTGATTCCTTTAACACAGTATAAAGCAAAAGTTTTTGAAGAATCACTCATAATTTCAATTGATTGTAATATGTTATGAATAATTAATGGCTTAAAAACATTTAGTTCAAAATGTCCATGAGAGCCTGCCATTGTTATACCATTATGATTACCAATTACTTTTACACAAACCATGGTAACTGCCTCAGACTGAGTAGGGTTGATTTTACCGGGCATTATAGATGAACCTGGTTCGTTTGATGGAAGAATTAGTTCACCATAACCTGCTCTTGGCCCTGAGCCTAAAAACCTGATGTCATTAGCAATTTTCATCAAACAAACTGCTGCAGTATTTAGCGTGCCAGAAAAATTTACAATTTCATCGTGTGCGGCCAAAGCTGCAAATTTGTTCTTTGCCGGTTTGAAAGGTATTTTTGTTATTTTACTAATTTCTTTAATGATTTTTTTATCAAAATTTTTCTTTGTATTAAGACCAGTACCTACGGCAGTTCCACCTTGCGCCAAGTAATAAATTTCTTTTAAAGCGTTTTCTATTCTTTCAATACATTTTTTAAGTTGTGAATGATAACCAGAAAATTCCTGACCAAGAGTTAAAGGAGTTGCATCCTGTAAATGCGTTCTTCCAACTTTAACTATATTTTTAAATTCTTTTGATTTTTTTGCCAACTCTTTTTCCAATAATTTTAATGATGGCAATAGTTTCTCTCTTGTTTTAATAGCTATTGCAATGTGCATTGCAGTTGGAAATACATCGTTAGTTGACTGAGATTTGTTTACATGATCATTTGGATGCACAGGTTTTTTAGATCCTAACTTACCACCCATCATTTCAATTGCTCTGTTAGCTATAACCTCATTTACATTCATATTAGTTTGAGTACCGGATCCGGTTTGCCAAACTTTTAAAGGAAAATGTACATCAAGTTTGCCTTTAATAACTTCATCAGCTGCTTTAATGATGTATTTACTAATTTTCAAATCCAAGTCTTTATTTTTTGCATTGACTATAGCAGCAGCTTTTTTAATTATGCCAATAGAATGAATTACCAAAGGTCTTACTAAAAAATCACCTATATTGAAATATTTGTTAGATCTTTCAGTTGAAGCTCCCCAATACTTATCACCAGGAACTTTAATTTTTCCAATACTATCAAATTCTTCTCTGTATTTCATATTTGATTCTTTGATATAATACACTCTTATTTCAGGATTATAAAATATAAAGGATAAAAATGACTAATTTTAAAAGTGTTAAAAAATTTATGGAGACATTTGGACAAGAGGTTAGACAAAAAGCTAGTTTTCCCAATGAAAAAATCACTTCACTAAGATATGATTTAATTAAAGAAGAGCTTGAAGAACTAAAAGAAGCTATGGATAAAAAAGACATTAAAGAAGTTGCTGATGCACTAACAGATATTCTATATGTGACTTATGGAGCAGGACATGCATTTGGAATAGATCTAGACAAGTGTTTTGAAGAAGTGCAAAACTCAAATATGAGTAAATTAGGCTCTGATGGTAAACCTATTTACAACGATAAGGGCAAAGTGATGAAAGGACCTAACTACTTTAAACCTAATTTAGGAAAGTACGTAGCATGATTAAGGATAATTATTATTGGATTTTATTGGGTGTTGCAGTTGGAATATTAATTTATTTGGGTGATAAATATATTTTTTAAGGGGCGTTCTGTTGCCAGGTGCCCCGGACCCCGTTACTTAATTAACAAAGTTAATTAAGCTGCAAGTGCGTAACTTTCGTTAGCATTTGTAAATTAGTCCGTTACGTCGGAACCATCTCGTACGAAAGAATAGCTTTTAGACATCCGTCGATCCTAATTCACCCCCGTAAAATATTTATGGTGGAGGTGGTGGGTACTGCCCCCACGTCCGTAATGTTTATTACGAAATTCGTTTATCGTCATAGTTGATAAATCAACAAGGTTAATATAAACCTAATATTAAGTATTTCAAC
>CACJNX010000039.1 GCA_902594835.1 uncultured Pelagibacteraceae bacterium | reverse complement strand
TTATTTTAGTATTTACTAAATGGAAGAAATAAAACCCGTCCGAAATAAAATAGAAAATAAACAACCCTCTAACCTAGAAGCTGAACAAGCTTTGTTGGGATCTATTTTAGTCAATAATGATATAATAGACGAAATTTCAACAATTATTAATTCCTCAATTTTTTACGATCCTGCACATATAAAAATTTATGAAGTAATTGAGAATTTGAACAATAAAGGAATGATAGCTAATCCAATAACGCTCAAAAACTTTTTTGAAAAAGATAATATGCTAAATGAGGTAGGTGGTACAGAATATTTGGTAAAACTTACAAGATTTTCTGGCTCTGCAAAGCAAGCAGTTGATTATGCTAAAATAATTCACGAAATGTATCTCAGAAGAGAACTTATTAAAATTTCTGATAAATTATCATCTGATACTATGAACGCAAACTCGCAAGAGGAAAATGCTGAAAGTATAATTGAAGGAACGGAAAAATCATTGTTTGACCTTGCTGAAAGAGGGACTTTTTCTCAATCTTTTTTAAAATTTAATCAAGCTTTAGATCAAACAATTGAAATGGCTACGCAAGCGATGCAAAATGATCAGGGTATTGTAGGAGTTCCTACTGGTTTATCTGATTTAGATGAAAAATTAGGAGGTTTACATAGATCAGATTTAATTATTCTAGCAGGTAGACCGTCAATGGGTAAGACTGCATTGGCAACTAACATTGCATATAATGCTGCACAAGATATTTCAAAGAGACAAGAAAAAAAATCTGTTGCTTTTTTTTCTCTGGAAATGTCATCAGAACAATTATCAACTAGAATTTTATCTGAACAAGCAAGGATCAAATCTGACGATATAAGACGAGGAAAAGTAACAGAGGAGGAAATTAATAGGTATATTGAAACATCTAGAAATATTTATGATTTGCCTCTTTACATTGATGAAACTCCAGCGATAACTATCGCAACTTTAAGTAATAGAGCCAGAAGAATTAAGCGGTTGTTTGGATTAAGTTTAATAGTTGTTGATTATATTCAACTGATGAGATCTAGTTCAACTAAAAATGAAGGAAGAGTGCAAGAGATATCAGAAATTACTCAAGGCCTTAAAGCTTTGGCTAAAGAACTTTCAGTGCCAGTTTTAGCTTTATCACAATTATCAAGAGCCGTTGAACAAAGAGATGATAAGCAACCTCAATTAGCTGATTTAAGAGAGTCAGGATCAATAGAGCAAGATGCTGATGTTGTAATGTTTGTTTACAGAGAAGCGTATTATTTAGAAAGAAAACAACCCAAATTAGGATCTATAGAACACGCAGAATGGCAATCTAAAATGAATGATGTAAATGGACTTGCTGATATAATTTTGGGCAAACAAAGACATGGTCCAACAGGCACAATAAAAGTAGAATTTGAAGGAATATATACAAAATTCAAAGATTTGAGTAAAAATTAGCATTAGTTTTCTCTTTAGTTATAAATTATTTAAGATATATCTGAAATATTCTCATGCTTGCAGTTATTTATAAAAAGATAATTACTGATTTCTCAAAAATAACTCTCTTTTTTTTAACAATCTTATTAACCTTTTCTCTTTACCAATCAAAAAACTTTAATCTGGATGCCTCATCGGATGCTCTCTTGTTAGAGGGGGACCCGGACCTTAAATATCTTAGGGAAGTAAACGAAACTTATGGTTCAAGAGATTTTCTGGTTTTAACTTATGCTCCTGTATCAAGTTTTACAGAAAAAGAGACTATATTAAACCTTCAATTGCTTAAATCAAAAATTGAAAAATTGACTTGGGTAGATAGTGTAATCACTGTAATTGATGTTCCTCTTTTAAAAAGTACGGATGAGAGTTTAATGGAAAGGCTTAAAAATTATAAGACCTTAGCTTATCCAGAAATAGACAGGGACAGGGGTTTTGATGAAATTATTAATAGTCCAATTTATAAAGATTATGTCATTAGCAAAGATGGTAAAACTTCTGGTATTGTCGTTTATTTAAAAAAAGATGAAAGGTTGGCAGAATATATAAAAATAAAAGATAAATACTTTGATCAGTCTAAAGAAACAGGTTTATCAAAAGAAGAAAGAATTAATTATAAAAAA
>CACJNX010000038.1 GCA_902594835.1 uncultured Pelagibacteraceae bacterium | reverse complement strand
TAAATATATATTATAAAATATGTTCTTAAACGAGAAAAAAGTTAACAAATTATTTTATCACTGGTTATATATCTCACTTGTTTTAGTTTTTTTAATAATTATTGTTGGCGGATTAACAAGACTGACAAATTCAGGATTATCGATTACAGAGTGGGAGTTATTTGAAGGTATTTTACCGCCATTGAATGAAAATTCTTGGATATCGTATTTTGATTTGTATAAGCAAATTCCTCAATACAAAATATTAAACTCTAGTATGACTTTAGATGAATTTAAAATAATATTTTATTGGGAATATGCACATAGAATTATAGCAAGATTTATAGGAATTTTCTTTTTAATTCCATTCATCTATTTTTATTTTTCAAAAAAAATTGAAAAAAAATATTTAAATATATGTTTCGCTATTTGTGTTTTAATTATTTTACAGGGAATAATAGGGTGGTATATGGTTAAAAGCGGTTTAGTCGCAGATATAACGGTAAGTCACTATAGATTGTCGACTCATTTGTCTATGGCAATAATAATTATTTCATCAATTTATTGGTTGATTAAAAATTTTAGTACTAAAAATTATGTTTTCTTTTTTAAATTTTCAAAAAAGAATTTCCCTTTTCAAATTTTAATTGTTCTTATCTTCAGTCAAATAATTATTGGCGCATTTGTATCTGGCCTTGATGCTGGTAGAATTTATCAAACATGGCCATTAATGGGTGAAAACTATTTACCAAATGATTTACTAATAATTCATTTTAAAAATTTGATAGATTTTGACAATCATTCATTGGTGCAATTTTACCACCGGAACCTAGCGTATATAATCACATTTTATGTAATAATTTTAACTATATATATTTACAAAAAAAAATTTCAAAAATTATATTCCGCATTGGGAATATTAATAATTATTTTAATTACACAAATATTGTTAGGTATTTTTACTCTTGTTAGTGGCTTAAATATCTATTTAGCCTCTCTACATCAAATTACAAGCGTGTTGTTAGTATTTACTACGCTAAATCTATATTTTTTAAGATCTAAATAAATTGACTTTAATACACATTCTCTGTATTTATCGCCCATAATTATGACACCCTTTATTAAAAAAAAAGATATTAAAAAAGACTGGTATATTATTAATGCACAAAATGCTGCTGTCGGTAGATTGGCTGCATATATTTCTAAAGTGTTAAGAGGAAAAAACAAGCCAACCTTTAACCCCCACATCGACAATGGTGATTTTGTTGTTGTTACAAATATAGATAAGATAAAATTTACAGGAAAAAAATTTTCGGAAAAAAAATATTATAAACATACAGGTCATCCAGGAGGTATCAAAGAAACTTCTCCAGCGGGATTAAAAGAAAAAAACAAAACTGAACAAATTTTAAAACTAGCTGTAAAAAGAATGTTGCCTGGTGGACCATTAGCAAAAAAACAACTTACTAAATTGAAGATTTATAATGGAGACAAACATCCTCACGAAATACAGAAACCAAAATTAATTAATTTCGAAAAACTTAATAAAAAAAATATTATTAGATAATGCAAAGTAATACACAAACATCAGAAAAATCGGTAAAAATAAAGTTAGATTTTAAGGACAGCAAATATGCTACAGGTAGAAGAAAAAGATCTATCGCAAAAGTTTGGGTAAAAAAAGGTTCAGGTAATATTCATGTTAACGGTATGAAAATGAATGAATATTTTAAAAGACCAGTTCATCAAATAATAGTAACAAGACCATTAGAAATTTCTGAAGTAGCTTCTAATTACGATGTTAGATGCTCAGTAAAAGGCGGTGGATTATCTGGTCAAGCAGGAGCCATAATTTTGGGAATATCAAAAGCACTTATTTTACATGATGGAAATTTAAAAAAGAATTTAAAGAAAGATAAGCTCACCACCAGAGACTCTAGAGTTGTTGAACGTAAAAAATACGGTCACAGGAAAGCTAGACGAAGCTTCCAGTTTTCTAAAAGATAATCATTTAAATTTAACTATTAATAAGGACAGTGATATAAGAATTATATCGATGAAAAATAAAATAAATGTTGCCGTAATTGGTGCAACTGGATTTACAGGGTTAGATCTTGTTTTGATGTTATCAAAACATCCAAAAATAAATATTTTAAACCTTTGTGCCACAAAAAATTTAGGTAAGAAAATCAGCTTTTTTGATAAAAGAATCAAAAAAAAACTACCCAATATTTCCTCTGTTAATAAAATTAATTGGTCTAAATTGGATTTAGTTTTTTTGTCTTTACCAAATGGAGAAGCACAAAAATTA
>CACJNX010000037.1 GCA_902594835.1 uncultured Pelagibacteraceae bacterium | reverse complement strand
ATTTTTCAGCATAAATAAACCTTGAAAGATCTCTTTCTGATAATATACCTGTAACTTTCTTACTCTCGTCAACTACAGGCATACATCCAATTTTTTTTTCGTGAAATTTTTGACTTGCAGATTTAACGGTATCCTTTTCACTGAGTGTGAAACATTCTCTTTTTGACATCCTGCTGACAAGTTTACCAGGCATAATTTCATTTAATTAAAATAACAAACGTTAGTCAAATCAATTAATAAAACATTAAGTAATTTTATCTAGGATTTTATCTTTAAAAATGAAGTGATGAACAATTACTGCTAGAATATGTAGTGCCACTAAAACAATAAGCAAATAATTAGCATAGATATGAACTTCATAATACAAATCAGCTAATTGAAAATTATCTTTTTTAAAACCATAACTAAAAAATAAAAAATTAAGTTTTTCACCCATATAAAGTTTTTTAAGTATCCCTGAAATAGTGATAGTAAAAATGTTTAAGTAGAGAAAAAAATGATTTGCTTTAGCAATGAAAATTTGACCTTTAAAAAAACTATTCCCTTCAGTTGGACTTGAGTTGAAAAATTTCCAAACTAATCTAAATAAAGTAATATAAAAAACTGTTATCCCTATTAGTATATGAATATTTTCAAGGTCTATTCTTCGATCAGAAAACTCTAAACCCACTAAGTAAAAACCAAAGGGAATTTGAGCGATTAAGATAACGAACGTAATCCAATGGAACAATTTGGCTAATAGACCATACTCTTTTTGGCTATTAAAAATACTCATAGTTAATTACAATATCTCATGCATAAAATAAAAAATTACTACAAGCTTATTATAGTTTTAATATTCTCAATAACATTATTTTTTATTTTTAATATTGTCACAGATAAAAAACATGCTTTAGCTAGCGTTAAAACTGGAAAACATAATGTTGAGGTCTACAAAACTCCCTCATGCGGTTGTTGTTATGGTTATGTTGTGTTTCTTGAAAAAGAAAATTTTAAAGTCAAACAAACAGACATGAGAAGTCTGCATACAATTAAACAAAAATATAATATCCCTGTTGAAATGCAGTCTTGCCATACTACGATTATTGGAAAATATTTTATAGAAGGTCATGTTCCTCTTGAAGCGATAGATAAACTTTTAAAAGAACAACCTGATATCGATGGTATAGCTTTGCCTGGAATGCCTATTGGGACACCTGGTATGCCAGGAGATAAAGATGAGCCATATGTTATTTACCAACTTGTTGATGGGAAATACTCTGTTTTTATGACAATATAAAATATGAAAATTTTTAAAACTTTTATCTTTGCTTTAATTCTTTCATCAATCTTACCTTTCTCATCTTTTGCCAATCAAAGTGTTGAAGAAATTATTAAAGGAAGAAAAGCTATGTTTAGCGAAAATTACCAAAATGCAAAAAAAATTTCTATCTTATTGAGATCTGGTAAAAAAGAAGAAGCCAAACCTTTAATGAAAAAAATTTCAGATAATTTTAAAAAATTATTAGATTATTTTCCTGAAAATACAAAAGAGGGTTTTAAAACAGAAGCACTATCCAGTATTTGGGAAAATAAAGAAGAGTTTAATGCACTAATGCAAAAAGCATCAGATGATATGCTCAAACTTGCCAAAGCAATAGATACCGCTGATGATCTTGGTGCAATTCAAAAAAAATTAATGTGGAGCAATTGTTCAGCTTGTCATAATAGATTTAGAGCACCCCATTAAATGACATCTCAATTATTTCCCATGATCCTTTTTGGGATCGCAACAGCTTTTTCACCTGGACCGAATAACATCATGACATCTTATACGGCTTTTAATTTTGGCGTCAGAAAAGCTATTCCTACTATGTTAGGCGTCATTATCGGATGGACACTTTTAATAATATTATTGCAACTTGGATCAGTCTCTATTTTTCAAAAATATCAATTTATACAAACTATTATTAAAGTTTTAGGTTCAATTTATCTTTTGTACATGGCGTACAAGTTATCTTTTGGCGGTCAAACTAAAGATAAAAAATTTGATCCAAAGCCAGTTACTTTTATAAATACTTTTTTTTTCCAATTCGTAAATCCTAAAAGTATTATTGTTGGCCTTACCTCGATATCTCTGTTTGTTGATACGGAAAATAATTATTTACGAGACTCAATTGTTTTAACTATTCTTTGGTTTTTAATGGCCGTTGGAAGTCAAACGGGCTGGTGTTTGATGGGAAAATACATGAGAAAATTCGCCACAAGTGATAAATTTATTAAGAATTTTAATTATACAATGTCTTTTTTACTTATCGTTTGTGTGATTTTGTTCTATGTATAGCGCATGAAATTTAATAGTAAAAATTCTTTTCAATCTCTCGAAACTCTCAATTCATCTAGAAAAGAATATAAAATTTTCAATTTAAAAAA
>CACJNX010000036.1 GCA_902594835.1 uncultured Pelagibacteraceae bacterium | reverse complement strand
ACAGCCCGATTACAGGAAACAAAAAAAATATAACTTACAATGAACTAAGGGATAAAGTTGCTTTGTTTGCAGGAGCCTTAAAAAATCAAGGTATCAAAAAAGGTGACAGAGTAATTATTTATATGCCAATGATACCTGAGGCAGTGATTGCTATGCTTGCATGTGGAAGAATTGGAGCAGTTCATTCTGTTGTCTTTGGTGGCTTTGCAGCCAACGAACTTGCAAGTAGAATTGACGACTCAAAGGCAAAACTTTTAGTTACAGCTTCATGTGGTTATGAACCTGGTAGAACTGTTTATTATAAACCATTAGTAAACAAAGCTTTAGAACTTGCAAATCATAAACCAGATAAGTGTATTATTTTTCAAAGAGAAAAAGACAAGGCTGAGCTTGATCCTAAAATAGATATCACTTGGGATGATGCTCATAAAAATGTAAAACCTGCAGAGTGTGAGAAAATGAATTCTAATGATTATGCTTATATACTTTATACATCTGGAACAACAGGTTTGCCAAAAGGAATTGTAAGAGATATCGGTGGACATATTGTTGCTTTGAAGTGGACGATGAAAAATATTTATAACATCAATCAAGATGATGTGTGGTGGTCAGCTAGTGATATTGGTTGGATCGTAGGCCATTCTTACATTGTGTACGCTCCGCTTTTTTATGGATGTACTACAGTTTTATTTGAAGGAAAGCCTGTAGGCACTCCTGATGCTGGGGTTTTTTGGAGAATAATATCAGAACACAAGGTAAAATCTCTTTTCACAGCCCCTACAGCAATAAGAGCTATAAAAAAAGAGGATCCGAATGGTGAATTTTTTAAAAAATACGATTTAAGTAAATTTGATAAATTGTTTTTAGCAGGTGAACGAGCTGACCCTGATACAATAAAGTGGTTTGAAAAATTATCAAATTCACCTGTTATAGATCATTGGTGGCAAACTGAAACTAGTTGGGCAATAACATCTGATTGTACTGGAATTGAGTCCTTTCCTGTTAAATATGGATCAGCTTTTAAACCTGTGCCAGGTTATGATTTAAAAGTTTTAAATTCTGAAGGTAAAGAAGTTGGTCCAGGTAAAATGGGAGATATAGTTGTAAAACTACCTTTACCACCTGGGACATTTCCTACACTTTGGGGTGCTGATAAAAGATACAAAGAGAATTATATGACAACTTATCCTGGTTATTATCAAACTTATGATGCGGGACATATTGACGAAGATGGTTACGTTTGGATCATGTCTAGAACAGACGATATCATTAATGTTGCAGGTCACAGATTATCAACTGGAGCAATCGAAGAAGTATTAGCTGAACATAAAGATGTTGCTGAATGCGCGGTGATAGGTATTGCAGATAAATTAAAAGGACAGCTTCCAATCGGTCTTCTTGCCTTAAAAGCTGGGGTCATGAAAGATAAGAAAGATATAATCAGTGAGTGCATAAAAATGGTAAGAGAAAAAGTTGGTCCTGTTGCAGCTTTTAAAATAGCTATTGTTGTAAAAAGATTACCAAAAACAAGATCAGGAAAAGTTTTAAGAGGAACAGTGAGAAAAATAGCTGATAACGAACCATATAAAATGCCAGCTACTATAGATGATCCTGCAATTTTAGATGAAATAAAAGCTGACTTGATTGAAAATAAAATTTTAAAACTTTAATGGAGTGCCTTTAGACTCGACTAACACTTTTCCATCTGACATCACTAAATGACCGTTAACGATTGTTCCTACTGGAAAACCTTTTACTTTATAGTTATTAAATGGTGTCCAGCCACATTTGCTTGCTATCATTTCATTTTTTATAGTCACTTCTTTATTCATGTCAGCAATAGTTAAATCAGCATCAAAGCCCTCTTTAATGAACCCTTTATTTTTAATTCCAAAAATTTTACAGGGATTTTCACACATCAGATTAATCAATTGTTGTAAAGATAGCTTTCCATTATTTACATGGTCAAGCATTACTGGAAAAATAGTCTGAACTCCAGGCATACCAGAGGGCGTATTTGGATATACTTTATCTTTATTCTTTTTTAAATGTGGAGCATGATCAGAACCTAGTACATCTACAATATTGTTTTTGATTGCTAACCAAAGACGGTCATAATGCTCTTTAGTTCTTAGAGGGGGATTCATTTGCGCGTAGGTTCCAAGCTTTTCATAACAGTCCGGAGCATAAAGAGTTAAATGTTGAGGCGTCGTCTCGAAAGTAACATTTTTTTTATGCATTGCTAAAAAATCTACCTCTTCCCTCGTAGTAATGTGAAGCACGTGAATTTTTTTATTATATCTTTCTGCAATTTTTACCACTCTTCGAGTTGATGACATTGCGCATTCTACGTTTCTCCACTCAGCATGTGAGTGTACATCACCTTTTTTAATAAATTTTTTTCTAAGTTTTATAATTTCTTCATCTTCAGAGTGAATAGAAACAACTCTATCACTACTGGAAATTACTTTTTCAATGTCATCCTCTTTGTCTACTAATAAGTTACCCGTTGAGGAGCCTGCAAATAATTTAACACCACAACATCCTTCAACGTCTTTAAGCTGAGCAAGTTGGTCGGTATTGTCAGGTGTTGCTCCAAAATAAAAAGCATAATTGGAATGCATTCTATTTTTAGCTGCTTGTAACTTTTTATCAAACTCAACCAAATTTGATGTAGGAGGATTTGTATTAGGCATCTCAAATAAAG
>CACJNX010000035.1 GCA_902594835.1 uncultured Pelagibacteraceae bacterium | reverse complement strand
GATTAAAATTTTCTAAAAGTTTTTCAGTAGAGAAACTTTTTCTGCCAATAGTTGAAGCAAGGTTACCATCTTTATCATTTCGGATTTCAACTAATCCAGTTTTAACATCTCTAACAGCTTTAGTTATGTCATTTGCCACAGTTCCTAACTTTGGATTAGGCATTAAACCTTTTGGTCCTAATACTTTACCGTGTTTACCTATCTTGCCCATCATTGATGGTGTGCAAATGAGCTTAGTAAAGTCAAACTTACCAGCAGCAATTTTTTCAATTAAATCTTCTGAACCTGCTAAGTCTGCACCAGCTTTTTTAGCTTCTTCTATTTTATCTGGTTCACATAAAACGGCTACTTTATTTCTTTTTCCAGAACCATTGGGTAAATTAACAACTGTTCTTAAATTAAAATCTCCACCTTTTGATTGTTTTAAATTTATTTTTAAAGATACATCAATTGACTCATCAAATTTGGTTGTAGAATTTTTTTTAACCATATCGATTATATCTTTAACAGGCGATTTTTTATCTTTAATTGCTGTTTTTAAAATTTGTTTGTATCTTTTTGATCTTTTTTTCATCCTTACTCTTTTACCTCTATACCCATTGATCTTGCTGAACCGCAGATTATTTTCGTTGCCTCTTTGATATCAAAAGCATTTAAGTCTTTCATTTTTTCTTTAGCAATTGCTTCAGCTTGTTTCATTGTTATTGAACCAGCAACGACTCTTCCTGGTTCACTAGACCCGCTCTTTAATTTAGCAGCCTCTCTTATAAAGTGTGATGCTGGAGGAGATTTGATTATAAAATCAAATTTTTTATCTTTATAGACTGTTATTACAACTGGAACAGGCTTACCCATGAATGCTTTTGTTTTTTCGTTAAAAGCTTTACAAAATTCCATTATATTAATTCCTCTTTGACCTAAAGCTGGCCCTACCGGTGGAGCTGGATTTGCTTGACCACCTTTGATCTGTAATTTTACGTAACCTGCTATTTCTTTTGCCATCTAATTTTTCTCCACCTGATTAAATTCTAAATCTACAGGAGTTGCTCTACCAAATATAGAAACTGACACTTTAAGTCTAGATTTTTCTTCATCAATTTCTTCAATTAAACCGTTGAAAGATGCGAATGGACCATCACAAACCTTTACTTTTTCTCCAATTTCGAAACTTATGCCAGCTTTTTGCGTTACTGCACTTTCTGAAACCTGTCCAAGAATTCGTTTTATTTCATTGTCTGAAATAGGAGTTGGTTTATCAGATGAACCTAGGAACCCACTCACTTTTTGTAAATTTTTTATTAAATGGTAAATCTGTTTTGTAAGATCTATTTTTACCAAAACATAGCCTGGAAAAAATTTTTTCTCTTTCTTGGTTCTTTTGCCTTTTTTTACCTCTGTTACCTGATGAGTTGGAACCAAAATTTCTTCTAAATTTTCAGACAATTTATGTTTTTTAAGCTCATCTTTGATTGACTCGACAACCTTTTTTTCAAAACCAGAATATGCTTGTACTATATACCAATTCATTATTAAAAATTTATCGTTAGAATAAGATTTAAAAAAAATCTTAAGATTTGATCAAGTATTAAGAAAAAAATTGCCGCAATTGACGCTAATGCAAAAACCATCACAGCTCCCATCATAGTATTTTTTTGTAGGCCAGGTTATTCTAAAAGTCTCTTGTTTAACTTCTTGGATAAATTTAAAGGGATTTTTCATTACTTTTTCTAAGTTTGGCAGGAGCGGAGGGACTCGAACCCACAACCTCCGGTTTTGGAGACCGGCGCTCTACCAATTGAACTACGCTCCTAAGCGTTACTTAATTATTTTAGTTACTACTCCAGCTCCAACTGTTTTTCCACCCTCTCTTATCGCAAAATTTAAATTCTCATTCATCGCAATAGGTGTAATTAATTTAACTGTGAACTTACCATCATCTCCTGGCATTACCATTTCAGTTCCAGATGGCAATGTTACTTCACCAGTTACATCTGTAGTTCTAAAATAAAATTGAGGTCTGTATTTAGTAAAGAAAGGTGTGTGTCTACCTCCCTCTTCTTTTTTCAAAATATAAGCCTGACATTCAAATTCAGTATGCGGAGTGATTGAACCCGGCTTACAAAGAACTTGTCCTCTTTCAACGTCTGTTCTTTCTACACCACGTAGAAGCGCTCCTATATTATCTCCTGCCTCACCACTATCTAAAAGTTTTCTAAACATTTCAACACCAGTGCAAACAGACTTCTTTGTATCTCGTATACCAACAATTTCAATTTCTTCACCAACTTTTATTACACCAGACTCAACTCTTCCTGTTACAACTGTTCCCCTACCAGAAATTGAGAACACGTCCTCTACTGGCATCAAGAAAGGTTTGTCTTTTGGTCTATCAGGTTGAGGGATAGTTTCATCTACTGCTTTCATCAATTCCATGATTGCGTTTTTTCCTGTAGCTTCATCTTTTCCTTCAACAGCGTTTAAAGCTGAACCTTTGATTATTGGAATTTTATCTCCTGGAAATTTGTAAGAAGTTAAAAGTTCTCTAATTTCTTCCTCAACTAAATCTACTAACTCTTTGTCTTTAACAGTATCAATTTTGTTCAAGAATACAACAATAGCCGGTACTCCTACTTGTCTTGCAAGCAGTATATGCTCTCTTGTTTGTGGCATAGGACCATCAGCTGCGTTTACTACTAAGATAGCTCCATCCATTTGAGCGGCACCTGTAATCATATTTTTTACGTAGTCAGCGTGACCTGGACAATCTACGTGAGCATAGTGTCTCTTATCTGTTTCATATTCAACGTGTGCAGTCGAGATTGTAATTCCTCTCTCTTTTTCTTCAGGTGCTTTATCGATTTGATCATAAGCAACAAAGTT
>CACJNX010000034.1 GCA_902594835.1 uncultured Pelagibacteraceae bacterium | reverse complement strand
TTAGTATCTTTTTAAATGTGTCAGAAAAATCCTTTAATTTTTGTTTTTTATCTATAACAAAGTTTAAAACATTTAAATGTGTTAGATAGTTTTTGTCGTATAAATAAATATTTTTCTCTAAATCTTTGTTAAAAAATTCTTTATCTTCTTTTACTAATTTAAGATCTTTAGCAAAGGATTTTAGGGCATCTTTTACATTGTTTGAAATATTATACTTATGAGCAAAATACTCATGGGAGTCTTGATCATCAATAAGAAGTGTTGCTAATAATAAATTTTTATTAACTTGAGAATAATCACAAATTTTATTTAACCTTTCTAGCCTTTTAAGGTTTTTAAATTCAGGGAAAATCAAGGTAAAAATTTCTTTTAGATCAGTACTATAATTTAAATTTGTAAAATTTTTTAAATCTAAAATTTTATATAATTCAATTAAGATTCTTTCTTTTGAAATTTTTTGAATTCCATTTAGATTTATTTTAATTGCATTACTGGTGGTTGGTTCAACTTTTGTATCATACATAATTTTGAAGCGAATAAATCTAATTATACGCAGATAGTCCTCTTCTATCCTTTTCTGTGGATCACCAATAAATTTTACATTGTTATTTTTTAAGTCATTTTTTCCACCTTGTGGATCAAAAACTTTTCCATTTATGTCAAGATAAATGGAATTGATTGTAAAATCCCTTCTTTCAGAATCGAGCTTCCAATTATCAATGTACTCCACTTCAGCATGTCTGCCATCTGTTTCTACATCTTTTCTAAGTGTAGTAAGTTCAATTTTAATTTTCTTTGATATTAAAGTGATAGTTCCATGTTTTAATCCAGTATTAACAACTCTAAAATTTGTGTTTTTAAATTTTTCTTCAATTTCGCTTGAGCTTAAAATAGTTGCAACATCAATATCATCAATTTCATCATTAGATAAATATTTCCTAACACATCCTCCGACAAATCTAGCTACGATAGTGTCAGATGGAAATCCCTCTTGAAGTTTATTAAATACAAATTGAATTTCTTTATTTTTATAAAATGGAAATAAGTTTCTTTTAATTTTTTGTATGTAATTGAAACTTTTATCGAACATATGTATTTGGCTGGGGCACTAGGATTCGAACCTAGGATGGCGGTATCAAAAACCGCTGCCTTACCGCTTGGCTATGCCCCAATGTTTAGAAACCTGATATATCATAAATCATAAAAATTAAACAGTTTTCGCTAATGAATGCCAAAATTTTGGATACTTTTTTTTTAATTTATTTAAGGCTTTTTTAGCATCAATTTGATCCTTAAATAAACCGTAACAAACTGACCCAGATCCAGTCATTCTAGCAATACAGCACCCTTTCTCATTTTTAATATCTTTTAATATTTTTTTTATAATTGGATATTTTTTTTCAACAATAAATTGTAATTCGTTTTTACTTTTAGACAAATATTCCAAAAATTTATTTTTAGATTTAGTCAAGTTTTTATTAAGTTTTTCTTTCTTAGTGAAGCTTTTTACTTTTGCATAAATATCTTTAGTAGAACACGATATATTAGGCTGTATAAGTACAAAGTAAAATTTTTGTTTTTTTTTAAACTCAATAATTGTTCGTAAATTTTTTAAAAACCCTTGTTTTTTGAAAAAAAGTCTTAGGTCAGATCCAGTCAAAATTTCAAATTTGTTCAAAATTATATTGGTTATTTTATTTTTAAATAAATGTTTTAATATAAAAGCTGCATTGCTTGTTCCTCCTCCTAAACCAGCAAAAATAGGAATATTTTTTCTAACCTCAATTGCATAATGGCTAGAGATTAAACTAAGCTCTCTTAGTTTGTTAAGAGACTTTAAAACAGAATTATTTCTTTTATTAACAAATTTTCCAAAAGGACCCTTAAAACTTATTATATCCTTTTTTTTTTTGATTTTATTAATCTTAATTATATCAAATAGATTTATCAAACAATATACAGACTGGATTTCATGGAGTCCATTTCTTGATTTATAATTTACTTTTAGTGATAAATTTATTTTTGAATAAGACTTTATAATCATCTACTACAAGCCTTTAATAAGTTTTTCTTCTATGTTTTTTTTTAACTCATCCTTAGTTTTTTCGAGATTTAAAACATAATTCCAGTAGTACCTAGCTTGAATTTCATATCCATTTTTCCATAGCGCATCTCCAAAATGGTCATTAACTATCGGATCAGCAGGTAGTAAACTAACAGCTAGCTGAAGGTAATCCTTTGCTTCCCTATATCTCTCAAGTTTAAACAAAGCCCATCCAAGAGAGTCAGTTATATATGGATCGTTAGATCTAAGTTTATTGGCTTTCTCTAACATGCTTAAAGATTTATTTATTTTAACACCTTGTTCAATCCAAGAATAAGCTAAATAATTTATTACATAAGCTTGATCTGGATTGGCTTTCAGTGATGATAATAAATCTTTCTCTGCTTTTTCCCATTCTCCAGTTCTCTCATATGCAACTCCTCTTCCATCTGTTACCTCTGTATACAATGGGTGATCTTTATCAATTTGATTAATTATTTTTGTATAAAATGGTATTGATTCTTTAAATTTTTCATTATTTTTTAAAAATTCAGCATAATCAAAAGTTTCATAAATTTCTTTAGTAAATAAACTATTATATGATTTGCCTAAAAGTTTTAATGCTTCAGCTTTATTTTCATCTTTAATCAATATTCTGGCTAATTGCTTTGATGAGTACCAATCAAAAGCTTCTCCTTGTTTGCTTAAATTATAGTAAATTTTTTTTGCTTTTTTAAAATCACCAACTTTATAAAAGTTTTCTGCTAATAGTGCATCGTAGGAAATAAAATCTTCATTGAGAAATTTTGATAAATTTAAAAAAAAATTTGATTGAGAGTAAATTGACTGAGAAGATAAAGCATTAGCAGTAATATATAAAATCTCTGCAATAACATGCTCCTTTTTTCTGCAATCAAATACTG
>CACJNX010000033.1 GCA_902594835.1 uncultured Pelagibacteraceae bacterium | reverse complement strand
GCCTCTTCAGTTGTTCCAGTTTTACTACATTCCTCTTTGAATTTTAAAAATTTTTTGTCTTTATTGAAGCCATTACTAAAAGGATGATCAATAGATAAAGCTAAGAAACTTGCCCCAAATATAGTGTCAGGCCTTGTTGTAAAAACCGTTATTAAACTATCTTTATTTTTAACTTTAAAATTAATTTTACAACCTATAGATTTTCCAATCCAGTTTTTTTGCATTAATTTTACTTTTTCAGGCCAACCAGGTAAAGTTTCTAAATCATTAAGAAGCTCGTTAGAAAATTTTGTAATATTAAAAAACCATTGAGAAAGTTTTTTTCTTTCCACAACTGCGTTAGACCTCCAGCCTCTACCGTTAATTACTTGTTCATTGGCTAAAACTGATTTTTCTACAGGGTCCCAATTGACATAAGTTTCTTTTCGAGAAATTAATCCTTGATTGTAAAAATCAATAAAAATCTCTTGTTGGTGTTTATAATATTTCTCATCACAGGTAGAAATTTCAAGATTCCAATCTATAGAAAGACCAAGTAATTTAAGCTGTTCTTTCATAGTTTTAATGTTCTTGTTGGTCCATTTTTTAGGATGCAAATTATTTTGCTTAGAAGCATTTTCTGCGGGGAGACCAAAAGCATCCCAACCCATTGGGTGTAACACATTAAAACCGTTGAGATATTTATATCGGGCTATTACATCCCCAATGGTGTAATTTCTGACATGCCCCATATGTATTTTTCCTGAAGGATAGGGAAACATCTCAAGGCAATAAAATTTTTTGCCTTTATCCCTATAAAGATTTTGTGTATCAAATTTTTTTTTCCACTTAGCCTCAATTAATCCAAAGTTATATCGTTCCATTAATTTTTATTATTTCTTAGACTTTTTTTTGGAGTCTTTAGATTCTTTTTCTAGAACAGCAGCTTTTTTTAAAATTACCGAATGTAATTCTTCTTGAATTTTTGAATTATTTAGCAAAGAAATTTTACAATTATTATTCGGTGAACATTTTTTACTATGTAAAATTATTTTAAGACTGTCCGATCTAATTTCATTTGATAGAAACCGGACTGTAATTTTTAATGAGTCATCATTTGAACCATCATTGTACCAATCCGTAATAATCATACCGCCAGAGTAGTCGACTGTATTCATTGGCATGAAATCTAGCGTTGCTAAAGATGCTCTCCATAAAGGATTAGACGAACTAAATTCGTAATTTGTGCTACCTCTCCTCATAATATTTCCTAAACCTGCACCTCTGCCTTCTTCGATATTTTTTCTTCTTTTTTCAGGGGCAGACAATCCTGCCATATCGTTATCTTTTGATTTTAAATAATTGCAGGAAGTTAGTAGAAAAAATGATAAGAAAATTAAAACAAAATAAAACTTGCTTTTACAAAAAAATGGATGTTTCATAATTTTAGTTATCATATTTATGTCTACCTCACAAAAGGTGGATATGAGACCCAAAAGTGTTGTAAAAATACCACATTAGGATAAAAACAGAGTATTTTTAATAAAAAATTCAATAAAATCAAGCATTTTAGTCTAAAAACATACCGTTAATTGTTAAACAATTAAATTTTAAACAAAGGAAAATAATATGAAAACAATAACTAAACTATTCGCAGTATTAGTTTCTTCTATCGTATTAGTAGGTAACGCTGTAGCTGGTGAAATGACTGTAACAGGTTCAGCTAAAGCTTCTTACGTAATCGGTGGTAACGATGCTAACGCTGGAAAAGGAATTGGTGTAGCTAACGAATTAACAGTTTCTGCATCAGGAGAAATGGATAATGGCTTCACATGGAACTACGCAGTAGATCTAGATGACGCTAACAACGTGAATGATGACTCACAATTAACTATCGGTACGCCGTATGGTACAATTGGTTTCTTCACTTCAGAAGGTGGATTATCTACAGAGACAACTAACATAGTAGGTGCTTTAGGCGCTGGATCTGACTACGCAGACTTGTCAGGTGCTACTGTTGACAGAGAAGGTTTAGACGTATCTTCTTACGCAAACATTCAGTACCACACGCCTGCAGACTTGTTACCATTTGGTTTACAAGCTAAATTAGGTTACGCACCAAACATAGCACAAACTGGTGCTGGTGCTTCTTACAAAGCAGAAGGTGCTGCTAACACAGCTGCTTCTGGTCGATCAGTAGAAATGTTACAACTTACTGCTGCACCATACGAAGGTCTAACGATCGCAGGTGACGTAGCAAGAACTACAGGTCAAGAAGCTGGTACTTCTAAGACACATGACGAAGCTGTTTCAGCTAACTTAGGTGCTAAGTACACTAACGGTAGAGTAACAATTGGTTACTTCGAAGGTGGTTACCAAGACGCAACTACAACTTCTGAGTCAGTAATCTACGAAAAAGAAGGTTACTCAATTCAATTTGATGCAACAGACGAATTATCTGTTTCTTTCTCAAACGATGAGATAGATCAAGGTACAAGAACTGATGTAGCAAATGGTTCAACAGCTGGTACAAAAGCTCATTTAGTATCAGAAGTGGATTCAATTCAAATCGCTTACACAATGGGTGGTATGACACTTGGATTAGCTAAAGTTGAAGAGTCAGGAATTGACTTTGGTACTAGATCAGACGACAAAACTGTTATTTCAGTAGCAGTATCGTTCTAATTTGATTTAGAAAACAATTTAAAAAAGCCGGTTAATTATATTAGCCGGCTTTTTTTTTATTTCTGATAACAAAGCAATTCCTTTACTAGATACATTTCTTAATTGATTTAAATTTTGTTCTGTGATTCCTCCTAATGGAACTAATTTTTTAGTGAAATGTGAAAAATAATTAAATTTTACTACTCCATAAAAGGGAGCTTTTTTATCGTAATTTACTAAGAATAATTTTGACAATAGAATGGAGCTACAGCCTTGTTTAATTTTTGATGAAATTTCCTTATAATTATGTGCAGACCCTATGATTTTAAAATTTGGTTTTTTATAGTTTAAGAACTTCAGACCTTTATTAAACGAGGATAAATAAACTCCATCTGATTTTAGTT
>CACJNX010000032.1 GCA_902594835.1 uncultured Pelagibacteraceae bacterium | reverse complement strand
AAAATAAGAAACAATTGCAGATGCTCCAGCCCTTTTAAAACACATTAGACTTTCAATAATTGCTTCTTCATTAATTAATTTATTTTTAATCCCATTTTTAATTAAGCTATACTCTCCAGAAACTTGATAAGCTAAGACTGGTATTTTAAAATTTTCCTTAACTTTTTGTATGACATCTAAATAAGGCAAACCAGGTTTTACCATAACCATATCAGCGCCTTCTTTAATATCTAAAGCAACCTCTCTTAAAGACTCATTTCCATTAGCAAAATCCATCTGGTAGTTTTTTTTATCACCTTTTAAAGATTTCATTGATCCAACAGCATCTCTGAAAGGACCATAGAAATTAGAGGCATATTTAATTGCATATGAAAGAATCTGAACATCATGAAATTTTTTTTTATCTAAAAATTTTCTAATTTTTCCAACTCGACCATCCATCATGTCTGATGGGGCGATCACGTCACAACCCATTTGAGCTTGTATCAAAGCTTGTTGAGTAAGAACATTTACAGTTTCATCATTGATTACATAATTATTTTTTAGCAAGCCATCGTGTCCATGAGATGTATAAGGATCAAGCGCTACATCTGACATGATTCCAATACTATTCTTAAATCTTTTTTTTATAAATCTTATAGCTCTACAAACTAAATTATTCTCATTTAATGCTTCAGTTCCAAACTTATCTTTCTTATTATTTGGAGTTGATGGAAATAGAGCCACCATCGGAATTTTATGTTTGATTACGTTATTTATAATTATTCCCAACCGATCTATAGAATATCTATATATACCTGGCATTGATTTAATTGCTTGTTTCTTATTTTTACCCTCTATAAGGAAAATCGGATAAATTAAATCACTGCTAGATAAGTTGTTTTCTTGAATCAATTTCCTAGACCAGTTGTATTTTCTGGTTCTTCGAAGTCTCAAACTTGGGTATTTTCCGGTAATCATGCTTTATTTAATGTATAATGCGACAAATGTATTATACAAATATATAATACAAAGATATAAATAACAATAACTGATGACAACTGACTCAAGAAATATTGTAAATTTAGATTTAAAAAAAGATCAAAAAATTTTAAATTTTTCAGACTTTCAAAAGCAAAGTATTAAATTTGACATCAACAAACTTCAAGAAGCTTATAATCAAATCGTTCAAACAAAAAAATTTGATGATGGTGGTGGAATTTCTCATTTTGGCGCGATATGTTTGACGAGAATACCTGGAGATCCAGACTCAGTTAAAGGTCATAAGGCAAGAGGAGTATATTGGACTAAGCCTGATAAATCAGGAAAGGAAGTAACCAGAGATGTAAATATTGATGAGGCTGCTTATTCAGAATTTATACCTGACTATGAAAATACATATTTCAAAGAGGTATTCGATGTATTATCGTCTAAATATAAGTTAGGAAGAGTAAGAATTTTATTAAAAGAACCTAGATCAACTTTAAGTTGGCATAGAGATCCAGAACCAAGATTACATATTCCAATAATAACAAATCCTGGATGCCTAATGGTTATAGATAATGTTGCTAAACACATGCCAGCTGATGGATCTGTTTGGATTACAAATAACACCAAGTATCATAATGCATTTAATGGAGGTGAAGAAAATAGAATTCATCTTGTTGCGTGTGTATTAGACTATAAATTTAATTAAATTGAATTTTTTATTTAAAAAAGTTTGTATTGCTTCAGACCATGCAGGTTTTAACTTGAAAGAATTAATTAAAGATCATCTTATTAATAAAAATGTGTCAATTTTCGATTTAGGACCGTACAAAGACAAGTCAGTAGACTATCCAGATTATGCAAAGAAGTTAGCTAAACGTGTCAAAGCTAGAAAAAGCGATATAGGGATTTTAGTGTGCGGCTCAGGTACGGGTATGGCAATAAGTGCTAATAAAATCAAAGATATAAGAGCAGCTGTTTGCTATAATCTAAAGTCTACTAGATTGTCTAGACAACACAATAATGCTAATATAATTGCCTTAGGTGCTAGATTAACAAAAAAAAATCTATCATTAAAATTAGTAGATTTATTTTTAAAAACTAAGTTTGAAGGCGGTAGACACTTAAAAAGGATTAAAAAAATATAATGTCAGTAGTTAAATTAGATAAATATTTAAATAGCTTTTTCAAATTGAAACTGCAAGATGCGGATAAAGAACTTTATAATTCAATCAGAGATGAATTCATAAGACAGCAAAATCATATTGAATTAATCGCATCAGAAAACATTGTATCAAAGGCAGTTTTAGAAGCTCAGGGTTCAGTTTTAACAAACAAATATGCTGAGGGTTATCCTTCAAAAAGATATTATGGAGGATGTGAACACGTAGATGTTTCAGAAAATTTAGCTATTGAGAGAGCAAAAAAACTTTTTGATTGTAAATTTGCAAATGTACAACCACACTCTGGTGCTCAAGCTAATGGTGCTGTTTATTTAGCACTTTTAAAACCAGGTGATACTACCTTAGCGATGAGTTTAAATTCTGGTGGTCACTTAACTCACGGGGCAAAGCCAGCTCAATCTGGAAAATGGTTTAACGCACTCCATTATGAAGTAGATAAGGATACAGGTTTAATTGATTATAATGCTGTTGAAAAACTTGCTGAAGAGAATAAACCAAAACTTATTATTGCTGGTGGTAGCGCTTACTCGAGAATTATTGATTTCAAAAAATTTAGGGAGATATGCGATAAAGTAGGAGCTTATCTATTAGTTGATATGGCACATTTATCTGGTTTAGTGGCTGGAGGAGCTTATCCTAATCCTACTAAGTACGCTGATGTTGTGACTTCAACAACTCATAAAGTTTTAAGAGGTCCAAGAGGCGGGATCATTTTAACAAATAACGAAGAGTTGGCTAAAAAATTTAATAGTGCAATTTTTCCTGGCTTACAAGGTGGACCATTAATGCATGTGATAGCAGCTAAAGCAGTTTGTTTTAAAGAAGCTTTATCAGATGATTTTAAGACATATACAAAAAACGTAATTAAAAATGCTAAAGTTTTATCAGAAAGGCTTTCAGAAAAAGGATTTAAAATTTTTTCTGGTGGTACAGATACACATTTAATGCTTCTTGATCTGAGATCATTTAATGTTACTGGAAAAGACGCGCAAGCTTCATTAGGAAGAGCTAACATAACATGTAATAAAAACGGAATTCCATTTGATACAGAAAGCCCATTCATAACTT
>CACJNX010000031.1 GCA_902594835.1 uncultured Pelagibacteraceae bacterium | reverse complement strand
GTGTCAATTTTAGTGAAAGAGAATTCTCGTGCCAGTCAACTTTTAGCTGAAGATAAACATATTAAAGAAATTATAAAATTAGATCGAACAAAAAACAATTCTGGAGTACACGACGGACTTTCGGGTATCTTCAAATTAAGCAGAGATCTTAAATTAAAAAAATTTGATAAAGTTTTTATTTTTAATAGCTCCTTGAGATATTTATTAATTTCTAAGATCGCTGGAATAAAAAATATCTCTCAATACCCGTTATTTAGAAAAAAAGATAATATTGTAACATCTGCTAAAATTTTTACAGAAAATGAATTAGGAGAAATTGTATCTACACAACCAGAGCTTATAGTTAATGATAATAAAGTAAATGAAGCTAAACAAAAATTTTCTAACGATTTCAAACATATTTGTTTAGGCATATCTGCTAGTGGCCCTACTAAAAGATGGGACATCAAAAACTTTATAAAGCTTTGTATTAATATTAACGCAAGAACACCTTCAAAATTTTATTTAGCAGCAGGCAATAATGATAAGGACTTAATAGATCAATTCCTTAACTCAGAACTATCAAGTAACTGTATTTCATTTAAAGACTTAAAAATAAGTGAAACATTACCCATTATTAAAAATTGTAACCTTTATATTGGCAATGATACTGGTTGGTTACATATATCATCAGCCTTAGGTATCAAATGTTTAGCTCTATTTATGGATAGCCCAGTTCAAGCTTATGGCAAATACTCAAAAAATATTGATGTAATAGTGCCTGAAGGCGAAACAGAAGAGACCACGACACATGATACTTTAGGGGCAGATAAAATACCATTTGAAAAAGTTTTTAATAAATCGATTGAACTTTTAAACTAGCTAAAGTCAGTTTTAATTATTTTTTCTTTCGCCTCATTAACAAGTTGGCTCAACCTCTCAGTTTTTACATCTCTATTCATGTCTGGATGGATTTTTTTTTGGAGCTGGTTGGCAGCTTTTAATACATCTTCTTTGGTGCAGCCTTTTTTTAAACCAAGCAACTTATAAGCTTCGTCGTTCGTCACGCTTGATGATCCTTGAGTTTGACCGAACTGCCCCTGTGAAAATCTCCCAGAATTTTTCAAAAATTGAATTAGTCTCCACAGCTGGAACATTTGTAAAGCTGTAAAACCTTTTATTTTTAATCCACTTAAAATTACAAATAAAAAAGGAAGCGAAAAGATATATTTTCCACCAATAGTTAAAAGCAGAGCTAAAATTAATGAAAAATAAACTGCAATTTTTTTAATTGTAGTAGCTATCTTTTTTGAACTGGTTCTAGCAAACCAATTCAAAAATAAATAAACAATGACAAAGATGATAATTCCTATTAGAAACAAATTCATATAATTTTCAAATATGAGTATACCAAAACTTAAAAAAATTAAGAGTGAGAAAAAGTATCACGATCTGACTTTAACTGATGAATATGCTTGGGTTGATCAGCCTAATATCCTTGAAGTGTTGAAAGATGCAAACAAACTTGATCCGGAAGTTAAAGACTACATAAGTGCTAATAATAAAATTACAGAAGACTATTTTAAAGATGTTAAAGATTTGCAAGACAATTTGTTTCAAGAGATAAAGTCTAAAATTAAATTAGACGACACCTCTTTAAAGTTCAAAGATAAAAAATATTTTTATTGGGCCAAGACAGAAGCCAAAGGAAATTACGGAAAAAGAATTAGACAATTAATTGATGGTTCTAAACCAGAGGAAGTTTATTTTGATGGTGACCTTGAAAAGAAAAATTATGGATCTGAATATTTTGGCGTTGGTACAGTTAGCACCTCACATTGTGATAATTACATGGCCTATTCTTTAGACTTAAAAGGATCTGAATATTATACAATTTATTTACGAGATTTAAGAACTGGAAAAAATGAGAATGATATAATTGATAATACTAGCGGAGGAATAACATGGTCTTTAGATAATAGAAGTTTTTTTTATTCAAGGTTAGATAAATTTCATAGACCAAGGCAAATTTTTAAACATGTTCTAGGCACACCGATAAAAGAAGATAAACTTATATTTGAGGAAAAAGATGAGACCTTTACTTGTGGAATAAGTCTCTCATCTGATGAAAAGTTTTTTATAATTTCAACTTCAGATCATATTACAACTGAAGAATATTATTTTTCATCTAATGCTGTAGATATAAAACCAACTTTATTTAAAAAAAGAAAAAAAGACGTTAGATATTCTCTCGACTCTTGGAAAGGTTATTTTTATGTACATACAAATGAAGATGCTAGGGATTACAAAATACTGAGATGTAAAACTGACCAAATTAATAAACTTGAGACTTTTATACCTGCCAAAAAAGAAACAGTGATCGGAGGTTTAGATTTTCTAGACGATTACATTTTACGAGCTGAGAAATCTGATGCTGTCTCTAAATTATATGTAAGAAACATAAAAACTAATAAGGAAGAAGAAATAAAAATCTCCGACGAAGCGATTGGTGTTCCCGGAGCTTCTTTGATGCAAAAAGATACCAATACTACAAAAATTAGAGTTAGTTGGGAAAGTATGGCTACGCCTGGTAAGATTTATGAATACGATATTATTTCAAAAGAAAAAAAATTAGTAAAAGAAACTGAAATCCCTTCAGGACATGATCCTAAAAAATATGTTGTTGAAAGAATTAAAGCAAAGTCTCATGACGGACGAATGATTCCTATAAGTTTGGTCAGATTAAAAAATGCTAAGCAGGACGGAAAGTCAAAAGTGCTACTTTATGCATACGGCGCCTACAAACATAGCATCTCTCCATCTTTTAGTGCTTCAAGATTTTGTCTTGTTGATAGAGGAATTACTTTTGCCATAGCGCATATAAGAGGTGGTGGAGATCTTGGTGATGTTTGGCATGAAGAAGGAAAAAAGAAATTAAAAAAAAATACTTTTTTAGACTACATCGCTTGTGCAAATCATTTAATAGAACAACGCTATACGTATAAAGGTGGACTTTGTTTTTATGGTGGAAGTGCTGGTGGACTTACAGGCGGTGCGGTAGCCAACATGGCACCTGATTTATTTTTTTCAATGCTTCTTCTTGTGCCTTTCGTTGATACAATGACAACAATGTTGAATGACAAATTACCCTTAACACCAGCTGAATGGGAACTGTGGGGAAATCCTATTAAGAGCAAAGAATATTTCGAATATATTCTTTCTTACGCGCCCTACAATAATCTTGAAAAAAAGGATTACCCTTCTTTATTAATTACAACATCTTTATTCGATAACCGTGTTCTTTATTCTGAGCCTGTAAAATATATTGCAAAACTTAGAGATGTTAAAACTGATAATAATACTCAATTACTAAAGTGTAAAATGGAAGCTGCTGG
>CACJNX010000030.1 GCA_902594835.1 uncultured Pelagibacteraceae bacterium | reverse complement strand
AATAAAATTAATAATGAAAAAATATTTAATCCAAAAATAATAGATTTTTACAATATTCAAAATGAAAAAATATGTGATTTAAATTTATCTAAATTTAATAGTGTTGATGCAAAATATACGACTCTTCAAAGGTCAACTTTAATTGAATTTTTAAAAGAAAACATCTACACGCAACACTTAAGATTTGGAAAAAAAATAAAAGAAGTTTCTGAGATTAAAGATAAAGTTTTGATAAAATTTGATGATAATACAAATGATTTAGTAGATTTTGTTTTTGCGGCTGATGGAATATTTTCAAATACAAGATCTTTTTTTGAAAAGAAAAAAACAGAGCCAAAATTTAAGAAAGCAATTGCCGCAAGGGTAATTTTAAATTCAAAAACTGAACTTAATGTTAATGAAGAAAATATCAGTTTGATGCTTGGAAGCAATAGTCATATTGTTTTATATCCAATAAATAAAAAAAAAGAACTTAATATGGTTTGTATAATGCGATGTAAAAAATATGAACCCGATAATATTAAACAGTTAGTTCAAGAAATAATTTTAAAACAAAACCCAAAATTAAAAAATATATTTGAGAATGAAATAAAAACATGGCCTTTATACTTTACTCCAAAAATTATTCCCTCTTCTAATAAAAAGGTATTTTATATTGGAGATGCTTTTAACGGGTTTTTGCCAACACTCGCACAAGGTGCCGGACAATCTATAGAAAGTGCTTATGAAATATTTAATTTATTGACAAAAGATAAGCTTGATAAAGAAAATAATTATTTTGAAATTAGATCAAAAAGGGCAAAAATCATTAGAAGTAGATCTAATTTTAATTTCTTTGCATTTCACTTTTCAAGCAAAATTATGCAAAATATAAGAAATCTATTCTTGAAGTTTTTGGTAAAACGTAGATTCTTTGTAAAAAGTTACTTAGGTAAAGTTTATAAGAATTAGGCTTTAGCTTCATTGATAAATTTTTGTCTTAAACTATCAATTACAACAGTGGATCCATTAATATTACAATGCCAATAAGTCCAGCCATTATAACTTTCAGCCCCCATGATTGTTGCTGCCACTTTATGAATAGAACCTTCTGACTCTTTATATTTAATACTTCCATCAGCCATAATTTTAGCATTAATCTTCCTCTTTGGATCAAATAGGGTAGTACCAGGCTTTAATATCCCAAGTTCTACAAGAGAACCAAAAGGTATTCTTGGTTTTGATTTATTGTTTTCAACAGTATCTAAATATTCATCCTCAATTACCTTAGCTTTTTTTATTCTTTCACTAGCAGCTTTAAAATACTTTTTGTCTTTTTCTATACCAAAGTATCTTCTTCCTAATTTTTTAGCTACAACTGCTGTTGTTCCAGTACCTAAAAATGGATCAAAGATGGCATCACCTTTATTTGTAGTAGCTAAAATAATTCTATGTAAAAGCGCTTCAGGTTTTTGTGTAGAATGGATTTTTTTTCCATTTTTCTTTAATCTCTCTTTTCCGTTGCAAATAGGCAATATCCAGTCTGATCTCATTTGCAAGTCATCATTTAAACATTTTAAAGATTGATAATTAAATGTGTATTTTGATTTCTTATTTTTTGAAGCCCAAATAAGAGTTTCATGTGCATTCGTAAATCGTGTACCTCTAAAATTTGGCATAGGATTATTCTTTCTCCAGATTACATCGTTTAGTAGCCAATAATCTAAATTTTGTAAGTGATAACCTAAGCGAAAAATATTATGATAAGATCCTATTACCCAAATACTTCCATTATCTTTTAGAATTCTTTTACACTCATTAAGCCAAGTGATGCAGAATTCATCGTAATGTTTGAAACTATTAAATTGATCCCACTTATCATTTACTCCATTCACTTTGCTTGCATCAGGTCGAGTTAATTTTTCACCAATCTGCATATTGTAAGGAGGGTCAGCAAAAACTAAATCAAAAGACTTACTAGGAATTTTTTTTATTTCCTTTAAACAATCTCCATTAACAATTTGATCAAGAAATTTTGACATTTTTAGATTCAACCCTAAATTGAATCCAGGGTCAAACTTTTTTGAATAAAAAATGAGTCTTCTTGTGTTTGAGATTCTTAGTTAGACAATATCTTGTGTACGGGTTTAAAACCTTTTCTATGATGCGTGGTGACTCCAAATTTTTTTAAACCTTCTAAATGAGCCTTAGTTCCATAACCAAAGTTACTTTCCCAAGCATAATTAGAAAATTTATCAGCAAGTTTAATCATAAGGTTATCCCTATAAACTTTTGCAATAATGGAGGCCGCGCTTATCACTTTTATTTTTTCATCACCGTTAATAATAGTTTTATAATTTTTTAGTCCAATTGGTGCAAAGTTTCCATCTATTAATATCAAATCTGGTTTTACAGTCAGCTTATCTAAAGCTCTTTTCATCGATAGTAATGATGCTTGTAAAATATTTAGATCTAAAATTTCCTCTACTGAAGCTAGACCGATAGCATAATGTGAATGTAATTTAATATGATCTGAGATTTCTAATCTTCTTTTAAAGCTTATTTTCTTGGAGTCTTTAAGAAGGTCTAGATTTATACCCTTTTTAAGTATTACAGCTGCTGAAACTACTGGACCCGCTAGACATCCTCTACCAACTTCATCAATTCCGGCTGTAATGTTTTTTTCTTTCAATTTAATCAAATTTTTTTATCTCTTATCATTTTTAAGTCTATCCAAGCCATTTTCTTTTGAGCTGGTTGCCTCATTAAAAAAGCAGGATGAAATGTAACAATTACAGATGTTTTACAATTACCGAATTTTTTTTCAATCCACTTACCTCTCATTTTGGATATTACAACTTCGTTACCAATTAGCGCATTCATGGCTGTACTACCGAGCAATACTAGAATTTTTGGATTTATAATTTCTATATGTTTAGTTATGAACGGTAAATATCTATTTATTTCTTCATCAGTTGGTCTTCTATTGTCGGGTGGACGATAATTTATAATATTTGAAATATATACTTTTTTTCTATCCAAATCGATTGCAGCAAGCATTTTATCTAGCAATGCTCCAGCACGGCCTACAAATGGGAGTCCTTCCTCATCCTCATTAGCACCTGGAGCTTCACCAATCAGCATAATTTTCGATTTTGGATTTCCGTCACTGAATACCATATTGATTGCATCTTTTTTTAGATTACAGTTTTTAATGTTATGTATTGATTTTCTAAGTTTTTCTAAATTATTAGCCTTATCAGAAGTAATTGCAAAACTGTCCTTTTTATACCTATTGATTGCTTTATTATTGTAAATTAAATTATGATTAATAAGATTATAGTATTTTATTAATTTTACTGGGCTAAGACTTTTTTTTTTAATCATTAATTATGAAAATA
>CACJNX010000029.1 GCA_902594835.1 uncultured Pelagibacteraceae bacterium | reverse complement strand
AACTATTTTAATATTTTGGACATTTCATCAAATCATTGGCCCTTTATCAGTTGTTATCAAATCTGTTGGAGGCCTGCTTTCAAAAGATTTAATCAATTGGATTATAAAAGCTATTAAAGTTTTAATTTTTATTTTGGGAGCCGCAGCTGTTCTCGAACTTTGGGGAATAAAAATTGGCCCTATCATTGCTGGTTTAGGTTTATTTGGTGTAGCAGTTGCACTTGGAGCTCAAGATTTATTTAAAAACTTAATCTCAGGCATATTAGTTTTAGTTGAGAGAAGATTTCAAGTTGGTGATTGGATTTACGTAGAGGGAGTAATTGAAGGAACTGTAGAGAGTATAGGCTTTAGATCAACCGTAGTAAGAAGATTTGATAAATCTCTAGCAACAATCCCAAATTTTCAATTTGCTGAAAATGCAGTGATTAATAATACTCAAACAACAAACAGAAGAATTAATTGGATGATTGGTTTAGAATATCGAACTACTAGCGAACAATTGAAAAACATTAAGAAAGAAATTGAGGACTATATTAAAAAAAGCGATGACTTTGTTAAATCTGAAGACACTTTGTTATCAGTTAAAATAGATCAATTTGCTGCAAGCTCTATAGATATTAGACTTATTTGTTTTACAAAAACAAAGTACTTTCAAGAATGGCTTAATGTGAAAGATACTTTAGCTTTAGAGATCAAAAACATTGTAGAAAAAAATAAAGCTTCATTTGCGTTCCCAAGTACATCGGTTTATGTGGAGAAAAATTCATGAAGTCAGTTTTAATATTGTTTGATAATGTAGTTACACTTTATATATGGATACTAATCATCAACGCAGTTATAAGTTGGTTAGTTGCTTTTAACATCTTAAACACCGGAAATAGATTTGTTTATGCAGTGCTTGATTTTTCCTACAGATTAACTTCCCCAGCTTTAAACTATATAAGACGATTTTTACCTAACTTAGGTTCAATAGACATTTCTCCAGTAATATTAATTTTAGCCTTAATGTTTTTAAGAAATTTTATTTTTGAAATGTTTGCCCCAAGTTTATTTTAATGATGATTATTGATGGAAAAAAAGAAGCTGAAATTTTAAGACAAGAGATTAAAAAAGAAATTGAGTCATTAAAATCAAAAGATAATAAAGTTCCTGGATTAACCGTCATATTAATTGGTGATTTTGCGCCAAGTCAGATTTACGTTAAGAACAAAGAAAAAAGTGCCAAAGAGGTAGGAATTAACTCAAATATTGTCAGATACTCTAAAGATGTAACAGAAAAAGAAGTTTTAAAAAAAATTGAAGATCTTAATAATGATACAAATGTTTCTGGTATACTAGTCCAACTACCTTTGCCTCCCCAAATTAATAAGGAAAAAATTATTAATGCTGTAAGTCCTAAAAAAGATGTAGATGGATTTCATCCTATAAATGTTGGCAACCTTTCATCAGGACATCATGCTTTAGTGCCTTGCACGCCTTTAGGATGCTTGTATTTGATAAAAAAAGTTGAAAAAAATTTATCAGGAAAACATGCGGTTATAATTGGTAGATCAAATTTAAATGGTAAACCTATGGCTCAATTACTTTTAAAAGAAAATTGTACAGTTACAATTGTTCATTCAAAAACAAAAGATTTAAAACAAGAGTGTTTAAAAGCTGACATACTGGTCGCAGCAGTTGGAGTGGCAAAACTAGTAAAAGAAGATTGGGTAAAAAAAAACTCAATTGTTATTGATGTAGGAATAAATAAAATGGGAGACAAAATCGTAGGGGATGTTGATTTTGATGCTGTAAAAGAAAAATCCAAAGCTATAACTCCGGTTCCTGGCGGGGTAGGACCAATGACTATTGCTTGTTTGCTAAAAAATACCTTGGATTGTTTTAAAGCTCATTAGACTTAGATTTATCAATTTTTAAGTACTTACTGTTTCTAAATCTTATTATCACAGTAGCTAAAGCCACAATCAATATTGCGACTGATATATAAATTAAATTTGTTGGATCACTCTCTTTATCTTGCAATATAATGAATCGTGCTAAAGCTGTTATTGCAATTACTAAAGGATAAGTAATTCTTACTGCTCTTGTTTCCCAATACGACCTAACTAATCCGATAACCTCTATGTAGATGAACATTAAAAGCAGATCTGCTAATGTAATATCTCTATTCTCGTACATTTCTCTCATCTCTAAAAAGAAAGCAATGATTGTTGAGATTAGCACAACTACAACAGCAACTAGCTGAATATTTCGAATCGAATTGTTCATCTATGAGTATTGTATCAAAAATTTAACCTTTATTTAACTGTTTAGAATGAAATTTTATAAAATTTTCAACTTTTTTCTTATTAAAGGTTTTATTTTCTTCAAAGGAAACTTTTTTCATTGAATAGGCTTTGTTTTTTGTTCTCCTTGACAAAATTGTGATATTTCCTTTGTACAAGCTTAAAACTATTTCACCAGAAACTTGATTTCTTTTTTTATCAATTATTTTTTGCAGCTTTATTCTTTTCTTTGAAAACCAATATCCATTGTAAACTAATTCAGCATACTCAGGCATAACTTTCTCTTTATCGTGTGTTGTTTTTTTATCTAAAGTCACTGACTCAATTGCTCTATGTGCTGCATATAACAAAGTTCCACCAGGTGTCTCGTATACACCTCTTGATTTGATACCAATAAATCTATTTTCAACAAGATCTACTCTTCCAATTCCATTCTTCCCAGCAAGAATATTCAATTTATCTAAAAGTTTATCAGGCCTTAATTTTTTTCCATTTACAGCAATAGGATCACTATTTTTAAAAGTAATTTTTACTTTTGTTTTTTTGTTTGGAGCTTTTTCTGGTGAAATGGTTCTTTGAAAAATTAATTCTGGTGCAGAATTTTTAGGGTTTTCTAATACCTTTCCCTCAGTAGAAGTATGAAAGATATTGTCATCAACAGAGAAAGGTGGCGCACCTCTTTTATCTTTTGGAATCGGAATGTTATTTTTTTTAGCATATTTAATTAAGTCTGCTCTAGATTGTAGTTTCCATTCTCTCCATGGAGCAATGGTTTTAATTTTTTTTCCACCAAAAAAAGCATAACCAAGTTCAAATCTAACTTGATCATTACCTTTTCCTGTAGCTCCGTGAGATACTGCGTAGGCTTTAAATTTTTTTGCAATAGCTATTTGTCTTTTAGCTATCAAGGGTCTAGCTATCGAAGTGCCGAGTAGGTAGACACCTTCATAAACAGCGTGCGCTCTTATCATTGGAAATACATAATCTTTTACAAATACATTTTTCAAATCCTCGATTATTATATTTTTAACTCCAAGACGTTTTGCGTTGGTTATAATTTTTTTTCTATTAATTTCTTGGCCAATGTCTGACGTATAAGCAATTACTTCTGCGTTATAATTTTCTTGTAACCATCTTAGAATAATTGAAGTATCTAATCCACCAGAGTAGGCTAATACAATTTTCCTCATTTAGCCGCAGGTTTTTTTTGCGGTGTTATATGCCTTTGTAAATCCCATCATCGAATAATGATCTGTAGTTTCCGCACCTTTTGTTGTTCTAGCTTTAACAATAAGATTTGTTGCTCTTTTCATTAGTTTAATAAAATTTCTTTCTTCTTGATCATCTAACAGCCAAGCGAAATTTTTTTGCGAGAAAAAGGAATATCTTTTTTTCCCTGAGCTAGCCGTAACAGTAGAGCTCTTATAATCGTGGCCACTTGTAACGCTAACTTCATCTTTAATGTTCTCACC
>CACJNX010000028.1 GCA_902594835.1 uncultured Pelagibacteraceae bacterium | reverse complement strand
TTTCATGAGTAAATTAAAAATGTTTGCACTAGCAACTGTTGCCGTATTGGGCTTAACAGGTTCTGCTAATGCAGCTACCCCTATGTTAGAGACAGGAGATTTCGTAGGAATATCATTCTGGCTTGTATCTATGGGTATGATTGCAACTACAGTATTCTTTTTCGCAGAAAGAAACACGGTAGCTGCGTCATGGAGAACATCTTTAACAGTAGCTGGACTTGTAACTGGTGTTGCATTCGTTCACTACATGTACATGAGAGAAGTTTGGGTGACTACAGGTGATACGCCAACAGTATATAGATATATTGACTGGTTAATCACAGTGCCACTTCAAATGATCGAATTCTATCTAATCTTGGCAGCTGTAAGAAAGGTGCCAACTTCTATATTCTGGAAGCTATTAATTGGTTCATTAGTAATGTTAATCGGTGGATACTTAGGTGAAGCTGGTTATATTCAACCATTTGTAGGTTTCGTAATTGGAATGGCTGGATGGATTTACATCTTGTTTGAAATATTCTCAGGAGAAGCTGGAACAATGGCGGCAAAAGCTGGTAATAAAGCTATGTCTACTGCGTTCAGTGCAATGAGAATAATCGTAACTATCGGTTGGGCAATATATCCTTTAGGATATATTTTCGGTTATCTAACTGGTGGTGTTGATGCAAATGCTTTAAACATAATTTACAATTTGGCTGACTTTGTTAACAAGATCGCTTTTGGTCTAGTTATTTGGGCAGCAGCAATGCAAAACACAAGATTAGCATCTAGATAATAGATATTAATTTACAAAAAAAGGGCAGGTACGTTTTGCGTGCTTGCCCTTTTTCTTTAGATACTTATATTTAACCTATGGAATTATCTAAACCCTATAAAGGAAAAGGAAAACGTAAAATTAAAAAAATGCCGTTTACAGTTAAAGGCTATATTTTATACTATGCTTTTTTTTGGATAGTAATAATTTCTATTTACTTAGCTTATAATGCCTAAAATTACTTATAATGATAATCAAGGAAATTCAAAAACAATTGAAGTTGAAAATGGACTTTCAGTGATGGAGGGGGCTATCCAAAACGATATACCAGGTATTGATGCAGATTGTGGTGGATCAATGGCTTGCGCAACTTGCCATGTTTATGTCGAAGAAAAATGGTTAAATAAACTTCCAAAAGTAGAAGAAGCCGAGGTAGACATGATAGACATGGCTTACGAGCCAAAAAAAAATAGTAGATTAAGTTGTCAGCTAATTGTTTCCGAAGAATTAGATGGATTAATCGTAACTACTCCATCAAAACAATCTTAATGAAAAAAACTGATACTATTATAATAGGAGCAGGACCCGTCGGGTTATTCGCTGTTCATCAATTAGGTATCAAGGGACTAAAATCAATTGTTATTGATAATTTAGATAAAGCTGGTGGACAATGTATAGAACTTTACCCCGATAAACCAATCTATGATATTCCAGCTGTGCCAGAGTGTACAGGCGAAGAATTAACAAATAAATTATTAGAGCAAATCAAACCCTTTAAGACAGAATTTTTTTTAAACGAAAGAGTTGAGGAAGTAAAGCAAGACAAAGAAAACTGGATTGTTAAAACAAATAATAATAATGAATTTTCAGCTCCAAATATTATTGTTGCTGGAGGTGTCGGATCATTTGAACCAAGAAAGCTTACAGCCAAAGAAGCAGAAAAGTTTGAAGATAAATTTTTATTTTATGCTGTAAAAGATAAGGAACAATTTAAAAATAAGAATATTTCAATATTTGGAGGTGGCGACTCAGCTTTAGATTGGGCATTGGAATTATCAAAGTTTTCAAAAATAAATTTAATTCATCGAAGAGATGAATTTAGAGGAGCTCCACATACATTATCAGAAATAAAGAAACTAGAAAAAGAGGGAAAAATTTTTATAAAAACTCCATGTCAATTAGAGTCTATTGAGGGAAAAGATAAAATTGATACTATCACTATAAAATTTGACAGTGGAAAAACTGAACAAATTAAAACAGATGTCGTTTTAAGTTTTTTTGGATTAATAATGAAGCTAGGACCTATCGCTGAATGGGGATTAAATATGAATAAAAAAACTATAGAGGTAAATTCTAAAAACTTTGAAACGAATAAAAAGGGAATTTTTGCTGCAGGCGATATTTGTAGCTATCCAGGAAAACTTAAGCTAATTTTATCAGGATTTCACGAAGTAGCTCTTGCTGCAGTAGAATGTTTTAAACGTGCTCGACCTAATGAAAAATACAGATTTGAGTTTACAACATCATCTAAGACAATCCAAAGCAGGCTTGGAAAAAAATGATAGAGTTGCTTACCGCAGATACTCCTAACGGTAAGAAAATTTCTATAATGTTAGAAGAGATTAAGTTTGATTATAAAGTTACGAAGATAAATATTTTAAAAGATGAGCAATTTAAACCAGAGTTTAAAAAAATAAGCCCTTTTAGTAAAATTCCCGTAATTATCGATCACGACAATAAAACTAGTTTATTTGAGTCTGGCGCAATATTAATTTATTTAGCAGAAAAAAGCGGAAAGTTTTATGACAAAGATCAGCGTACAGTAATAAATCAATGGTTGATGGGTCAAACTGCATATGTGGGACCTATGTTGGGCCAACATCATCAATTTCATCATTACAATCCTGGTAAAAGTGAATTTGGTGAAAAAAGATATTTCAAGATTTCAGAGAGAATTTATAAAGAACTTGATGAAAGGTTGTCTCAGTCTAAATTTTTAGCTGGAAAAGATTACACTATAGCTGATATTGCAACGTTTCCTTGGATAGCAAGACATGAGTGGCATGATATAGGTTTAAAAAAATTCAAACATCTAACGAAATGGTATGAAGAAGTTTCTAAAAGGGAAGCAGTGCAGAAAGGATATGATCTTTTAAATAGAGGAGACCAGATACCTAAAGTTTAATCATCAATAAATATTTTTTCATCTCTTTCATGTCTTTCCTGGGCTTCTATTGAGAGCGTAGCAACAGGTCTTGCCATAAGTCTTTTTAAACCTATTGGTTCACCGGTTTCCTCACAAAAACCATATGTACCCTCTTTTAACCTTTGTAAGGCCGAGTTGATCTTAGAGATCAACTTTCTACTTCTATTTAAGGCTTTCATTTCAACAGATTTATCAGTGTACGAAGAGGCTTGATCAACAATGTCAGCAGAAGATACATTATCATCAGATGAATTTAATATATTACCTAAATTATTTGCTTTAATAATATCTTTTTTCCAATTCAACAACTCTTCTGTAAAAAATTTTTTATGTTTAGCACACATATATTTTTCCTTAGAGCTTGGAGTATATTTTTTTTTAGTAGTGGTTTTTTTTACCATTTTTTGAATTTGGGGAGTATATGTTTGATTTTAGACGTGTCAATAGCTTATAAATTGTATTAATTTCATATAAAATGATTACAAAAAAAAACGTTAATAAAGCATTTTTTATATTTATTGTTTTCCATCTTTTTTTGTGGACAGTAATACCTTCAATATCAAATACTAACTTACCACTCGACACTATTGAAGCATTAGCATGGGGGAGTAATTTAGACTGGGGTTTTAATAAGCATCCACCATTTAGTGCGGTTGCTGTTGAATTTTTTTTTACAATATTTGGTAATAATGATTGGGCTTATTATTTTCTAAGCCAAATTTTTGTTTTAATCGCTTTTTATTTTGTTTGGAAAGTTTCTAATGAACTATTAGAAGATAAGCTGCTTTCTTTGTTATCAGTCCTTTTGTTGTCAGGAATTTATTTTTATAATTTTACAACTCCTGAATTTAACGTAAATATAAGTCAGCTACCTTTCTGGGCTTTATCAGTTTACTTTTTTTGG
>CACJNX010000027.1 GCA_902594835.1 uncultured Pelagibacteraceae bacterium | reverse complement strand
ATAATGACAAGAACATTTTCAAAAATTTATGGATTAGCTGGACTACGAGTAGGGTGGGGATATGGATCTAAAGAAATTATTGATGTGTTGAATAAAATTAAACCACCCTTCAACGTAAACAAAGCAGCTTTATTTGCTGCGTCAGCTGCAGTTAAAGATAGCGCTTGGTTAAATAAAGAAATAAAGCACGTTAATAATTGGAATAAAAAAATGTTTAATGAATTTAAAAAAATGAAAATAGCAACTAACAGAAGCTATAGTAATTTTTTACTAGTAAATTTTAATAAAGTAAAAATTAATTCTTCAAGAGCTTTTAAACTACTGGCTAAAGCTGGAATTTTAGTTCGCAAGATGGATGTTTATGGTATTAAGAACTCATTAAGAATTACAATTGGAAAAAGTGAGGAAAATAGAAAATTAATTTCTAAAATGAAAAAGATATTAAATGTTTAATAAGATTAGCATAATTGGCTGTGGCTTAATTGGTTCCTCTATTTTAAGGGCTGTAGAAGAAAAAAAATTAGCATCTAAAATAAGTTCTTTCGATAAATCATCTAAAGTCACTGATTATTTAAAAAAGAACTTTTCAGCAGAAATTTGTAGCAACTTGTCAGATGTAGTTAAGGACTCCGATTTAATAATTATTGCTTCTCCTTTGAGTAGTTACAAAGAAATATTACTTTCTATTCAATCTAATTTAAAAGAAAACGTAATTTTAACCGATACAGGTTCTGCAAAAAAAGAAGTGAATAAAATTATTAGCAACTTAAATCTTAAAAATATTAATTGGATTGCTTCACATCCTATAGCTGGAACAGAATACAGTGGTCCAGAGGCAGGTTTTGCAAGTTTATTTAAAAATAGATGGTGTATAATATCGGCAGATAAAAAAGTAGCCGAGGATAAAATAAAATCTTTAGAACAATTTTGGTCTAAGCTTGGAAGCAAGACTAAATTTATGACATTTGAAGACCATGATTATGTTTTATCATTAACCAGCCACTTACCACATGCTGTAGCTTACAGCATTGTGAAAACAGCAATAAACAATGAAGACAAGTTTAAGGACGATGTTATTCAATATAGTGCAGGTGGATTGAGAGATTTTACAAGAATAGCAGCATCGGATCCTCTAATGTGGAAAGATATATTTATTGATAATAGTGATAACATTCTAAAGGTTTTAGACAATTACTCAAAGAATCTTAATGAAATAAAAGAGGCTATTAAAAATAAGGATAGTAAAAAGCTTTTAGAGATTTTTTCATCAACTAAAAAAGTAAGAAAAGAAATTATTGAAGCAGGCCAAGATACTGACAAACCAGGTTTTGGAAGAAAATAATTAAGAGGAGTTCAAAATTTTTAAGAAATTTACTGAGGAATATATTAAAGGAGATGGAGTAAATTTATTTGTCCGCCGTGCAGGACCTCAAGAAGCCCCACCTATTGTACTTCTTCACGGCTACCCGCAGACATCAGCTATGTGGCACCTTGTGGCCCCAATTCTTGCAAAATCATTTCAAGTTGTGTGTCCCGATTTACGTGGTTATGGAAAATCTGAGAAACCAGCTTCTGACACATCACACCTTACTTTTTCCAAGCGTGCAATGGCCAAGGATATAATCAAGGTGATGAAAAATTTAGGTCATAATAAATTTTTTGTTGGAGCTCATGATCGTGGAGCACGGGTGGCACATAGACTAGGGCTTGACCATCCTGATAGTGTTGACTCAATGGTTCTTCTAGATATTGCACCTACCCGAGAGATGTATGATGGAACTAACACGAAGTTCGCGCGCGCTTACTGGCACTGGTTTTTTTTAATTCAACCGCATCCTCTACCAGAACAAATTATATCAAAAGATCCTGAAGCTTTCTGGAAACTGAAGTGTTTCAATCAAACACATGGTGAAAATCCTTTTTCTAAAGAAGCATTAGCGGAGTATTTAGAAGCTTTTAAACATCCTGATACAATTCATTCAAGTTGTGAAGATTATCGCGCGGCAGCAACCATTGATATTGAGCACGACAATGCAGACAAAGGAAAAAAACTTTTAATGCCTATCTTGGCTCTTTGGGCAAAGCGAGGTGTAATCGAGACTTGTTTCGATGCTCTTAAACTCTGGCGTTTACGTGCAGATAAAGTTGAAGGCGAAGCACTTCTGGCAGGGCATTATTTGGCCGAAGAAATTCCTGAGGAAGTTGCTAAACGTATGTCTGATTTTTTTTCACGCAATATTAAAAAATAAGTATTTAGTGATTTAATTAAATTTTTTAATTTCATTATAGATTTTATTTTCTATATCTTTAACAAATTCTTCATTATCTTTACCCGACATGATTGGCTCTAAAAATGAAATGTGAATATCACCTGGGTATTTCATAAAACTACTCTTTGGCCAGATTTTTCCAGTATTAAGAGCTACAGGAATACAAGGCAAATTTAGAGCTTTGTAAATTCTACCAACTCCTTTTTTAAAAGGTGGATTTTCATCAATTTTTACTCTTGTTCCTTGTGGAAATATTAAAAGTGGTCTTTTATTTTTCTCAATTCTTTCTTTAACTTTATCAAAAAAATTTAAATTTTCTTTTGTTGTTGTTTCTCTTACTATTGCTATTGAACCTATTTTTCTCAAGTACCACCCAAATAATGGAATATTAAGGAGTTCTTTTTTTAAAATAAAAATTGGACCATCTAAGGGTATCTGTAGAGCAAAAGTTTCAAACATAGATTGATGTGCAGAAGCTACAAAATAATTTTCTACTTTTTTGAGATTTTCTTCACCATGAAAAATTACTTTTGTATTTAAGATAATTCTCAAAATCAGCACTATATATTTTGCAGATAACCTTCCAAAAAAAATTGTAAACTTACTAGGTAAAACTAAGGTTGGAATTGCTAAAATAAAAATTGTTATGAGTCCAACGTATAAAAAAATATTAAAAATTAATGATCTAATAAATTGCATTAAGAATTAATCAATTTAAGTAAATTTTGTTTCTTTCTTATATATCTAAGTTTATTTTTATTGATTAAAATTTCAGCAACTAGCGGCCTTGTATTATAATTTGAGGATAAAGAAGAACCATAAGCTCCAACATTAGTTATAGCCACAAATTCATTTTCATTTATTTTAGGATAGTTTTTATAAACTCCGAATTTGCAAGTGGTTTCACATATTGGTCCAACAAATTCTATTTTACCTTTCATTCTCGATGTTTTTCTAGAAATAGGGATAATTTTATGAAAAGCTTCATACAAAGCAGGGCGCATAAAATCATTCATACCAGCATCTAGTATAATAAAGTTTTTATTAGCACCTTTTTTAATAAATTGTATTTTACTTATTAAAAGACCAGTATTACCAATAATAGATCTTCCAGGTTCAAAGATTATTTTACAATTTAACTTTTTAGAAAAATTATGCACCAGTTTAGAATATTTATTTAGATTAATTGGTTTTTCTTTATCAGTATAATTAATACCGAAACCACCACCTAAATCGACATATTTCAAATTCAGTTTTAATTCTTTTATTAATTTACTCATTACATTAAGAGTTTTTCTAAAAGGTGTATCGTTCAATATTTGACTACCGATATGCACACTTAAAGCTTCTAATTTTACGTTTTTAAAAGTTTTTACTGTTTTTAGAAAAACCTTAAAATTTTTAATCGATAAGCCGAATTTATTTTCAGCTTTACCAGTTGATATATTTTTATGTGTTTTGGCATCAACATTTGGATTTAGTCTAAATCCAATTGAAACCTTTTTTCTTAATTTTTTTGCTAAATTATTTATTAATTTAGCTTCACTTTCAGACTCACAATTGATTAATAATATTTTTTTGTTAATTGCAATTTTAAGTTCCTCTTCGGTTTTACCCACCCCAGAAAAAACAATTTTATTAGGTCTAATACCTGCTTTTAAGGCTTTTAATAATTCACCTCCTGAAACTACATCGGCTCCAGCACCTAATTTACCAAGAACTCTTAGTATATTTAAATTACTATTAGATTTCGCTGCAAAGCAAATTAAAGGTTCAGTTTTTTTAAATGTGTTGGCAAACTTTAAAAAATTGAAAGCAATTTGACTCTCCGAATAAATATAAAAAGGTGTTTTATTTTTTTTTAAAATATTCTTAATTGACAGTTTTTCAACAAATAAATTATTTCCTACATATCTTAGATTTTGCATAAGATTATGAAATTATATTGACCTGATCTATTTGACCTTGGTATTTAGGTTCAGA
>CACJNX010000026.1 GCA_902594835.1 uncultured Pelagibacteraceae bacterium | reverse complement strand
TTTTCAGAAATTTAAAATGGGTTATTATGCCGTTATTAGGTTGTGCTACTTCGGTAATCATAATGATTGGTTTATTGGGATTTATAGGATGGAAAGTAACAGTAATTTCATCAAATTTTATTGCATTAATGCTAATTTTAAATATGGCAATGAATATCCATTTGACCGTAAGATTTTTACAATTAAAAAAAGAATTTCCACAACTAACAAAAAATGAAGCAATTTTTGAAGCTAGTAAAAAGATGATGTTGCCAATTCTTTATACTGTATTAACAACAGTATGTGCATTCTTGTCTTTGGTTTTAAGTGGGATTAAACCAATTATAGATTTCGGATGGATGATGACGTTAGGATTGATAATTTCATTTTTAGTCACATTTTTATTATTGCCATCATTAATAAGCCTGCTTGGCTCAGAAAATGAATTAGGTCTTAAAGATACAGAAAAATCACTTATAACGTCTGCCTTAGGCTCTTTCACTAAAAAAAATAAAATCACAATTTTTGGCTCTACGATTTTAATAATCATATTTAGTATTATCGGTATATTAAAACTTGAAGTAGAAAATAGTTTTATAAATTATTTTGATAAAGAAACTGAAATTTACAAAGGAATGAAGAAAATCGATGATGAATTAGGTGGAACCACACCGTTAAATGTTATCATCAAATTTCCATCAAACGTAAAAGAAACTAAAACTGAAAATGATGAATTTGATGAGTGGGAGGAGGAAAATAAAGATAGTGAAGAAGAGAAGTCTAAATATTGGTTTACAAGAGATAAAATGGATAAAATCTTAAAAGTTCACGATTATTTAGACTCTTTACCAGAAATAGGGAAAGTCCTTTCATTTGGATCTATTTTAAGGGTTGCAGAAGATCTTAATAATAAAAAATTACAAAGTTTGGAGATAGCTGTCTTGTATAGCAAAATTCCTAATTCAATAAAAACTGAAATAGTAACTCCTTATATTTCAGTTGATAAAGATGAAGCAAGAATAAGTGTAAGAGTGAAAGATTCTTTAGAAAATTTGAGAAGAAATGATCTTATTAATAAAATTAATAACGAATTAAACTCTAAACTAGGTCTGAACAAAACTGAATATAAATTATCAGGTGTTTTAATCTTATTTAATAATTTACTACAAAGTTTATTTAAATCACAAATATTAACTTTGGGAATTGTAATATTTGGAATTTTTTTAATGTTTTTTATTTTATTCAGAAACATCATGCTTTCTGTTATAGGTGTTGTGCCTAATTTTATTGCTGCCTTTTTTATTCTAGGAATTATAGGTTTATTAGAAATACCTTTAGATATGATGACTATTACAATCGCAGCAATTACAATTGGTATAGCAGTAGATAATAGTATTCATTATATTTATAGATTTAAAGAAGAATTCGGCAAGATCAACAATTATAATAAAACATTAGATAGATGTCACAACACAGTTGGGATCGCTATATTAAATACATCCATAACTATAGTGTTTGGATTTTCAATATTAATATTATCAAATTTTATTCCAACTATTTATTTCGGTGTATTTACAGGATTAGCGATGCTACTAGCTATGATTTCAGTTTTAACTTTATTGCCAAAACTAATTCTAACCCTACAGCCATTCGGAAAAGAAGTTAATAATTTGATATGATTATTAATTTTTTTGACGAAATTATAAAAAATCTAAATTATTTTGATACAGTTTTCTTTATAATTTTATTTTACTACGTGATTCAATGTTATTTGAAAGGATTTTCATTAAGTTTAATATCATTCATGAAATGGATTTTATCCACAGTAATTACTATTTTATTAGTGCCTAAATTTCAACCGACAGTAAGTGAATATATTACATCTGAATTCATAAATAGTATTGGGTTAGGAGCAGCTATTTTTATATTTACTCTTTTTATAATCATATTGCTTGGTAAATCACTTAGTAGAGCGGTGACTTGGACTGGTGTTGGGTCAATAGATAAAACTTTTGGTTTTTTATTTGGTTTTTTTAAAGGATATGTTGTGTCAGTATGTTTATTTTCAATTTTAAATTGGTTTTATCCTTATCAAAATTGGGGTATATCAACAGAGAGTGCATTGTCGTTTAATATAATTAATAAAGGAAGTGAGATTTTAATAGAAGAATTCCCATCTAGTGAAGATCTCATTGATACAAAAGAAAAAATTGAAAAAATTTAAAACAGATAAATTGAGAGAAGAGTGTGGTATTTTTGGAATATCTAATCATGAAGACTCGTCTGCTTTAGTCGCTCTAGGATTACACGCCTTACAACATAGAGGACAAGAGGGATGTGGAATTGTTTCGTTTGATGGTAAAAACTATCATTCAGAAAAAAGACAAGGTCTAGTAGGAGATCATTTTACAAATTACGAGACATTAAATAAACTTCCTGGTAACTTTGCAATCGGTCATACAAGATACTCAACAACTGGAGAAACTTCTTTAAGAAATATTCAACCTTTTTTTGCAGATTTACATATGGGCGGATTGGCTGTTGCCCATAATGGAAATTTAACCAATGCTTTGGTACTTAGAGAAACTTTAGTTAAAGAGGGAGCTATTTTTAGAACGACCAGTGATACTGAGACAATTGTTCAGCTTATTGCTAAATCAAAAAGGGAAAAATTTACTGATAAATTAATTGATACTCTTTTTAAAATTCAAGGTGGCTATTCTTTAGTATTAATGACAAATAAAAAACTTGTAGGTGTGAGAGATCCCTTTGGGATAAGGCCATTGGTGATAGGAAAACTAAAAAAATCTTATATTTTTGCCTCTGAAACTTGTGCATTAGATATTGTTGGTGCAACTTTTATAAGAGAAGTCGAAAATGGGGAAATTATAATAATTGAAGATAATGAAATTAAATCGATTAAACCATTTCCCAAACAAAAACATAGACCATGCGTATTTGAATATATTTATTTTGCAAGACCAGATAGCTTAATAAATTATAAATGCGCTTACGAATATAGAAAAAATTTAGGTGCTCAATTAGCTAAAGAAACAGATTTAGAAGCCGATCTAGTAGTGCCTGTACCCGACTCAGGTGTACCGGCGGCATTAGGTTATGCTGATCAATCTAAAAAAAAATTCGATCTAGGTTTAATTAGGAATCATTACGTTGGAAGAACTTTTATAGAGCCCACTCAGAATATTAGAAGTCTAGGGGTAAAACTAAAACTAAATTCAACAAAAACAATAGTGAAAAATAAAAAAATTATTTTGATTGATGACTCGCTGGTGAGAGGGACTACATGTCACAAAATTGTAACAATGCTTTATGAAAGTGGGGCAAGTGAGGTGCATGTAAGAATAGCTTGTCCAGAAATAAAATTTCCAGATTTTTATGGAGTTGATATGCCTACAAAAGAAGAATTACTTGCACATAAAAAAAGCAACAAAGAAATGTGTGAACATATAAAAGCAAAGAGTTTAAAGTTTTTAAGTTTAAAGGGACTTTATATTGCGCTTATCAACGAAAAAAGAAATGAGTCCTATCCACAGTTTAGTGATCACTATTTTACAGGCGACTATCCAATAAAACCACACGATAATTTAAATGGCATTAAAATAAAACAACTCTCCTTATTAAGTGGAAAATCTAATAATTAGTTAAGTATTACTAATTTATTTTTATCGTCTAAATAAAAGATTGAATTGTTTACAAATATTGGATTTGAGTAAATATTATTTTTAACTTTAAATACTTTTAATAAATCACCACTAAAATTAATTTTTAAAATATAAGGTTTGTTGAGGAACAGATAGATACTATTATTAACTATGTTCATATTTTTTATATTATATGAAATTTTTCTAAGGGTTGCGTCTTTTTTGTATTTATCTTTAAAATTATAAGAATATATTATTTTTTTTTCCTTAATTGAAAACCCAACAATTAAATTATTGCTATTTATTAAAAAAAGATAATCTTGAAAAATTAAGGGTGAAAGATTTGATCCTAAATTTTTTTTGTAAAATATCGAACCGTTTGATTTATTCAGAATATAAAGTTGATTATTTGTTAAAATAAAAATATTTTTTTTAAAAACCATTATTTCGTTACTGAAAAAAATATTACTTGGGCTCTCTTTAATCTTTTGATTAAGATTAACAAACCAGTTCATGTTCATCTTTTCATCAAAAGAATATAGAGTTCCGTAAGAATTTAAAAAAAATATTTTTTTTTCATTTACAATAATATTATTTATAAATTTATTACTAAAATTTACTAGTTCGGTGGGTATTTTTTTTATTTCTTTGCCGGTATTAATATCTAAAAAAAATAAATTATTATTTTGGTCTGATGCAACAATTGTATTCTTGTAAGTTTTAAGATTTGATCTATATGGAATTTTGTGCC
>CACJNX010000025.1 GCA_902594835.1 uncultured Pelagibacteraceae bacterium | reverse complement strand
CATGGCTTTTTACTACTGGTCCATTCAAGCCTAAAAAAATAGCTCCATTATATTTCCTTGGATCTAGTTTTTCTTTAAATTTTTTTAATGAAAAATAAGAAAAAATTAATGAAATCTTTGAAAAGATATTTGCTGTTAAATATTTTTTTAAGTTTGAAGTTATAAATTTGGCTGTTCCCTCAGCGGTTTTAAGTGCAATATTTCCTGTAAATCCATCAGTAACAATTACGTTAGACTCTCCATTCATTAAATTATTTCCTTCAATGTATCCATTAAAAATAAAATTATTTTCTGAACTAAGATTTTTTAATTTTTTAAAAGCTCCTTTTAATTCTTCTGTTCCTTTTATTTCTTCAGAGCCTATGTTTAACAAAGCTACTTTTGGTATTTCATTAGGATCTAATGATTTTGATAAGGCAGACCCTAATTCGGCAAAATCAATTAGATTATTAGCATCACATTCAATATTCGCTCCTAAATCTAAAACTATGCTTAACCCTTTTTTATTGGGCCATAATCCAGCCAAAGCTGGTTTACTGATATTTTTCATCATTTTTAATATCATTTTTGAAATAACTAATAAAACCCCCGTATTGCCAGCAGATAAACTTATATCAGACTCTCCATCCACTTGAGATCTTATCGATTTCCACATACTCGTATCTTTTGAAGTTTTAATAGCTGTTAAAGGTGTGTCATCATCTGATACAACAGAATTTGTGTTTGTTATCTTTATTTGATTAGACTCAATTTTCTTTTCTTTTAAATTTTTTTTAATTTCTGTCTCATTACCAAATAAATTCAATACAAAATCATCTTTTGATTTATTTTTTTCAAGAAAAAGACGAACACCTTCAATAGTTTTGTTAGGCGAAGATTCTCCACCCATTGCATCGATTGCAATAGTAATTTTTTTATTCATTTGAAAGTATTAAATATCTAAAATCTTTTTTCCGTTGTAAAAACCTGATTTTAAATCGATGTGATGAGATAGTTTATATTCACCGCTCTTTTTATCTTCGACAATATTTACAGAAGAAAGCTTGTGATGAGATCTTCTCATTTTTTTTTTAGATATTGATGTTTTTCTTTTAGGTACAGCCATATTATATTCTATAATTTTTAAGTTCTTTTAACATATTATCTAGAGGCAATTCAAAGCAAAAATCGTAGAAATTTTCAAAATATCTTAGAAATTCATCAAAAGTAGAGCTTTTAAGCTCTTTCAGTTTAGGAAAATATTTTATCACTATCAAAGTATTAATTTTGATTTTTTGATCGTTTTCAAAATTTTTGCTGATTTTAAGAAGAATATCATAAAGAATCTTATTTAAATCTTTCATTTTTTTATTTACGGATACATCACCAAAACCTAACTCACGAAGATTGTATTCTACATTGTAAAAAACACCATCATATAAAGCTTGATCAAATTTTTTACCTTTTTTTTTTGAAATAAACATAAGAATTGAGAAATGAAAAAACATTAGTAAAATTCTCGTTTCAAAAGTATCATCAAGCTTAATTTTTTTGTAAAAAAAGATATTCCTAGATAAATTGAGTAATATATTATACAAGTCTTGTGAATGTCTGTTTTTGTTAAACATAAAAAAAATATTATATTTATATTAATAATCTTTTTTCTTACTGCCTGTCAAATTCAAGAACAAACCAACAATCATGGCATAATGTTCTTAGAGAACAGATCCAAAAAATTATATGTTAATAAAACTAACAGTAATGATGTTTTAAAGATAATGGGTAGTCCACAAATAACATCAATTACTGACAAAAAAACCTGGTTTTATGTGGAAAGAACTTTATCAAAAGGAAAACTTCACAGATTAGGCAAAAATGTCCTTAAAAAAAATAATGTTTTAGTTTTAGAATTTAATAAATTTGGAATTTTGGAGAATAAAGTTTTTTTAAATAAAGAAGACAGAAAAAAATTGGCTTTCTCAAAAGATATAACTACCAATGAAATTTCTCAAAAAAGTTTCATAGCTAAATTTTTGTCAAGTATCAGAGAAAAAATGTATAGTAATAGATAATAATTTAATGAGCTATTACTGCTAAAAGCAAAAGAGCCACTATATTTGTAATTTTAATCATTGGATTGACAGCAGGGCCAGCAGTATCTTTGTATGGATCTCCAACTGTATCACCAGTTACTGCAGATTTATGTGCTTCAGAGCCTTTACCACCAAAGTTACCATCTTCAATATATTTTTTAGCATTATCCCAAGCACCTCCTCCTGCGGTCATAGAGACTGCCACAAAAAGACCTGTAATAATCACACCTAGTAACATCGCTCCTAAAGAAGAAAGAGCTGCTTCCATTCCACCAATTTGTAAAATTATAAAGTAAAGTATCACAGGAGATAGCACCGGCAGTAATGATGGAATAATCATCTCTTTAATAGCTGCTTTTGTTAACAAGTCCACTAATCTTCCGTAATCAGGTTTTCTTTTCCCTTTCATGATACCTGGAATTTTTTTGAATTGTCTTCTAACTTCGACGACAACAGAGCCACCAGCTCTCCCAACAGCTTGCATACCCATTGATCCAAATAGATAAGGCAACATTCCACCAATTAATAAACCCGCAACAACAAATGGGTTTGATAAATCAAATGTAACAGTAATTCCCTCTAAAGCAGATCCTTTGACAGTTGAAAAATATTTTATATCTTCAGTGTAAGCAGCAAATAAAACTAAGGCACCTAATCCTGCTGAACCGATAGCATAACCTTTTGTGACTGCTTTTGTTGTATTACCAACTGCATCTAGAGCATCAGTAGTTTTTCTTACATTTTTTGGTAGTTTTGACATTTCGGCTATTCCACCAGCGTTATCTGTAACTGGACCATATGCATCTAATGCAACAACCATTCCTGTTAAAGCAAGCATAGCAGTTACTGCAATTGCTATTCCGTATAAACCCGCAAGTTCATTGGTGTATAAAATTCCTGCCACAATAATTAAAGCTGGAATTGCTGTTGCTTCCATAGAAATTGCCAACCCTTGTATGACATTAGTTCCATGACCCGTTGTTGATGACTGTGCAACTGTTTTTACCGGTCTATAATTTGTTCCTGTGTAATATTCAGTGATCCAAATTAATAAGCCTGTAATAACGAATCCAACAACTCCACAAATATATAAATCCATACCATTGAATGTTTTTCCTGTATTGGTATATGTTTCAGAAAGACCTACGACAGAATTAGTGACAGGATACAATATCATAAGAGATGTAACAGCAGTTACGATAAAGCCTTTATAAAGAGCTCCCATAATATTTTTACTCTTACCAAGTTTAACAAACCAAGTGCCAACAATTGAAGTAATTATACATGCTCCACCAATAGCTAAAGGATAAACCATTAAATTGTAGTCAGTAGGAAAGAAAATTGAAGATAAAACCATAGTAGCAACAATTGTAACAGCGTAAGTCTCAAATAAATCTGCTGCCATGCCAGCGCAATCACCAACATTATCACCTACATTATCTGCGATAACTGCAGGATTTCTTGGATCATCTTCTGGAATACCAGCTTCTACTTTACCAACTAAATCGGCACCAACATCAGCGCCTTTTGTAAAAATTCCCCCACCTAGTCTTGCAAAAATTGAAATTAGTGAAGCACCAAAGCCTAATGCTACTAGAGCATTTATTATTTCTCTATTGTCTACGTTTAGATTTATTAAAATTACATAATAAAAAGTTATTGCTAATAAAGCTAGTCCAGCAACTAATAATCCAGTAATTGCTCCAGATTTAAAAGCTATAGTTAAACCTGATTGCAAGCTTTGTCTTGCTGCCTCAGCGGTACGAACATTTGCTTTTACAGATATAAGCATACCAACATATCCGGCAACACCAGATAAAAATGCGCCAATAAAATATCCAATGCCTACAAGATAACTAAAAAAATAAGTTACTATCGCTAAAACAATTACTCCAACAATTGCGATTGTTTTATACTGTCTATTTAAATAAGCTTTAGCTCCGATTTGGATTGCCTCAGCTATCTCCTGCATTCTTGTATTTCCAGCGCTAGATGAAATAATTTGACCTGATAATAAATAACTATAAGCAACGGCCAAAACGCCAATGAAAGCTATTAAATAAAGTAATTCTAAATAATTAGTCATGATTTAAAGCGCATAAATGCCAAATTAATGTTAAAAACGCAAGCTAAACTTCATTAAAAATATCATTTTTTTACGCTTCTTTTCTGAGCGCTTTAGCCAATTTATCTAGAATTGCGTTTAAATAACCAATTTGAATTTTCTCTAAAAAATGTTCTGAGGCAAACAAATATTCTTTGATAATGACTTTTTTTGGAGTGTTATGTTTAAATAAAAGCTCAAAAATAGCTGCAAATAATATAATTTTTAAGATTTTATCAGTTTTAAGTAAATTTATATCATTGCCGAGGTGTAAGTTTATAGTTTCTTCTATTAAATCAGATCTTTCTAAAGTTCCCTCCACAACATCTTTTATAAATTTTTTATACTGACTTTTCGGATACTCAATCTTCGCTTCAGAATTCATTAATAAATTATAGAGTTTTTGAATAACCTTAATTCTTGGTGATAAATTTTTAGATTTTTTTAGGCTCATTATTCAACATTGATATGACCGCTTTAGCAGCTTCTGAACCTTTATTTGGTTTTTTATTATTTAATTTTTTACTTCTTGCTTGAGCTTGTTTTAAGTTAAAAGTGGTAACAATACCATTCCCAATAGGTTTACTGAAATCAATTGAAAGTTTCATAATTGCATTAAAAGTTGATGAACATATTAAGTCAAAATGAGGCGTTTGACCTTTTATAACACATCCAAGTGCGATGAAGGCATCAAATTTTTTTATATTCTTTTTAATTGTTATAGGAATTTCATGAACACCTGGTACATCTATTATAAAAACTTTAAAATTTAATGCTTTAAGTATGTTCTTAGCGCTTAAAACTAAATTATTTGAAATGTCTTTATAATAATTAGAATTTACGATTAAAATTTTTTTCATTTAACTATTATTTGTTTCTTAATTTTAAGACCAAAACCTTCTAGTCCAATTATTTTTTTTTTA
>CACJNX010000024.1 GCA_902594835.1 uncultured Pelagibacteraceae bacterium | reverse complement strand
TATTAAAAATGAAATAACAAAATATAATCTCACTATCAGCATAACTGTTGATATTAGGGAAAATAATAAAAATGTTTTAAAATCATTTGCTTTAAAAGAAGAAGGGTCATTTTTAGTAAAAACTAAACACTCTGAGACAATGAATAATGAAAAAAAATTAATAGCCGATCTGTCTAATAAACTTTCAACTCAAATACAAAATAAAATAACATCAATTCTAAACAGTATTTAAATGATTCAAAAAAGTTATATTGTCGAAGAGAATATTAAAACTCTTAAAAATAAAATTGTTCTTATCTATGGAGAAAACATAGGTCTCATAAATGATTTGAAAGAAAAATTAAAAATTGAAATAGCGCAAAATAAAATAATAAAATTGTTACAAGATGATATAATAAAAAATCCTAATTTATTAATTAATGAAATAAAAAATAGATCTCTCTTTGAAGAGGATAAATATATATTTATTGATAATGTAAGTGACAAAATTTTAAAGATACTTGAACAGGTAGAACAAGATTTAGAAAATAATAAAATATTTCTTTTTGCTGGAATTTTAGAAAAAAAATCAAAATTAAGAACCCACTATGAAGGATCTGATAAATGTGATGTTGTTCCGTGTTACGATGATAATGAAATGTCAATTAAAAAACTTATATTAAGAAATTTAAAGAATTTTGCAGGTGTCAATACTAAGATCATAAATTCTTTAATCGAAAATGTTGGGCTAGACAGATTGAAACTTCAAAACGAATTAAACAAACTTAAAGTTTATTTCCAAGGCAAAAATATCAAAATCGATGAATTAGAGAAATTACTTAATAATGAAGAAGAAAATGATTTTAACCATATAAAAGACAATGCTTTAAAGGGAAATAATATTCAAACGAATAAATTACTTAGTAGCACTATTTTTGAAGTCGAGAAAATACCTCTTTACTTGTCAATAATTAATCAAAGATTAAATAAATTAAAAGATTTGGCAATATTGTCAAAGAAAAGCAGTGAAAACGTAGCAATCAACAATATTAAACCTCCTATTTTTTGGAAAGACAAACCAAATTTTTTGCTACAAGCAAAAATGTGGAATCTAGAAAAGTTAAATAATGCATTAAATAAAACATATAATTTTGAAATAACATTGAAATCCAAAAGTTATCTAAATAAAGAAACGCTTATTAAAAAACTTCTAATAGACATATGTTTATTGGCTAATGCTTAGTTAATAAGTCAGAAACAAGTTCAAATTGTTCCAAATCTTTATATTGAATTACAATTCTTCCAGAGTTATTTTTTTTATTTAGAATATTTACTTTAAGACCTAATATTTTTTCAATTCGATCTTGTGCTTTTAAAATATTAGCATCAAATTTATCTTCAGGTTTTTTATTTTTCTTTGATTTAACTAAATACTCCACTTTTCTAGCACTATAATTTTTTGAAACGATTTCTTCAGCTATAGAAGAAGCATTTCCCAATCCAATTAATGGCCTGGCTTGACCTGAAGTTAGTGTCCCCTCTTCTAACATTGCAACAACATCTTTTGGCAGAGTTAATAATCTTAAAGTATTGCTAACATGGCTTCTACTTTTTGACATTAATTTTGAAATACTTTCATGATCATATTTGAACTCTTCGTTTAATCTTTTATACCCACGTGCTTCTTCAATAGGATTTAGATCATCCCTTTGTATATTTTCTACTATTGCAACTTCCAAAGACTCAACATCGCTTAAATTTAAAATTGTAACTGGTATCTCATGAAGTCCAGCTCTTTGTGCAGCCATCCATCTTCTTTCTCCAGCTACGATTTCATATTTACCATTTTCTGTTTTGTTTGGACGGACAGCAATTGGCTGAATTATACCATTTTTTTTGATAGAATTTGCTAATTCTTCAAGTTTTTCCTCACTAAAGTGCTGTCTTGGCTGGTACGGATTTCGACTTAAATCACTGATTGAAACAAAATTTGATTGACGAATATCTTGTGGTTTATCTTTGGGTTTTTCATCTCCAAACAATGCGGACAAACCTCGGCCTAAGCCTTTTTTTTTTCCACTCATGCAACACTCACTATTTTATTTTTAAATTCTTCAGCTAATTTAAAATAAGATTTACTTCCAACGCAGCTTTTATCATAAATAACACAAGGTAATCCGTGTGATGGTGCTTCGGACAATCTTACATTTCTTTGGATCACAGTTTTATAAACTTTATCTTTAAAATAATTTCTTGCTTCTCTATCTACTTCTGATGAAAGTTTGTTTCTTTTGTCAAACATGGTTAAAAGTATTCCTCTTATAGTAAGGGAGGGATTAAGATTTTCTTTTATTCTATCAATTGTTTTTACCAATTGGGTAATGCCTTCTAAGGCAAAAAATTCTGTTTGCAAAGGTACTAATAATTCATCTGATGCAACTAAAGACATGATAGTGAGTAAACTTAAAGATGGCGGACAATCTATAAATATGTTGTCATATTTTTTTAATAATCCTGACTTTTCTGATGTTAGTATTTCTTTTAAAACAAATGCTCTTTTTGAATCGCTTGCTGTTTCAACTTCCAAACCAGATAAATTTACATGTGATCCTACGATATCTAAATTTTCTATATTTGTTTTTTGTATTGCCTGTCCAAGATCAATTTTTCTTATTAATAAATTGTAAATATTTTTCTCTTCATCGTTATTACTTTTACCAAATCCAGTCGTAGCGTTTCCTTGAGGATCTAAATCAATAACAAGATTTGTTTGACCCAAAATGGTCAGTGAAGCAGCTAAATTTATTACCGTTGTTGTTTTTCCTACTCCGCCTTTTTGATTGATCACTGAAATTGTTGACGTCATTTTTTAAAATCGACTATAATTATTTTAGATTCTTCATTCGTTATACTATTTTCAAGTTTATAGTCGTATTTGTCTTTATTGAAAGCTTTTTTTAAATCTTCCTGTGCGTTTTGACCTTTTAGAATTATCAATTTATGGGATTTTTTGGCGATTTCACGTGAAACTTGTATTATTGCCTCTAATTTTTTAAAAGCTCTGCTAACTATGTAGTCTGTATCGATAAAATGTTCGTAAACATCTCCACGTACTTCTATTTTTAATGCTAATCTATCACTTATGTTTTTCAAAAAAGCTCTTTTTACAGGTGATTTTTCATATAATTTCACGTGAAAGTCCTTATTTTTGCTAAATAAAGCTAAAATTAAGCCTGGAAAACCAGCTCCAGTACCTAAATCGGACAAAGAACCTTTTGAAAAGTCTATAAATTTTACTAGTTGAGCTGAATCAAGGATATGTCTGTACCAAATTACTTTTTCAGTGTTTTTAGAGATAAAATTATGCTTTTTATTAGCTTTAAGCAGCTCATCTATAAATATTTTAATGTCTGATATATTTTTTTCACTATAATTAAGCTGATTTTGAAGAGTGTTTATAACTTCTTTATCCTGCATTAAGCAGTAGCTTTGAATTTTAGCTTTTTGATATGGGATAATAAGATTATTATGGCTGCAGGAGTTATACCATCTATTCTAATTGCCTGTCCTAACGTTTTAGGCCTTATAGACATCAGCTTCGACTTTACTTCGTTAGACAAACCACTTAAATTTTTATAATTTATATCCTTAGGGATGATAACTGACTCATCTTTTTTAAAAGATTTAATATCTCGCTCCTGTCTCTTCAAATAACCCATGTAGTGGGCATCTGTTACAACCTGCTTTTCTATTGACCCAGGAAATACAGGTATGTCACTAAATATTTGCCTTATTTTTGCCATATTTACTTTTCGTTGACCCATAACTTCTAAACATGATCTTTTGACTCCATCCATAGCAATTTTTATATTAAATTTTTTTGCTTCATTAGGGGTTAAGAATTTTGCTTCTAAAAAATTATTTAGTGAATGAATATTTTTTTTCTTTTCTGAAAATATTTTTTTCCTTTCAGATCCTACTAAATCTATATTTATACCAAAATCTGTTAATCTCTGATCTGCGTTATCAGCTCTTAGAGTTAATCTATATTCTGCTCTAGAGGTAAACATACGATAAGGTTCCGTAACACCTTTAGTTATCAAATCATCAATCATCACACCAATGTAAGAAGTTGATCTATCTAAAACAAAATCAGATTTATTTTTGATTTTTAATGCTGCATTAATACCAGCAATCATACCTTGAGCTGCTGCTTCTTCATAACCAGTAGTACCGTTAATTTGTCCTGCTAAAAATAGTGACTTGATTTTTTTTGTTTCTAACGTAGCGTTAAGCTCTCTTGGATCTACATAATCATACTCTATAGCATACCCTGCCCTTTTCATCTCAACTTGTTCTAAACCCTTGATTTTAGCCAATATTTTAAGCTGGATCTCCTCAGGAAGAGAAGTAGATATACCATTTGGGTAAATAGTATTGTCCTTTAATCCTTCTGGTTCAAGAAATATTTGATGTTGTTGTTTCTCTTTAAATTTCACAATTTTATCTTCAATGGAGGGACAATAACGAGGTCCTACACCTTTAATGTTTCCCGAATACATTGCACTTTTAGAAATATTATCACTTATAATTTTATGGACTTCATTGTTTGTGTAAGTCATTCCACATTTGATTTGTTTGTTATCAATTTTGTTTGTAAGGAAAGAAAAGTAGTAATGATCATCATCAGCTGGCTGCATTTCCAAATCATCATAATTAATTGTGCTTCCATCAAGTCTAGGTGGTGTTCCTGTCTTCAATCTTCCTATTTGCATTTTAAATTTTGCTAATTGTTCACTTAAACCTGTAGATGGTTTCTCATCATACCTACCTGCTGGTATTTGAGTTTCACCAATATGTATTAATCCATTAAGAAAAGTACCAGTAGTTAATATAAGTTCCTTAGTCCTAACTTCTTTTCCACTTTGACATACAAAACCTATAATTTTATCTCCCTCAAATAAAAATTTAATAACTGGATCTGCAATTACCTCCAAGTTTTTGTAATTTAGTAAAATCTTTTGCATATGCTCTTTGTAGAGAGCTCTATCTGACTGAGTACGTGGACCCTGCACTGCTGGACCTCTACTTCTATTTAATAATCTGAATTGAATACCTGATTTGTCAGCTACAACGCCCATTACACCATCTAAAGCATCTATTTCTCTTACAAGATGCCCTTTTCCAAGTCCTCCAATAGCAGGATTGCACGACATCTCACCAATAGTTTCTATTTTATGAGTAAAAAGAGCAGTATTGACGCCCATTCTAGCAGATGCTGCTGCTGCTTCACATCCAGCATGTCCACCCCCTATTACCACTACATCA
>CACJNX010000023.1 GCA_902594835.1 uncultured Pelagibacteraceae bacterium | reverse complement strand
ATTACATCTCGATGATCAAATTCAATAATTTTGATTTCATTAATATTTTTAAGAATATTTTTTGATTTGATTAATCCTGAATGTGATTTATTGATTAAATCAATTTGACTCGGATCTCCATTTACTACTAGCTTAGAATTTTCTCCAATTCTTGTTAAAAACATTTTTATTTGTGTCTCTGTAGCATTTTGCGCCTCATCTAAAATTGCAAAACAGTTTTTTAGAGTTCTTCCTCTCATAAAAGCTAATGGTGCTATCTCAATTTCGCCTGTTTCAATTTTTTTCTCAATTTTATCAGCTCCAAAAAGTTCATATAATGCGTCATATAAAGGTCTCAAGTATGGGTCTACTTTTTCTTTCATGTCCCCTGGCAAAAAACCTAATTTTTCTCCGGCTTCAACTGCTGGTCTTGAAAGAATTACTCTATCTATTTTTTTTTCCATTAATAAAGTAATAGCAACAGATACTGCTAAAAAACTTTTCCCTGTACCTGCTGGTCCGAGAGACATTACTATATCATTTTCTTTAAGGGCTTTTATATATTCTGATTGTTTTTCTGATCTTGCTATAACAGATTTTTTTGGAGTCCTTATCAACTGTTTAAAGCTTTTTACGTTTGACTCCTCTAACTCTATATTTTTTTTCACAGAAGAGACTATATCTTCATTTTCAATAATATTCGTTAAAAAATACTTATTAACCAAAAATTTAATTGCATCACAAAATATCAATAAATTTTCTTTTTTGCCTTTGCAGGCTATTGAATTTCCCCTGAAATAAACATTAGTATTAGTAAATTTTGACAATTTTTTTAAATTTTCATCAAATTGACCCACAACAGCCATCAACATTTCATTATCGTTGATCGAAATATTTACTGTTTCATTATCAATTTTTTTTATTATTAGTATTTGTTCTAATTTACTTATTTCTGACATCTTATTTAAGCTGCATAATTTGTTTTATTTAAATTTGGAAGAATTTCTCCGAATAAAGTATTTCGATTACCGTCTACTATTTTTATCTTTTTTATTTTACCAATTAAACAGCTGTTACTTTCAACAATTACTGCATTATAGTATTCATCTCTTCCAAAATACTTGTTTTCGTTTTTAATCTTATTTTCAAAAAGTACATTCACATTTTTGTTAATTAAATTTTTTCTATATATTGTTTTAATTTTTTCTGCGATATTTTGAAATTCAATTAATCTAGTTTTTGTCTCTTGCTGGTCTATTTTTTTAAAGTTAAATGCCGGCGTACCTGGTCTAGCGCTGAATATGTACGAGAATGAATTTATAAATTTTACTTTTTTCATTAAGTCTACCGTGTTTTTAAAATCATCCAGCGTTTCATTTGGATAACCAATTATAAAATCACTTGAAAATTTTATGTTTGGTTTAGCTTTAATTAATTTTTCAATAATTTTCAGATATTCCTCTATTGAATGTTTTCTATTCATCGCTTTCAAAATTTTATTAGATCCGCTTTGAACTGGAAGATGAATTAGTGGCATTAATTTTTCACAATTTTTATGGGTCTCGATCAAATCTTCTGTAAAATCTCTTGGGTGAGATGTCGTATATCTTATCCTACTTAATTTTTTTATTTTAGATATTTCTAAAATTAAATCTGAAAGTTTTTTACCTTTATGATTGTAGGCGTTTACATTTTGTCCCAATAAGTTAATTTCTTTAGCACCATTCTCAACTAATTGATTTGCCTCTTCTACTAATTCATTAATTGATCTTGAGTACTCGGGCCCACGTGTATAGGGGACAACGCAAAATTTACAAAATTTATCACAACCCTCTTGAATAGTTAAAAATGATGAAATTTTATTATCAGTATTTTTCAAAGAATTTAAGGTATCAAATTTTTCTATCACATCGAACTCCGTAGAATTTATTGATTTCGACTTCTTTTCTAATTTAGAAATAATATCGTTAATTTTTTGATATGATTGTGGACCGGTTACGGCGTCTATGTATTTTTCTTTTTTTAATAAAACATCTCCTTCTGCTTGTGCAACACAGCCTACTACAATTACAATTGGTTTTAATTTATTTCTAAATTCTTTTTTAACTCTTCCAATATCATGATAAACTTTTTCTGTGGCTTTCTCTCTAATGTGACAGGTGTTCAATATATAACAATCAGCTTCTTTTAAATTTTCTGTTAAAGAATAATTTATTTTTTTTGTTAAGTCTAAAATACGATTACTATCGTATTCGTTCATTTGACATCCAAGTGTTTTGATGAAAATTTTTTTTTCCAAGTTATTTTTTTATTTTTGAACCGTATAATTCAAGTTTGTGATCAACTAGTTTATAACCTAATTTTTTAGCTACCTCGTTTTGAAGTTTTTCAATTTCTTTATCAACAAACTCGACTATTTCCCCACTATTAATATCTATTAAATGATCGTGGTGTTCGTCAGGAGATTGTTCATATCTAGCTTTGCCTCCTTTGAAATCGTGCTTTTCTAAAATTCCAGCTTCTTCAAAAAGTTTTACAGTTCTGTACACAGTCGCAATACTAATTTTTTTATCTACATCAATTACTCTTTTATGTAGCTCATCAACGTCTGGGTGATCTTTAGAATTTGACATGACTTCAGCTATGATTTTCCTTTGGTCAGTCAACCTAACTCCTTTTTTTTTACATTTTTCCTCTATTGAATTCATAGGTTTAATCTAACTTAAATATATAGGTTTAATCAAATTTTTTTGTATTAAATTTTTTTTAATTAAAAATTCAATGTTAACAAGGTTAAATTGCCCTAGGTCTGAATTTTTAAATCCAAATATATTAATTTTTTTAGATATTTTTATTCCTTTTGCCACTGCCAAAGAGGCTCTGATGGATGAAAAGCTACCTGGCCCATTGTTTACTAATACTGAAAAATTATTGCTCAGATTTACTTTGTATTTTTTTATGAGATTTAATATGCTAATAACTAGTTGATCATTGTTAGACTTAGGATCGAAATCATGTACGTAAAAATTATTATTAACCTTTAAACCTATTCTATTTTCTTTACCTATGAAATTTAGTATTAAAAAATCTTTAATCATTTATTTATTTATATCCATTTTGTCTTTCCATAACAATTTGTATTCAAATACTTTATTAGAAAGTATTGAAGATTTTGGCATTATTTCCCTGATGTATCATAGGTTCGAAGAAAATAAATATCCATCTACCAATATTAAAATAAATGATTTCAAAGAACATATTAAAATTATTGAACAAGATAATATAAAATTTATAAATCCAAAAGATTTTGAAAATGAATTAATAAATAATAAATTACAAAGAAAAATTCTCTTAACTATTGATGATGGTTTTCTTTCATTTTATGAAAATGCCTGGCCAATCTTAAAAGAAAAAAAAATACCTTTTATTTTGTTTGTAAGTACTCGTGAAGTTGGTGCATTCAATTATATGACATGGAGTCAAATTAAAGAATTAAGTAAAGAAGATTTTGTGGAAATAGGAAACCATAGTCATACACATGAATATCTTGCTGATGAAAGTAATGAATTGATTAAAGAAGATATTGCAAAATCAATCTCTATTTTTAAGAAAAATTTAGGAAAAAATTCTATTTTTTTTTCTTATCCATTTGGTGAATACAGCAATGATTTTAAAAAAATAATAAAAGATTTTGGTTTTAAATACGCATTTGGCCAACATTCTGGTGTTCTGGACGAAACTAAAGATTTATATGAGTTACCAAGATATCCAATTAACGAAAAATATGGAGAAATTAAAAGATTTAAGTCATTAACGAAAACATTGCCGTTTAAATATAAAAAGATTTTTCCCGAAGAAAAATACCTTTTGCAAAATGAAAATCCTCCAAATGTAGAAATAGAATTTTATGAAAATATAAAAAATTTAAAATCCGTAAGCTGTTATTCCAACGAGGGAAATAAATGGAGACAATCTGATATCAAATTTAAAAATCCTAATACTTTGACAATAAATATTTCTGAAAAATTTGTTGGGGAAAGAGGACGTATTAACTGCTCCTTAAGAGATGTAAGCGGTTTATGGAGATGGCTAGGAATTCAATTTGTAATAAGCGAATAATTATTTATGAAGAAAGTTCTATTTTCTTAACAGAATTGACCAGTCTTACTGGTTCAAAGTCCATTAATCTATTCTGCTTGATAATCTGATTTAATTTTTTTGTATATTCAGAACCTGTTTGAGCATAATTATTTAAAGTTTCAGTTAATTCTAACCCTTTAATTTTCTTATTTTTATCTCTTAGCGACAACCTTTTTTGTCTAAATTTTGAGTAACTCTTATGGGTATTAAGATTATTTTGATAAGCTTTAACTGAAGCTCTAAGAATTGGAAATTTTAATATTTTATGATTTTTATCACTCTCTCTATCTAGTGGTGCAATGCCTTTTCCGCTCCATGTCCATTGACCAAAAATAGCATTTCCCTCCAAAGCGAACCTTGAAGTTCCCCATCCACTTTCTTTTGCAGCCTGAGCAAGTGCTATTGATGTCGGTATAATATCCATTCTAGCAGTCAATTCTTTTAAATCACCTTTCTTAACTTTATATTCTAATAATTTTTGTCTTAACCACTGTTTCTCTAAATCGGTTGTATATTTTTTTTTAGATACTGTTAATAATTTTTCTCTATCTGCAAGTATTCTCTCATTTTCAGCAACTATTAAAGGTAAGACAATTTTAATAAATGTTTCTTTTTTAAGTTTAGTACTTTGTAAGGCATCTAAGTCTCTAGGGAATTGGGTAAAGTAAATTGGTTTTACTAATTTTTGAGATCGAACCTTTCCTAAATCATATTCTACATCTTTAAAAAGATTTAAAACCGTTTCAGTTTTTAAATTTAAATTAGGTAAAATAACCTCATCAACATTTTTTCTTTTTACCTCCAGTTTAGGTTTTTCCTTAGATTTTTTAGTTTCTTTTTTAGTATCTGGTTTTTTTACTTCTTTTTTTATTTCAGGTTTTTTTTGTTCTTCTTTAATTGCTGGCCTCTTAACTATATTACTATCTGAATAATAATTAATACCACTAAAAGCTAAAGTAGCTACAACAGCTACGGAAGAAATGGCAATTATTACTCTTTTAGCTTTTTGCGGTTCTATCTGTTGTTTGTAAATTCCGTGAAATAGATCAGTAAATAACTCCCCAAAAAATTCGTAAATAACTTTACCTAATTTTGGAATAATATTTAAAAAGTTCAGTCCAATTTTTCCAAGTTGACTCCACAAATCTTTGAATGCCCGACCAATTTTTCTATTTGTATCAAGCTTAAAATTTTCTAGTTTTCTTATCGCTCTATTTTTATCTTTAATTTTATTTTCTTTAAATTCTATAAGATTAGAT
>CACJNX010000022.1 GCA_902594835.1 uncultured Pelagibacteraceae bacterium | reverse complement strand
TAACTTAATTTTTTTTTCATTGTACTGCCTCAACTGAATTTACTTCTTTTACGTAATGTTTTAAAAGATTTTGAACCCCTTGTTTCAAAGTCATTAAAGAACTAGGACAACCTGAACAGCTTCCTTGTAATTGCACTTTTACAACTCCGTTCTCAAAGGATCTAAATTTTATATCTCCACCATCTCTTGCCACAGCTGGACGTATTTTTGTATCTAAAACTTCAATAATTTTATTCACAGTTTCACTTTTAGTATCGCTATTTTCCTGAGTTTTTTTACTTTCTCTTAATATTGGCTCATCATTTTTCTCAAAATAGTCATTAAGGTGTGAAATCACCATAGGTTTTAGCTCATTCCAAGAAACTTCTTTAGTTTTTTTCACTGAGAGAAATTTCTCTGACAACAAAATTAATTCTACTCCTTTAAAATTTAATAATTCTTTTACGAATGGAATTTTAATTTCATTTTCTTTATCCTTTTTAAATTCCTCTGTTCCAATTGCAGATAGCGTCTTTTCAGACAAAAATTTTAAGGAATCTGGATTGGGTGTAGTTTCTATTTGTATCATTAAGGCTTTATATTATATCAAGCCTACTTTTTCACGTATATTCTTCAGGTTTTCCTCAGCAATTATGTTAGCTTTTTCAGTGCCTTTTTTTAGAATATTTTTTAAGTGCGACTTATCTTTCAACAGCTTTTGGATTTCTTTTCCAACTGGTGTTATTTCATTTATTAAAATTTCAGATAATTTTGATTTTAAAAAAGAATACTCTTTTCCTGCCATCTCTGAGATAATTTTCTCTAAACTGTTTTTAGTTAACTCAGAATAAATAGTTAAAAGGTTTAGTGCCTCTGGTTTGTTTTCTAATGACTTTATCTCTCCAGGGATTGAGTCGGAGTCTGACTTAGCTTTTTTTATTTTTTTATTAATTTCATCAGCGGTATCTTTTAAATTTATTCTTGAGTAATCAGACTCTTCAGATTTGCTCATCTTTTTTGTTCCGTCTCTCAAGCTCATGACTCTAGAAATATTTTTTGGTATTAATGGTTCTGGCAAAGGAAAGAAATCCTTACAATTAAAATCATTATTAAATTTCTGGGCTATGTCACGGGATAATTCTAAATGTTGTTTTTGATCTGCGCCAACTGGGACATGAGTCGCTTTGTAGAGCAAGATGTCTGCGGCCATAAGATTTGGATAGATATAAAGTCCAACACTAGCTTTTTCTTTATCTGATCCAGCTTTGTCTTTAAATTGAGTCATTCTATTTAACCAACCAATTCTTGAGATACAGTTTAAAATCCAAGCAAGCTCGGCATGACCAGAAACAGAAGATTGATTAAAAATTATACTTTTATTTGGATCTAAACCAGTAGCCAAAAAACTTGCTGTAGTTTCTAAAACGTTATTTTGTAAATGTGTGGGTTCCTGAAAAACAGTAATAGCGTGTAAATCAACGACACAATAAATACATTCCATTTCTTTCTGGAGTGAAGAAAAATTTTTTAGAGCTCCTAAATAATTTCCCAAATGGAGATTTCCTGTAGGTTGAACTCCAGAAAAAACTAATTTCTTATTTTTCATTTAATTTGTTTTATAATTTTTTAGTTTCAATATTCCTAATAAATAACATGATAATAAATAAAACATACCCACAAAACTAACAATTGATATTAAATATATTGCTTTGTAGTTATAGCTATAGTCCAAATACTTTGCGAACTTGTCTAAAGATAATAGCAATATTGAGGACATTATGATTGTTGATATCAATATCTTGATAAAATTTATAATTAATTGATTTTTTAATAATAAAATTTTTTTACTATTTAAAAGGTATATATAAATTAAAACTCCAACCCAAGTTGAAATGGATGTAGCAATTGGAATAATTATGAATCCAATTTTGTTAAAAAAACTAACACTGACTAAAATATTTAAAAGAACAACAAACACAGAAATGTAAAAAGGTGATTTTGTATTATCTCTTGCAAAAAAGAAGTTGGACAAAATTTTAATTAATGCAAAAGCTGGTACACCATATCCAAAAAATTTTAAAGCAGCCGCGGTCATTTCCACATCACTTGCAGAAAAAGATCCATATCCAAATAGTGCATTTACTATTTCATTAGAAGCTAGAATTAATCCAAAACTTGCAGGAATTGAAAATAGAAGTGAAAGCTCAAAAGATTTATTTTGAATATTAGAAATTTTCTTTATATTTTTTGTTTTAAAGGCTTTACTAAGAGCAGGTAAAGACACAGTTCCTACTGCTATTCCAGCTATAGCAAGATTAATTTGATAAACTCTATCTGCGTAATAAAGATAAGATACTGCTCCTGTCTGAAAAGAAGCTATAATTGTTCCAACCAAAATATTTATTTGTGTTACTCCTGATGACATAATACTTGGTAAAAGTTTTCTAAAAAAAAATTTTACTTTGTTGCTTAATTGTAAATTAAAATTTAACGATGGTTTATAAAATTTTCTAGTTACATAAATTAAAAACAATAATTGAATTATACCTGCTATAGTTACACCATAGGAAAGTTGTTTTGCATAATTTAATGTGTACATAAAAGATAAGACTAAACTTAAAATTAAAATTACATTTAAAATTATTGGTGCTGCTGCTGCTGCTGCAAATTTATTATTAGAATTAAGAATACCTGCAAAAAAAGAAGAAAGACTAACAAATAATAAAAATGGAAAAGTTATTCTTGTAAGTTCTACAGCTAAATTAAACTTGATCTGATCCTCTAAAAATCCTGGGGCAATTATATAAATTAAGTAAGGAGTAAATATCTCCACAAGTGTTACCAGAAAAATTAAGATCAGCAACAACGCGCTTAAAATGTCATCAGCAAATTTTTTTCCTTTTTTTTTATCTTCAATTTTCGCTGAAGTATAACTAGGTATGAACGCTGCATTGAATGTCCCTTCAGCGAACAATCTTCTGAAAGTGTTCGGTAGTCTAAATGCTACAAAAAAAGCATCAGCAAAAATTGATGCACCTAGAAATATTGCTATCAAAATGTCTCGCAGATAACCCAAAATTCTACTAATTAATGTAAAAAAACTAAATACTGATGCTGAAGATAGTAGGTTCATAAATTCTTAATTAGGCCATAAATTTTTAGTGAATTATCATTTTTTATATTACATACTCATTTAACTAAATGCCAAAAAAAACAGAAATAGATCACTATTCAGATAAAGAAGCACTTGATTTTCATATAAAAGGTAAGTCAGGCAAAATTGAGATAAGTTCGTCAAAACCGCTGACGACAAAGAGAGACTTGTCTCTAGCTTATTCGCCTGGTGTAGCAGCTCCTGTTAAAGAAATATCTAAAAATCCAGAGCTTGCATACGATTATACCAGTAAAGGAAATTTAGTTGCAGTTATTAGTAATGGATCTGCAATATTGGGTTTGGGAAACCTTGGGTCTTTAGCATCCAAACCTGTCATGGAAGGTAAATCAGTTTTATTCAAACGCTTTGCCGACATCGACTCTATAGATATTGAGATTAATAATAATGATGCCAATTCAATTATTGAGACTATAAAAAATATTAGTGGAACATTTGGTGGAATAAACCTTGAAGATATTGCTGCTCCTGATTGTTTTATTATTGAGCAAAAATTAAAAGAAATCTTAGACATACCTGTTTTTCATGATGATCAACACGGAACTGCTATTATAACCACAGCAGCTTTGATTAATGCTTTAGATATTTCCAAGAAGAAAATCTCGAACGTAAAAATAGTTGTGAACGGCGCCGGAGCTTCTGCTCAAGCTTGTGCAAATTTGTTTAAAAGTTCAGGAGTTAAAAATGACAATATAATAATGTGCGATAGTAAAGGTGTTATTTACAAAGGAAGAAAAAATATCGATCAATTTAAGTCTGCATTTGCAGTTGATACAAAATTAAGAACTCTAGATGAAGCAATGAAAAATGCTGATGTATTTCTTGGCTTATCAGCCAAAGATGTTGTTAACAAGGAAATGATAAAGTCTATGGCTAAAAATCCAATTGTATTTGCTTGTGCTAATCCTGATCCTGAAATACGTCCTGAATTAATCCAAGAGGTAAGGGATGATGCAATTATTGCTACTGGTCGCTCTGACTACCCAAATCAAGTTAACAATCTTATAGGTTTTCCATATATTTTTAGAGGTGCTCTAGATGTTAGGGCGAAGGCAATCAATGAAGAAATGAAAGTTGCTGCTGCAAATGCAATTGCACTTTTAGCTAGAGAAAATGTTCCAGATGAAGTTGTTGCGGCTTACGGAGGAGACCGCCCAAGATATGGAAAAAATTATATAATTCCATCAACATTTGATCCAAGATTAATAAGTGTAATTCCTGCTGCTGTTGCAGTTGCAGCGATGAAAAGTGGGGCTGCAAGAAAAAAAATTGAAGATATAGATCTTTATAAAGATCAACTGTCAAATCGGTTAGATCCATCAATGTCAATCATGCAAGGTATTAATGCCAAAATTAGAAAAAATCCCAAAAGAGTTATTTTTGCAGAAGGTGAAGATGAAAATATGCTTAAAGCTGCAATAGAATTTGGAAGGAATAGATTAGGTATTCCTATATTAATTGGAGCAGAAAATAGAGTAAAAGAGCAACTAAAAAAAATAGGATTAGATGAAAATTACAAAATCGAAATAGTAAATTCTACTGATAAAGAAAAGAGAAATAGATATGTTAAACATCTATACACAAAACTTCAAAGAGAAGGGCAGCTAGAGAGAGACGTAGATCGTTTAGTTAGAAATGATAGAATCGCATGGGGCTCATCTATGATTGCATGTAAAGATGCTGATGCAATGGTCACAGGTAATATCAGACATTACGCAGCCTCAATTGAAAAATTAAAAAAAGTTGTAGAAGCGAGACCTGGCGAAGAAATATTTGGTATGACAATGATTGTCTCAAAAGGTAAAACAATTCTTGTAGCAGATACAAACGTAACAGAATTACCTTCTGCAGAAAGATTGGTAAATATTTCTAAATCATGTGTACGTATAGCACGCTTATTTGGTTTTGAACCTAAAGTGGCTTTCTTATCGCATTCCACTTTTGGAAAACCTTTGTCTAGAAACACACGACATGTGAGAGATGCAATTGAAAAACTCAAAAAGGAAAAAGTTGATTTTGATTTCGATGGTGAAATGCAGCCTGATGTGGCTTTAAACCCAATTTATCAAGAAATTTATCCATTTTCAAAAATAGTTGGTAATGCAAATGTTCTTATAATGCCTGCATTACATAGTGCTGCAATTTCAACTAAACTTATGAAAGTTTTTGGAGGAGGAAAAAATATCGGACCGTTGCTGATTGGCTTAGGTCAACCCATTGAGGTTGCTCCTTTACGTGCGAGTACGTCTGAAATTTTAAACTTAGCATCTATAGCTGCGTACTCATCAGATGTGATTGATTATTCACATTAGAGCTTAGTTCTACTTAGTTCTGTTGCTAGATATATAGACGGTATTACTTCTCTAACATCATAAATTTTATTAGCTTCATCTATAACTTCTTTTTTTTCAGCTTTATCCATTGCAATACCAAAAATATAAATATTTTTATTAACTGTTTCTAAAGTATAATTTCTTGCTTTTGTTTTTTTATTTAATATTAAAGAGGTTCTTAACTGACTAGTAATAAGAATATCCTTTGCTGTGCTTTTAAAATTACTTTGACCTTTGATTGTAATTGCATTTTTAACTGATCGAACACCTTTTGTTTCCCAGGCCATTTTAGTAATTTTAATTTTTTCTTCTGGCTCATCAACTTTTCCTGTTAAGAAAATTCTTCCATCACGAACTTCTGACTGAATTGATATAAAATATTTCTTATCAGTAAGAGCTAATCTGGCAGAAAGATTCTTCTGCATTATTGTATCGTCGATTTGCATTCCTATTGTTCTAGGATCAAAAGTAATATTTACACCTGCTCCAAATTGACTAGCAGAAGTACACGCTGAGAAAAGTAAAATTAAAATTAAGCTAATGATTTTTTTCATTTTTAATTTTTAAGCACAAATTATAAACTGTTTTTTTATTTATTTTTTCTGTTTCTAAGATTAGATTAACAGTATCTTTCAAACTATAATTTTTTAAATATTTTTTTACTTTATTAACAATTTTTTCCTCATCAAATTTTTTAGTTTTTTTGCTATTTTCTGAGATAACAATTGTCAATTCGCCTTTAACTGGGCTTTTAAAAGGTTTTAATTT
>CACJNX010000021.1 GCA_902594835.1 uncultured Pelagibacteraceae bacterium | reverse complement strand
TAATGTAGTAAAAAGTTGTGCGAATTTTCTATTTTTCGCTATTATTAATATACCTGATGTTTCTTTATCAATCCGATGTACAATAAAAGGTTTACAGTCTTCAAAGTATTTTGTGTCTTTTAATATATCGATAATATTCCTGAAAGATTTTGTACCAGATTGAACAGGAATACCTGTTGGTTTGTTTATTACTATAAAATTTTCATTATCTTCAACCACGTAATCATTGTATTTACTAATTTCATTTTTTTTTGGAATGTACTTAATTTTCTTTTTTGTATCAGTAGGCTTAAATTTTGAAATATCATATATTTCTATCAGGTCACCAGTTTGTAATCTATATGATGATTTTGTTTTTTTTTTATTTACCTTGATCTTGTTTTGGCGAATAATTTTTTCTATTAAAGAATGTGGAAGATTTAATACATTATTTTTAAACCATTTATCTAACCGTGAATCACTATAATCGCCGTCAACGGTATAAGATTTTGGCATGTAGCTAAAATTATTTTTTTGCTAGTTTTGGTTCTGGTTGAACTTCTTTAGTTTTTTCTTTAGTTTCAGTTTTTTTTGGCTTATCAACTTTTTTAGCTTCAGGATTTCTGTCTACCAGCTCTATAACAGCCATTGGAGCATCATCACCAGTTCTAAAACCAGCTTTTAATACTCTAGAGTAACCACCTTTTCTTGAACTATATCTTTTTGATAATTCATTAAATACTTTAGTAACAGATTTTTGATCCTGCAATTTTGAAAATAATCTCTTTTTGTTACTTAATAAATTTTTTTTTCCAATAGTTATAACTTTATCTATTTGTGGTTTTAGTTCTTTTGCTTTTGGTAAAGTTGTTATTATTTGCTCATATTTAATCAAAGAATTAAGCATGTTTTTAAACAACGCTTTTCGATGCTCACTAGTTTTATTTAATTTTCTATAACCTAAGCCGTGTCTCATTAATAATTATTTTCCTCTAATTTTTTTGAAAGTTCTGCGATATTGTCTGGAGGCCAGTTTGGAATTTCCATACCTAAGTACAGGGACATCGTATTTAAAACTTCTTTGATTTCATTTAAAGATTTACGACCAAAGTTAGGTGTTCTAAGCATTTCTGGTTCTGTTTTTTGTACTAAATCACCTATATATATAATATTATCATTTTTTAAACAGTTCATTGATCTCACTGATAATTCTAATTCTTCCACTCTCTTTAATAAGTTTCTATTAAATTCAGGTTCTGAGGATTTCACTTCTTTAACAACTTCTTGAGGATCTTCAAAATTTACAAACATAGATAACTGATCTTGAAAAATTCTAGCTGAGTATGCAATTGCATCTTCAGCATCCACTGTTCCATTCGTTTCAACTGTCATTATTAATTTATCATAGTCTAGTGCGCTTCCAGCTCGAGTATTTTCTACTGAAAAAGAAACTTTTTTAACGGGGCTAAATAATGAGTCAATTGATATTAAACCTAGAGGACTATCTTCAGTTTTATTTTTTGGTGCTTGCACATATCCTTTACCTGTGCTTACCATTAATTCCATATGAAAATGAGTTTTTTCATCTAAATTACAAATAGTTTGCTCTGGATTTAAAATCTCTATTTCTGGAACCAGAGTAAGATCTTTCGCTTTAACCTCTTTAGGACCTTTTATATCTAAAATGATTTTTTTTGAACTTGAAGAAGAGGATTTGATTGCAAGATTTTTAACATTTAAAACTATATCTGTAACATCTTCTCTAACGCCTTTTATAGATGAAAATTCGTGTAAGACACCATCAATTTGAATAGCAGTAACTGCTGCTCCTTGAATTGAGGATAATAATATTCTTCTTAAAGAATTTCCAATAGTTTGACCAAAACCTTTTTCTAATGGCTCGGCAATAACTTTTGCAATAGTTTTGTCCTCATTACTAGTAATATCTAATTTATTTGGTTTAATAAGCGCTTTCCAATTTTTATCTATAACATTTGTTGTAGTTTGCATTATACTCTCCTTCTTTTTGGTGGCCTTGCACCATTATGTGGCATTGGTGTAGTGTCTTTAATTGATAAAATTTTAAATCCTCTTGACTGTAAAGAACGTAAAGCAGTTTCCCTTCCGGAACCTGGGCCTTTAACTTGTACAGTTAATGTTCTCAAGCCTTGTTCAAAAGCTTTTGCACCTGCATCATCTGCTGCAACTTGAGCAGCATATGGAGTTGATTTTCTTGAACCTTTAAAACCTTTTGCTCCAGCCGAAGACCAAGAAACAACATTGCCACTTTCATCTGCTATTGAAATAATTGTGTTGTTAAAAGTTGAGTAAACGTAAGCTATACCCGTACTAATATTTCTCTTTACTTTTTTCTTTTTTTTAAAAGAACTTGTTTTCTTTGTATCGATTTTTTTACTATCTTTTACTTCTAATTTTTTTTCTACTTTTTCGTTTTTTTATTCATTAAAATTTATTTCTTTAAAGGAGTAAGTTTTTTTCCAGCTATGGCAATAGCTTTCCCTTTTCTTGTCCTTGCGTTACATTGAGTTCTTTGTCCCCTTACAGGTAATTTTTTTTTATGTCTAGATCCTCTGTAACAAGCAAGGTCTACCAATCTTTTAATATTAACTGAAACTTCTCTTCTTAAATCTCCTTCCACTTTATGATTAGCGTCGATGAACTCTCTAATCTTTAAAACCTGTTCTTCTGATAATTCGTTAACTCTTTTTGAGGAGGGAATATCTAATTTTTTACATATTTTTTTAGAAGAATGTAAACCAATTCCATGGATATAGGTTAAAGCAATACTAACAACTTTATTTTGTGGAATGTTTATCCCTGCAATACGAGCCATAAATTTATGAGTTTTTATTTCCTGCGTATTTATATTGGCTAATCTCCTAAAGTCAACCCTTGATACCCTCTATTAACCCGCTAATTTCACTGCTAATTTCAGATATAGACATCTCACCATTCACAACTTTGAGCAAATTAGATTTTTTATAAAAATCAATTACCGGCTTGATGTTATTTTCATATGTCGTAAATCTTTTTATCGCTATATCTTCGCTATCGTCTTTTCTTTTTTCTAAATTTTTTCTTTCAAAAATTCTTTTTTTAATAGTTTCTAAATTAACTGATAATTTTAATACAATATTAATTTTTTGGTCATACTTTGTTAATAATCGTTCTAAATTTCTTGCTTGAATTAAATTTCTTGGATACCCATCAAAGATAAGTCTATTTTTATATATTTTATTAGAAAGATATTTTTCTATTAAGTCACCAACTATTTCATCTGACACTAAGTTTCCATCATTTATTATTGAAGCTATCTCCTGACCTAATTTACTATTATTTTTAATCTCATTTCTTAAAAGTTCACCTGTTGATAATTGATGTAAATCAAATTTCTTAACTATTAGATTTGATTGAGTGCCTTTACCAGCACCAGGTGGTCCAAAGATAACTATATTCATTAACTTATAATTTACTTACCAAATTTTGTTTTCTTAATTAAAGACTCGTATTGTGAGCTCATTAATCTAGTTTGTACTTGAGTTACCGTATCCATAGCAACAACTACCACGATAAGGATAGAAGTTCCTCCCAAGTAAAATGGTATAGGATATTTGGCTATTAAAAACTCAGGCATTAAACAAACAAAAGTTAAATATAAAGCTCCAACTGTTGTTAACCTCATTAAAATCGTATCAATATATTCTGCAGTTCTTTCGCCGGGTCTTATGCCGGGTATATAGCCACCATACTTTCTCAAATTTTCAGAAGTTTCTTTAGGATTAAAAACAATCGAAGTATAAAAAAATGAGAAAAAAATTATCCCTGATGCATAAAGCAACATATATAGAGGTTGGCCTTGAGTAAACATTGACGAAATTTTTAAAAAAGTGTCAGATTCTGCAAAGCCAAAATTTGAGATAGTAATTGGTAAAAGCAATAAAGCAGATGCAAATATCGCAGGTATTACTCCAGCAGTATTTATTTTTAATGGCAAATGAGAAGATTCACCGCCATACATTTTATTTCCAACTTGTCTTTTTGGATAGTTAATTAGTATTTTTCTCATTGCTCGCTCAAAAAAAACAATGAATAAAACTGTTAATATAACTAAGATAAATATACCAACAATCATTAACGCAGATAACGCACCAGTTCTTCCAAGTTCAAAGGTTGATGCTAAAGCCCTTGGAATTTCAGCAACTATTCCTGAAAAAATTATTAAAGAAATACCATTACCAACTCCTCTTAATGTTATCTGTTCTCCCAGCCACATTAAGAAAGTTGTACCAGCTACTAATGAAATTGTTGTGATAATTCTAAAGCTCATTCCAGGCTCTATAACTAGATTACCAGCATTTTCTAAACCAACTGAAACACCGTAGCCTTGTAAACATGCGATTAACACTGTTCCATATCTAGTTATTTGTGTTATTTTTTTTCTGCCTATTTCACCTTGCTCTTTAAGATTTTTAAAATAATCGGAAACACCTGTTAAAAGTTGAACTATAATTGATGAAGAAATATATGGCATAATGCCTAGTGCAAAAATTGCCATTCTAGTTACTGCCCCACCTGAAAACATATTAAACATCCCAAGTAAACCTTTTTGGCTTGAAGCCATTATTTCTTTTAATGCTAAAGGGTCAACTCCTGCTAATGGAACATATGTTCCAAGTCGATAAATGATTAATATAAAAATGGTAAATAATATTCTATTTTTTAAGTCTTTTGCTTGACTAAATGCACCAGCAGTATTGAGAGTTTCGCTAGACATATTTATTATTTTTTAACTATACTTATTTTGCCACCAGCTTTTTCTATTTTTGATAAAGCTTGTTTTGAAGCATAATGCGCAGATATTTCAATATTTTTTTTAATTTCACCAGTTCTTCCAAGTTCAAAGGTTGATGCTAAAGCCCTTGGAATTTCAGCAACTATTCCTGAAAAAATTATTAAAGAAATACCATTACCAACTCCTCTTAATGTTATCTGTTCTCCCAGCCACATTAAGAAAGTTGTACCAGCTACTAATGAAATTGTTGTGATAATTCTAAAGCTCATTGATTTAATTTTTATTTTGCCTAATTTTCTATTTATTTCTAAAATCTCTCCTGTTTTTCCTTTGTCCTTTCCTGCTATTACTTTTACTTGAATACCTTTTTTTAAAATCATTTTAGAGTACCTCCGGAGCTAGAGAAATAATTTTTGTGTGCCCTCTTGTTCGTAATTCTCTAGTAACTGGTCCAAATATTCTTGTACCAATTGGTTCACCTTTTTCATCAGTAAGGACAACAGCATTTTTATCAAACTGGACTTTAGAGCCATCATCTCTGTAAATTTCTTTTCTAGTTCTCACTACTACAGCTTTATGAACAGCTCCTTTCTTAACTTTTCCTTTAGGAATTGCATCTTTTACACTGATGACGATTATATCACCTACAGATGCGTACCTTCTTTTTGATCCTCCGAGAACCTTAATACATTCAACTCGTTTTGCCCCAGTATTATCCGCAACTGTAAGTTCTGTTTGAATTTGTATCATTATTCCATTACCTGCCAAGTTTTCTTTTTAGAGTGTGGTTTGCATTCAATTATTGAAACCTTTTCCCCTTCTTTAAACTTATTTTTTTCATCATGTGCATGATATTTTTTAGATCTTTTAATCACTTTTTCATAGAAAGGGTGTTTAAATTTTCTTGTTACTTCGACAACTATAGTTTTGTTATTTTTAGCACTCGTTACTATTCCTTTTAAGATTTTTTTTGTCATTTTGTGTTTTTTATTGTTGTGTAAAGTCTTGCTATACTTTTTTTTATCTCATTATATTGAGCAGGATTGTTTATCTGATTATTCACTTTTTTAAACCTGATGTTAAATAAATCTTTCTTTAAAGTTAAGATTTTTTTCTCAGCTTGATCCTTTGTTAACTTTTTATCTTCTTTTTTTTTAGCCATTATCTTTTTATAAATTTAGTTTTTATTGGTAATTTCGCTGATGCTTTATAAAGTGCCTCCCTAGCGACTTCTTCACTTACACCATCTATTTCAAAAATGATTCTCCCAGGTTTAACCCTACATGCATAATACTCTGGTGAACCTTTACCTTTACCCATTCTTACTTCAGTTGGTTTTTTAGAAACTGGTATATTGGGAAAAATTCTTGTCCATACTTTACCAGTTCTTTTCATATATCTTGTTAAGGCTACTCTAGCAGCTTCAATTTGTTTACCAATTATTCTATCAGGTTGAATTGCTTTCAAGCCAAACTGCCCATAGTTCAATTTTACAGCCCGTGCTGCATTTCCATGTATTCTTCCTTTAAATGCCTTTCTGTATTTAGTTCTGACTGGCTGTAGCATTTTTTACCCTTTCCTTTTTTTCTTTTTCAACATCTTTAGCCATCAATTCACCTTTATAGATCCAAACTTTAACACCTATTATCCCGTAAGTTGTTAATGCTTCAGCAAACCCGTAATCAATATCTGCTCTCAGCGTGTGTGACGGAATACTTCCTTCTCTTAACCATTCGGTTCGAGCTATCTCGTTTCCAGCTAATCTACCGCTTAACATTACCTTTATACCTTTCGCATTAAGCCTCATGGCAGATTGCATAGCTCTTTTCATAGCTCTTCTATATGCAACTCGTTTTACCAGTTGTTGCGCTATGTTCTCAGCTACTAAATTTGAGTTTAGTTCTGGTTTTTTTATCTCTTTAATATTTACGTTTACATCGCTATCAGTAATTTTCATTATATTTTTTTTAATTTTTTCAATATCAGCGCCTTTTTTACCAATAACAAAACCTGGTCGTGAGGTATGAATTGAAACTGTGCATTTTTTTGAAGATCGCTCTATTATTATTTCTGATACACCTGAGTTGGTTATATTTTTTTTTATATAATTTCTTATTTTA
>CACJNX010000020.1 GCA_902594835.1 uncultured Pelagibacteraceae bacterium | reverse complement strand
AGAAATAATTCAATCTCATTCAAATTAAATATATTCAACATCTAATATTTCAAAATTTTTTTCACCTGAGGGGGTATTAACAGTTACCATCTCGCCTTTATTTTTTCCAATTAAAGCTTTTCCAATTGGACTTTTAAAAAAAATTAAATTTTTTTTAATGTCAGCTTCATCTTGTCCGACTAACTTATAAGTGATTTGTCTATCTGTCTCAAGATCTTGTAGTTTTACAGATGAACCAAAGATCACTTTTCCATTATTTTCAATTTTAGTAACATCAATTACATTTGCACGAGCAATTAAATCATTTATTGCAATCACTCTGCTTTCAATTAATGCTTGCTGTTCCTTAGCTGCATGATACTCAGCATTCTCTTTTAAATCACCATGGGATCTAGCTTCAGCGATTGCGTCAACAACCTTTGGTCTTTGATTATTTTTTAAATCATCAAGCTCTGCTTTTAAATTTTGAAGACCATTCACAGTTATAGGTTCTTTATCCATAATTATTTCCATTTAGCCTCAGGAGGTAAAGACATCAAAATAGACTCTGTATTCCCTCCAGAATTTAAACCAAATTTTGTACCTCTATCGTACAGAAGATTAAACTCTACATATCTTCCACGTTTAAGCAATTGTTTTTCCTTATCTTTTTTTGAGTATCTAAATTTTTTCTTTCTTCTGATGACTTGATTAGTAATATCAATAAAAGCTAATCCAAGTTCTCTTACAAATTTGAAATTTTTGATCCAATCTTTAGTCTCGTAATCAAAAAAAATTCCACCAATTCCCCTTGCTTCTTTTCTATGAGGTAAATAAAAATATTCATCACACCACTTTTTGTATTTTTTATAATTTTTTTTATTTTGTAAACATATTTTTTTAAGATAATTATGAATTATTTGTTCTTCCTTTTTGTCATTATGGCTAGGTGTTGCATCTATTCCACCACCAAACCATTCTTTTGATGTGACTATAAATCTCGTATTAAAATGAATTGCAGGGATCTTTGGATTTTTCATATGAGCAACCACAGAAACTCCCGAAGCCCAATATTTACCTTTTTTTTCAGCACCAAGTATATTAGATCTAAATTTTTTTGGAAAAATACCAGACACTGTTGATTTGTTTACTCCTACTTTGTCAAATATTTTCCCGTTAGTTAATAAATAAGAAGTACCACCACCCTCCTTGATATTTTTTTTGTACCAAACTCTTTTAGAAAACTTTAATTTATTATTTTCTAAAAGTTCAAACGATTTACATATCTGTGATTGTAGGTACGAAAACCAACTATCAGCCATTTTTTTTTTAAAATCAGATGAAATCATTATTTTAACAAGTTATTTTGCCTTAGAGCTTCAGAGGAAATTATTGCTACACTCATAGCAACGTTAAGCGATCTAGTTTTTTTATTCATTGGGACCTTTACTTTATGTTTAATTGTTTTATGTAAATTTTCCGGAACACCAGCACTTTCTCTTCCAAATAACAGTATATCATTCTTTTTAAAATTAAATTTATGATAATGTTTTTTAGCTTTAGTTGTCATAAGCACAATTCTTTTTCTTTTATTCTTACTTAAAAATTTATTATAATCCTCATATCTTGTTATCTTACTAAGTCCCAAATAATCCAATACCACTCGTTTAAATCTTGTGTCATGTAAGTTAAAACCACAGGGCTCAATAATATGAATTTTAAGGTTTAAACACGCTCCCAATCTGATTATAGCTGCCGTATTTTGCGGTATATCCGGTTTATAAAGAGCTATGTGCATTATTATTGGTTAATTTATGTGTCATTCTGACCCTAGAGTATTTAAAAACATAGTTTAAATAAATATATACATTATAAACACAAACATTAATGAGCAAAGAAGAAAAAAAAGTAAATCGAAGAGATTTTTTATTTACAGCTAGTTATACTATCGGAGCAGTGGGGCTAGGAGCAGTTGTTTGGCCTTTGGTCCATCAAATGAATCCCGATAAAGCTCAACAAGCGTTAGCAACAACCGAAGTTGACGTTAGTCAAGTTGAGCCAGGAAATTCTATAACAGTATTGTGGAGAGGAAAGCCAGTTTTTTTAAAAAGAAGAACACAAGATGAAATTGCTGAAGCAAGAGCGGTTAGTATGTCTGATTTGCCTGATCCACAAAAAGATGAAGAAAGAGTAAAAGATGGAAAAGATGAATGGTTAGTAATGTTGGGGGTTTGCACTCACTTAGGTTGCGTGCCATTAAAAGATAAGGGAGATTATAACGGTTGGTTTTGCCCTTGTCATGGATCACATTACGATGTATCTGGAAGAATTAGAAAAGGACCTGCACCAACAAATATGGAAATTCCAAAGTATGAATTTGTGGATAACAACACAATTAAAATAGGATAAAAATTTATGAGCGATCACGAATACACACCAAAGTCTAAAGCAGGAAAATGGTTTAATGACCGACTTCCACTTTTAACTTTAGGTGCTCACCTTACAGATTATCCAACACCAAAAAATTTGAACTACTGGTGGACATTTGGTGGTATTTTGACTTTCTGTTTATTAACTCAAATAATAACAGGAATAGTCTTAGCTATGCATTACGTGGCTCACGCTGATTTAGCTTTTGCTAGCGTTGAACATATAATGAGAGATGTAAACTATGGCTGGTTAATCAGATACATTCATAGCAATGGAGCTTCAATGTTCTTTCTTGCAGTTTACATTCATATTTTTAGGTCTTTATTTTATGGATCATATAAGTCACCAAGAGAAGTAATATGGATTATTGGTCTCTTAATTTATCTTTTAATGATGGCTGCTGCTTTTATGGGTTACGTTTTACCTTGGGGACAGATGAGCTTTTGGGGAGCGACAGTAATTACTAATTTGTTTAGTGCTATACCTCTTGTAGGTGAAAGTATAACTACATGGTTATGGGGAGCATACTCAGTTGATAACCCTACATTAAATAGATTTTTCAGCCTTCACTATCTTATACCGTTTTTAATTTTAGGTTTAGTTGTTTTACATATTTGGGCATTACATGTGCCAGGAAACAATAATCCAGTAGGAATAGATATTAAAAAACCTTCTAAAGATACAGTTCCATTTCATCCGTATATTACTATCAAAGATACTTTCGCATTATTAATGTTCATGATTATATTTGCGGGGTTTGTATTCTTTTCACCAAATGTTTTAGGTCACTCAGATAATTATATACCCGCAAATCCACTTGTTACACCAGCTCACATTGTACCAGAATGGTATTTATTACCTTTCTATGCAATCCTGAGATCTGTGCCAGATAAGTTAGGTGGAGTGATTTTAATGTTTGGAGCGATCTTTATATTATTTGTTTTACCATGGTTGGATACTTCTAAAGTTAGGTCAGCAGTATTCAGACCAATCTACAGACAATTTTATTGGATATTTGTTTTAGACGTATTGATGCTTGGTTATATGGGAGCAATGCCTGCAGAAGGCATCTATTTAGTTTTAGCTAGAGTAGGAACTATTTACTATTTTGCTCATTTTATAATTGTAATGCCTGTGGTCGGATTATTAGAGAAAACAGATCCAATTCCCATGAGTATTTCAGAACCAGTACTAACTGGTGGCGCAGATCCAGCACTCGCTAGGAAGGATAATGAAAAGATTTAGTATAAAAAGTCTTTTGTTTATTACCACTTTTTTATTAGCTTCTTCAGTTAAACTATATAGCGCTGGAGGAGAAGCAGAACCTATAAAAGTTGATTGGAGTTTTAAAGGAATAACTGGTAAATTTGATAGAGCTTCACTTCAAAGAGGGTTTCAGGTTTATAAAGAAGTTTGTTCCTCTTGCCATTCGATGCAGTATCTAAGTTATAGAAATCTTGGTGAGCCAGGAGGCCCCGAGTTTTCAGAACAAGAGGTAAAAGCAATTGCAGCAAGTGTAGAAGTTACTGACGGTCCAGATGACCAGGGTGAAATGTTTACAAGACCAGGAAGACCTGCAGACAAATTTAAAAATCCATACCCAAACGTGAAAGCTTCCATTGCTGCAAACGGTGGGGCTTATCCACCTGATATGTCGGTCTTAGTAAAGGCAAGACCAGGGGGTTCTAACTACATTTATTCAGTTTTAGTAGGATATGAAGATCCACCAGAGGGTGTAACATTGGATGATGGTGTTTATTACAATAAATATATGATCGGTAATAAGATCAAAATGTCATCTCCTTTAAGCGATGATATTGTTGAATATTCAGATGGGACACAAGCTTCAGTAGACCAAATGGCTAAAGATGTTACAACATTTTTATCTTGGGCTGCTGAACCTGAATTAGAAGAAAGACACAGAACAGGTGTAAAAGTAATTATCTATTTAATTCTTTTAACTACTTTAGTTTATTTAAGCATGAAGAAAATCTGGTCACGGGTTGACACGGAAGTATAAGACGTCACCATCTTTTACAATATAGTCTTTACCTTCAATTCTTAGTTTTCCATTTTCCTTACATTTCTCTGCACTACCAAACTTAATAAAATCTTCACATGTCACGGCCTCTGCACGAATAAAATTTTTTTCAAAATCTGTATGAATTACACCCGCTGCTTGTGGCGCTAGAGTATTTTTTTCAACTGTCCAAGCTCTACTTTCCTCAGGCCCAGATGTAAAAAATGTGTCTAAGTTTAAAAGATCATAACCTTCTTTAATTAATTGATTTAAACCAGTTTTATTAAGACCTATTTCTCTCATGAAAGTCTCCCTTTCGTTATTATCTAATCCCATGATCTGATCTTCGATATCGGCACAAATAGTTACTACTTTCTCATCAGGGTATTTTCTTTTCACGTCTCTCGTAAAAGCATTACCTGTCGCTAAACTTTCTTCATCAACATTACAAACTATAATTTTAGGTTTAATACTTAATAAACCTAGTGTGGTTAAAAACTTTTTCTCAAATTCATCATTTACGATTACTTCCTTGCCCTCATTTAATTGTTTTAATTTTTCCTCGAGAATTTTTACCTCTTTTTCTTTAAGTAATTTTTTTTTACCTTTTTCAAGTTTTTTTTGAATGATGTCTATATCAGAAAGTATTATTTCAGTTTTGATAGTTTCAAGGTCTTCAACTGGATTAATTTTTGAATTAACGTGGGTGATTTTTTCAGACTCAAAGCATCTTACTAAGTGGATAATTGCATCAACTTCCCTGATATGAGAAAGAAATTTATTTCCTAATCCTTCTCCTTTTGAAGCTCCTTTTACAAGTCCTGCAATGTCTACAAATGTAATATTGGTATATATTTTCTTTTTAGAATTAGATAATTTTGTCAATTTATCTAATCTTTCATCAACGACATCCACAATTCCTATGTTTGGGTCAATCGTACAAAAAGGGAAATTTGCGGCCTCTGCATTTTTTGATGCTGTCAGCGCATTGAATAAAGTTGACTTTCCAACGTTAGGAAGTCCAACTATACCGCATTTAAATCCCATTAAGATCTTGATTAACTTTACTTGAAAAAAGGTCTATTTTTTTTTCAATTAATGTAGGTAATTGCTTAACAATATTATCTGTAATCTCGTTTATTTTTTCTTCTTCATCTTCTTTAAAATCTTCTAAAACATGATTATTAACTTTTTTCTTTTGTTTTGGATGTCCTATGCCTATACGTACTCTGGAATAATCTTTCCCAATAAATTTATCTATAGACTCAATTCCATTGTGTCCTGCGCTACTTCCCCCAAATTTTGCCTTAATTTTTCCAAAGTCAATATCCATATCATCGTGAAACACAAAAACATCTTTCGCATCAATCTTGAAATAGTCAATTAATTCTTTAATAGCTGTTCCGGAATTATTCATAAAAGTTAATGGTTTAATTGCGTAAATTTTTTTCTCGTCTATGTTGCCGGTTGTAAGCAAGCCCTTGAATTTTGGTTTTTGTTTAGAGAGTTTAAAATGAGCGTTTATAGCATCAATTATTTTAAAACCAATATTGTGTCTTGTATTAGTATAGTTGGATCCAGGATTTCCTAAACCGACAAGTAAAAGCATATTTATTATTTCTTTTCAGCAGGTTTCTTTTCAGCAGGTTTCTTTTCGTCAGGTTTTTTATCAGCACCCTCTTTAGACTTATCGTCTTTCTTAGCAGCTTCTCCATCTTTGGCAGCAACTGCTTCTGCACCTTCTGCAGGAGCTTCACCTTCCGCTCCTTCAGCTGTAGCATCTCCTTCTGCTGGTTTTTCTGGTTCTTTAATTACTGTTGGAGAAGCAACTGTTGCAATAACGAAATCACGATCTGAGATTGTTGGAACAACATTTCCCTCCAATTTTACTGAAGAAATCTTTATACTTGTTCCAATATCGGTACCTGCTAAATCAACAACTATTTCATCCGGAATATTTTCTGCTGGACATTTTAATTCAACTTTTCTTCTAACGATGTTAAGTACACCACCTCTTTTTAATCCTGGAGAGTCTGGGTGGTTTATAAACTTGACGGGTATTTCAAGAATAATTTTTTTTCCAGAAACTATTCTCATAAAATCAATATGTATAGGCCTTTCAGAAACCACATTAAAAGAAACATCTCTAGGAATAACTTTTTCTTTTTTTCCATCTAAATCTAGTTCTAAAACTTTTGATAGAAAAGTGTCTGAATTTATTAAATTTTTTACTTCTTTTTCTTGAATCGAAATGTTTTGATTTGCTTCTTTCCCACCATACAGTATAGCGGGTATTAGACCCTTAGATCTTAGTTTATTGTTATTTCCAGAAGAGGTTTTCTCTCTTTTTATAGCCTTTAAATTACTCATAATTTAATTGAAGAGGGTATATAACCCAAGATTAATATCAAAACAAGCGTTAATTAAATAAATCAGATACAGAGTTTGAATTAGCTATTCTTTTGATAGCTTCTGACATCAAAGAAGAGATAGATAAGACCTCAATTTTATTGTTATTCTTAATTTTATTTGAGTTATCGATTGAGTCTGTAATTATTAATTTCTTAATTTTTGAATTTTTAATTTTCTTTGCAGCTTCACCACTCAAAACAGCATGTGTGATAAATACGTAAACTTCTTTTGCTCCATTTTTTTTAAGTGCATCAACTGCATTTATTATAGTTCCTCCACTATCAATTATATCATCTACTATGATACATGTTTTGTTTTTTACATTACCTATTATGTTCATTACTTCTGATTTGCCAGGGGCTGGTCTTCTTTTATCAATAATTGCAAGATCTGCTTTAAGCCTGGTCGCTAAAGCTCTGGTTCTAGCAACGCCGCCCATATCAGGAGAAACACAAATTAAGTTTTTTGAGCTGATCTTTTTTTTTATAAATTTCGAAAATAATGGGGTAGTGAATAAGTTATCTACTGGCATATCGAAAAATCCTTGAATTTGTCCAGCATGCAAGTCAACTGTTACAATTCTATTTGCACCAGCGTTAGTTAACAAATTTGCAACAACTTTTGCTGAGATCGAGGTTCTAGGAGCAACTTTTCTATCTTGTCTAGCATAGCCAAAATATGGAATTACAGCAGTTATAGTTTTAGCAGAAGACCTTTTTAAAGCGTCAATTACTAAAAG
>CACJNX010000019.1 GCA_902594835.1 uncultured Pelagibacteraceae bacterium | reverse complement strand
ATGAAAAAAATTGCACTTCTTTTTATTGCTTTATTTTTAAGCACTCATCTAATGGCCGCCGGTAGCGATAGTAGCGGCGACTCTTCAAAAGAATCTTTGTATGATGATGCTGTTAAATTAGTAAAGCGTGCTGGTAAGTTAGAGAAAAAAGATAAATCTGACAAAGCTAAAAAACTTTATGCTCAAGCTTTTAAGAAATTAGAAAAAGCTTATAAAACAGATAAAAAAAATCCAGATATTTTAAATTATATGGGATACACAACTAGAAAAGTTGGAAACTTCGACCAAGCTGAAAAATTTTATTTAGAAGGTTTAAAAATTAAACCAAATCACAATGGTATTAATGAATATTTAGGCGAACTTTACGTCCAGACAAATCAAATAAATAAAGCTAACGAGAGATTAGCAGTTCTTAAAAATTGTAATTGCGATGAGTATAATGAGCTTCAGTTAATTATTAAAAATAAAGGCGTTAAAATCTATTAAGATAAATCAACGGCAAATTTCTTTAATTTTTCAATCGGAATTAGTTCTAAAGTTTTAACATTAGTTTTTTTTAAGTAAACTTGACAGGCAGCCCCTTCTTCAATAGCTCTTGCGTACCAAGTGGCACAAACACACCAAGAATCTCCATCTTTCAAACCGGGGAATCCAAATTCTGGATGAGGTGTAATTAAGTCATTGCCAACTTTTTTAGACCATTGCAAAAATTCATCTGTTACTTTCGCACAAACAGTGTGTACTCCACGATCATTTTTATCTGTATTGCAGCATCCATCTCTAAACCAACCAGTTAAAGGGTCATTTGAACATGGTTCAAGAGGTTCTCCAAAAACGTTTTTTTGAGTTTCTTTACTCATTTGCTAAATACGTTCGCGATTTTTTTATCGATTTCTAAATTAAAAGAAAAAGACCTTCTCTCACCTTTAGTTTTAAATGGATAAGCAGTATGCATCAAATAATGAGGAAACAATATCATATCGCCTACTTTTGGTTGATGATTAAAAATGCATTCACTCAAAAGCATTTTATTTCCATTAATAAAGTCTATTGAGCCATCAGTTTGAGTGTGTTTTTTATTTTTAGAAAATTTAGGTATCTTTAAGTAACCAACTCCTGAAATATGTCCATCATGAAAGTGAACAGGATTATATTCATCATTAAATTGACGAACTACCCAGAAATTTTTTATTTTAATTTTAGATATTTTTTTTCCCAAACTTTTAAAAATATAATCTTTAACCGCTTTATACAAAATTTTTTTCAAGTTTTTTTTAATAAAAATTTTTGGTAATTGAAATTCTTGCTTCACTTGTCCGACTAGTTTATTTGAATAATCTAATTTTTTTAACAAATTTTTTTTTGAGATAATTTTATCAACTTCAATATTTATTTTTTTAATTGTACTTTTTGATAGTTTAAGTCTTGCAATTTTAGGACCGAAAGGACTTAAAACTTTCATATTTATAATTTTGTAGGATTGGGCTGACCTTTATAAACTTCTTTAGGATCAAATTTTTTTTTCTTTTCCTTGAAATCTAGCTCAATTTCTTCAGCGTTTTTAATTGGTCCTAAAGGTATTGAACGATAAAAACAAGACTTATACCCGACATGGCAACTCGCACCATTCCCAATATCTACTGACATCCATAAAGCATCCTGATCATCATCAATTCTTAAATCAATTACTTTTTGAACAAATCCACTCGTTTTACCTTTATGCCATAAAGCTTTTTTTGATCTGCTCCAATAATGAGCTTCTTTTGTCTCAATAGTTTTTTTTAAAGACTCCATGTTCATGTATCCATGCATCAAAAGTTCTCCAGAACTACTATCTGTAGTGGTCACAGGAATAAGACCGTTTTCATCAAATTTTGGAGAGAAAAATTTTCCTTCCTCAACTTCAAATACGTTTTCTCTTTTTTTAAACATGATAGTAAAATAGTGAAAAAAAGACAAAATAGCAATTTGCAATAATTAACCATGTCCTATAGAAACATCATTGTATGAAATTAGTTAAAGACATCAATAAAGAGACTTCAAATAAACCTCAAGTCAGTGACAAAGAGGCTGAAGAGGCAATAAAAAAACTGTTAGCTTGGATTGGTGAAGATCCAAGTAGAGAAGGCTTACAAGAGACCCCAAAAAGAGTAGTGAAAGCATTTAAAGAGTATTTTAAAGGCTATCATCTAAATGCGGAGAAAGATTTATCAAAGACTTTCGGTGACGTTGAAGGTTACGATGATATGGTAATTGAAAAAAATATAACTTTAGAAAGTCATTGCGAACATCATATGGCTCCAATAATAGGCGTTGCTCATGTTTCTTATATTCCAAATAAAAAAGTTGTAGGTCTGAGCAAATTAGCTAGAACAGTTGAAATTTTTTCTAAACGATTGCAAACGCAGGAAAGATTGACAATGCAAATTGCAAAAACGCTTATGAGCGCCTTAGATGCAAAGGGTGTAGCAGTTACGATTGATGCAGCTCATCAGTGTATGACCATGCGTGGAATTAAAAAAGAAAAAGCAACAACTGTTACAAATTATTTTTTAGGTTCTTTTAAGGAAGATTTAAGTATTCAAAATAGATACCTAAAATATATTGGAAAATAGATGTCTGATAAATTCAAAGCTATTGTTATTGATAATCAAAACGAAAAATTCACTAGAGAAATTAAAGAAATAGATAAAACCCAATTAAAAGATGGAAATGTATTAGTCAAAGTTGACTACTCAAGCTTAAATTATAAAGATGCTCTGATTTTAAACGATGGAGGAAAGATCGTAAGAAAATTTCCCTTTGTTCCGGGAATAGATTTTTCAGGAACAGTAATAGAGAGCGAAGATAGTAAATTTACAAAAGATGATAAAGTAATTCTTACAGGATTTAGAGTTGGAGAGGCATATTTTGGAGGATTTTCTCAATACGCAAAAGTTGACTCAAATTTTTTAATTAAGATACCAAAAGAATTAGATACACATAAAGCCATGATGTTAGGCACTGCCGGTTTTACCGCTTTGCTTTGTTCGTTTGCTGTGAAAGCGAAAGAAGAATTGTTATTAGGTGAGAAAGTAAAAGATGTTTTAGTTACTGGTGCAACAGGAGGTGTTGGAAGTATTGCGGTAATGATTTTATCAAAAATGGGATACGATGTTCATGCAGTTACAGGTAAAAAAGATAAGAACGATTATTTAAAAGATTTAGGTGCAAAAAATATTATCGATAGAAAAGAGTTTGAAGGCGAAAGCAAACTGTTAGAAAAAGGAGTATGGGACGGTGTAGTTGATACTGTTGGTGGATCTGCTTTAACTAAAATATTTGCTCAAACAAAACCTGGTGGAATAGTAGCTGCTTGCGGAAATGCTGGAGGTATTAAAATTAATACAAACGTTATGCCATTTATTATAAGAGGAGTTAAATTGTGGGGGATTGATTCGTCAGGATCATCAATTAAACGAAGAGAATTCGTTTGGGGAGAAGCAGCTAGCTTAATAGATTTTTCAAAGGTTCAATCTTTCACTAAAGAGCTTTCATTTGCTGAACTTTTAGAAACTTATCCTAAACTTCTTAAAGGGGAGTTTTTTGGAAGAGCTATAGTAAATCCTAATAAATAACTTATAATTAACTTTATCTATGGATTGGGATAAATTAAAAATATTTCATACTGTTGCTGAGGCCTCTAGTTTTACTAAAGCCTCTACTATATTAAATTTAAGCCAATCAGCTATAAGCCGCCAAATTCAAGCATTAGAGAGCGATTTAAAAGTTCAACTTTTTGAAAGACATGCAAGAGGTTTAGTTTTGACTGAAAATGGTGAATATCTCTACAAATCAGCACATGAGATCATTTCAAAATTAAAAGATGTTGAGTCTAATCTAAGCGGACACAAAGATAAATTAAATGGAAAACTTACTGTTACTACAGTAGTAAGTTTTGGCACTACTTGGCTTACACCTAGAATAAAAGAATTTATGGATTTACATCCGGATATTGAAATTGAATTAATTTTTGATGATAAAGAACTTGATTTAAGTACCCGAGAAGCAGATGTAGCAATAAGAATGAGAAGGCCAAAACAATTAAATTTAATTCAAAAAAAATTCGTTGATTTTAATTATCATATTTACGGTTCAAACGATTACCTGCAAAAAAATGGATATCCAAAAACTTTAAAAGATTTAGATAAACACAAATTTATAACTTACGGGAAAGGAGCTCCATCTCCAGTTTATAATCCTGACTGGGTTTTAAAACATGGTGTTAAAGATGGAAAAAAAAGAAAATCGATTATGAAAGTAAACAGCGTATATGGATTATTGTTAGCAGTACAAAGTGGAGTAGGTTTAGCCGCTTTACCAGACTACATCGCTCATAACGTAAGTAATATAACTAAAGTTTTACCTGAGGAAACAGGTAAACCTACAGAAACACATTTTGTTTATCCCGCATCTTTAAAGAATAATGCAAGACTAATGGCTTTTAGAAATTTCATATTTACAAAGGTTAACGAGTGGAAATTTTAATATCTTTTATAATCCCATTTATAATTTTATTGACTATCGTTGTTTTTATACATGAATACGGACACTATTATTTTGCAAAAAAATATGGTGTAGGGGTTACCGATTTTTCCATTGGTTTTGGGAAAGAAATATTCGGTTTCAATGATAAATCAGGTACCAGATGGAAATTTTGTGCAATACCCTTAGGAGGATATGTTAAATTTTTTGGTGATAGAAACGTTTTTAGCCAAGCGGAGCAAGAAGAACTTTTAAAGGAATATAATGAGGAAGATAGAAAAAAACTATTTGTAGTAAAACCTCTCTATCAAAGGTCTTTAATTGTTGCAGCTGGACCTTTTGCCAATTTTTTACTTGCTATAGTGATTTTTGCTTTTATTTATATGTTTGTAGGTAAGGATTTTACGCCTGCTCAAATCCAAGAAGTTCAGCCTGAAAGCCCCGCTTATGTTGCAGGCATCAAATCAGGTGATGTAATTCAATCAATAAACGAAAGAGAAGTAAAAAGTATTATGGAGGTTTCAACTTTTATAAACGCTTCATCGTCAGAAACTATTGACATAGAAGTCTTGAGAAATGGTAACGAACTTACTTTACAAGTAAGGCCAAAGTTTATTGAAGGAAAAGACTCGCTTGGAAATCAAATAAATAAGAAGATTATTGGAATTAAAGTAGCGCCTTTAAATGAAGAGATAAATAGGCAGAGATTAGGCCCTGCCACAGCATTATATTATGCTGTTAAAGAAACTTGGTTTGTTATTGAGGCATCATGGGAATTCGTAATTTCCATGTTTAAAGGTACAGGGGACACCTCTCAATTAGGAGGCCCAATTAAAATTGCTAAAATAACTGGTCAGGTTGCTAAGTTTGGAATTGTCGCTTTCCTGAGCATTATGGCTTATATTTCTATAAGTTTAGGATTTATTAATCTTTTTCCAATTCCGATGTTAGATGGGGGACATTTAATGTTTTACGCCTTTGAGAAGATTTTAGGTCGTCCTTTAACTCAAAAAACTCAAGAAGGTTTTTTTCGAATCGGGTTATTTTTGCTACTTTCTTTGATGTTTTTCACAACATTTAATGACCTTAAAGATTTAGGCTTGTTTTAAGCCACTTTTTTAAGCTAAAAAAGTCAATAAAATCAACACTTTTTGAGGCACAATATATTGTGTTAACATTTACGTGAAACACCAAAAAAACATTGATTTTATTAGGTTTTTCTGCAGATTATAAATTAACCAATAAAGGGGCATAAAATGAATAAAAAACAACTAGTAGCGAAAATATCGTCAACTTTGGGTCAGAGTAAAGCTGATGCTGAAAGAACTTTTGATTCAATAACGACTATAATTTTAGATGCTTTGAAAAATGACGATACTGTTAAGATAGCTGGTTTTGGTACTTACAAAGTAGCAAAGAGAAAAGCTAGAGTAGGAAGAAATCCTAGAACAGGTGAGTCAATTCAAATCGCTGCATCACAAAAAGTAAAGTTTTTACCTGCTAAAAGCTTAAAAGAAATGTTTAATCGATAAACGTTTATTTAGCCCTTATTTGATAATCTCAAATAGGGGCTAGCTACTTGCAAAAACTGCATAGCTCAAATTAAGACATATCAATACTAATTTAAACTTATAAATTTTATAAGGCCTTCAACAAGGGAGAACTTATGAAAAAATACATTGGTTACTTTTTAGCAGGTACAGCCATATACTTTGGTTTTGCTGGTTTAGGTTATGCCGAAACCACAGTGTCTGCAGAAGTACAATACATATTTAATACTATATTATTTTTGATGTCAGGTTTCTTGGTCATGTGGATGGCCGCAGGTTTTGCAATGTTAGAGTCAGGATTAGTAACATCAAAGTCTGTATCAGCAATCTGTGCAAAAAATATAGGTCTTTATTCGATCGCTGGAGTAATGTTCTGGCTGGTTGGTTATAATTTAGCTTACGGTATTCCAGAAGGTGGGTATATCGGTACATTCACACCGTGGAGTGATGCATCAAAACTTGAGACAGGCTATTCAGATGGATCTGACTGGTTTTTCCAAATGGTGTTCTGTGCCACTACAATGTCAATCGTATCTGGTACGTTAGCTGAAAGAATTAAGATTTGGCCATTTTTCTTATTTGCCGCAATTTTAACTGGAATTATCTATCCAATTTCAATGGGTTGGCAGTGGGGTGGCGGATGGTTATCCGTAGCAGGATTCTCTGATTTTGCTGGTTCTACACTGGTACATGCTGCTGGAGGAGCCGCTGCTTTAGCTGGTGCCATCGTTCTTGGTGCTAGATCAGGCAGATTCTCAAGCAGAGGAGAAGCTAAGCCTATGGCGCCTTTTGCGGCATCATCTATTCCATTAGCAACCTTAGGAGTATTTATACTTTGGTTAGGTTGGTTCGGTTTTAATGGTGGATCGCAATTAGCCGCTGGAACACTTGAAGACGTGTCTTCAGTAGCAACAATTTATATCAATACGAACTTAGCTGCAGGTGGCGGTGTATTAGCTGCTGCAACTGTATCAAGATTAATTGGTGGTAAAACTGACGTAGTAATGATGCTAAACGGCGCGATAGCCGGATTAGTGGGTATTACAGCAGAGCCATTAACACCAAGTCCGTTAGCTGCAATCTTCATTGGAGCGATAGCTGGAGTATTAATGTACTTCTCAACAAAACTATTGTTCAAAATGAAAATTGACGACGTAGTAGGTGCCATACCAGCACACTTAGTAGCTGGTGTATGGGGTACATTAGCAGTGCCATTAACAAACGGTGATGTTACTTTCGGAGCACAATTCCTAGGAACTATCTCAGTTGTGGTATTCGTATTCATAGTCTCGTTTATTGTTTTCCAAATTATTAAAAATACAATTGGATTAAGAATAAGCAAAGAAGCTGAAAGACTAGGAACTGACAAAGCAGAAGTCGGTGTAATAGCTTACGGTATAAGAGACTAAATAAAATTCCCTCCCTCGTTAGTTGGGAAAAATTATAAGGCCTGGTTCGGATCCCCCGTCCAGGCCTTATTTTATTTACAAGTCTCTTATGCATTTAAATCATGCTTCTAATCTTTGAAATTTGATATCAAGATCAAAAAAAAAAGGGGGAAACATGAAAAAATTAACATTCATTTTTTTAGGTTGTATTTCTGCTTTGCTTATAAGCTCACAAAGCTTCGCAGAAACTACAATGTCTCAAGAGGGACAATATATTTTTAATTCATTAGGATTTTATTTGGGTGGAGTACTGGTTGCTTTCATGGCAGCTGGCTTTTGTATGCTTGAAAGCGGTTTAGTGACCACAAAGAGTGTATCGACAATTGCCGCGAAAAATATAGGTAAATTCGCTATATGCTCACTCGTATTTTTCTTAATCGGTTATAATTTGGCTTATGGCGTACCAGAAGGCGGTTACGTTGGATCTTTTTCAATTTGGACTGACAGTTCTGATGCTGGAACAGGTTATTCAGGATATTCGGACTGGTTTTTTCAAACAATGTTCGTGTGTGCAACGGCTTCAATAGTATCCGGAGCAGTGGCAGAAAGAATTAAGATCTGGCCTTTCTTTATTTTCGCTGCGATTATGGCTGGAATTATTTATCCAATTTCTATGGGCTGGCAATGGGGAGGCGGCTGGTTAGCAAGCGGCG
>CACJNX010000018.1 GCA_902594835.1 uncultured Pelagibacteraceae bacterium | reverse complement strand
AGACATTTGTCCGAATGTTTTGTTTTGTTTAATGGGAATAAAAATAGGGTCGTACCCAAAACCTTTTTTACCTAATATTTTTTTTGAAATAATTCCATTAAGCTTACCCTCTACTGAAAATAATTTTCCTTTATTATCTTGGTAAGAAAGACTACATACAAATACAGCTTTTCTATTTTTAACTTTTTCCATTTTTTTTAATATAAATTTCATTGCCTTTAAAAAACCTCCATGCTTTTTTGCTAGCCTAGCGGAATAAATTCCTGGCTTATTCTTAAGCGCTCTGATGCATAAACCTGAGTCATCAGATATAACTGGATAATTAACGTACCTTGAAAAAAATTTAACCTTTAGCCTAGAATTGGAAATAAATGTTTTTCCTGTCTCTTTTGGGCTTTTAATTTTTAATGAGATTGGTGAAATTTTTTTATATTTTTTTGATATTAAATAAGCAATTTCTTTGAATTTTCCAATATTATGTGTGCCTATCAAAATTTTTTTCATATCTACTCTGGTAATTTAATAAGTACTCCCTATATAGCAAGTTAAATGAACCCTAATAATAAAGAAAAAAACGCTAAAAAAGATCAAGAGATTGATCAGAATGAGAACATGGAAACGGCTAACACTTCTGAAAAAAATAATAACAAAGAAGTGAACAAAAAAACTGTAGAGGAAAAATTAAAAGAAACTGAAGAAAAACTATTAAGATCGTTAGCAGAAATTGAAAATCAAAGAAGAAGGTTTGAAAAAGAAATTAAAGATGCGTTTGAATTTGGTTCGTTCAATTTTGCTAAAGAAAGTTTATCATCATTAGATAATCTTCAAAGAGCAAAAGAAGCAATAAAAAATGATGAAAAACTGAAGGACAACAAAGATTTGGATAAGTTTTTAGAAAACCTTACGATTATAGAAAAGGATCTAATTTCAATATTTGAAAAAAATAATATTAAGAAAATTGAAGTTCACAAAAAAAAATTTGATCCAAATTTTCATCAGGCGATGACCGAAATAGAAGATGATAAAACTGAACCAGGCACCATTCTTCAAGAGATACAGCCTGGATATAAGATTGGAGATAGACTGCTAAGACCTGCTTTAGTTGCTGTATCAAAAAAACCGTCTAAAGGTCAGGAAAATAAAGATAAAAAAGAGGAAAAATAGCCTTGTAGATAGAAAAATAACACCCATATAAAAATAACAAAAGGATTAATTAATGAGCAAAGTAATTGGAATAGATTTAGGAACAACAAATTCATGCGTAGCCATAATGGATGGATCGCAAGCAAAAGTTTTAGAAAATGCAGAAGGAGCTAGAACTACACCTTCTGTAGTTGCCTTTTTAGAAAAAGATGAGAAATTAGTTGGTCAGCCTGCAAAAAGACAAGCTGTGACTAACGCAGGAGATACGATATTTGCTGCTAAAAGACTTATAGGAAGAAAGTTTGATGGACCCTCGGTTCAAAAAGATATTTCGAAAGTTCCTTATAAAATCGTTAAATCAGACAATGGTGATGCTTGGGTTGAGGGAAAGGGAAAAAAATATTCACCAGCACAAATTTCTGCCTTTGTATTACAAAAAATGAAAGAGACAGCAGAAAAGTATTTAGGTCAAGCAGTTACAAAAGCTGTAATAACTGTTCCAGCTTATTTTAATGACTCACAAAGACAAGCAACGAAAGATGCTGGAAAAATAGCTGGTTTAGAAGTCTTAAGAATTATAAACGAACCTACGGCAGCTTCCTTGGCTTATGGATTAGATAAAAAAGGTGGAAAAAAAATCGCTGTATATGATTTAGGTGGTGGAACATTTGACATATCAATCTTAGAAATTGGAGATGGGGTTTTTGAAGTTAAGTCAACAAACGGAGATACTTTCTTAGGTGGTGAAGACTTTGATGATGCAATTGTAGAATACCTTGCAAGTGAATTCAAAAAAGATAATGGAATAGATTTAAAATCTGATAAACTTGCACTTCAAAGATTAAAAGAGGCAGCTGAAAAAGCAAAAATAGAACTTTCTTCTGCAGCACAGACAGAAATAAACTTACCATTTATAACAGCTGATAAAACTGGTCCTAAACATTTAAATTTAAAGTTTACTAGAGCAAAACTAGAAGCTTTGGTTCAAGGATTAGTCGATAGAACTTTAGAGCCATGTAAAACTGCTTTGAAAGACTCTGGTTTTTCAGCAGCAGAAATCAATGAAGTTGTTCTTGTTGGTGGTATGACAAGAATGCCTAAAATTATAGAAACAGTTAAAAACTTTTTTGGAAAAGAGCCGAACAAAAGCGTAAATCCAGACGAGGTTGTTGCTATGGGCGCTGCTATTCAAGGTGGAGTGTTACAAGGTGACGTTAAAGATGTATTGCTTTTAGATGTGACACCTCTTTCTTTAGGTATAGAAACTTTAGGCGGTGTATCAACAAAATTAATTGAGAAAAATACGACAATACCAACTAAAAAAAGTCAAGTTTTCTCAACTGCAGAAGATAATCAACCTGCTGTTTCAATCAGAGTTCTGCAAGGTGAAAGGGAGATGGCAGCAGACAATAAAATTTTAGGTAACTTTGAATTAGTAGGTATACCTCCAGCTGCAAGAGGAACCCCTCAAATTGAAGTAACATTTGATATCGATGCAAACGGGATCGTAAATGTATCAGCTAAAGACAAAGGAACTGGTAAAGAACAAAAAATACAAATTCAGGCTTCTGGCGGATTATCCGATGAAGAAATAAATAAGATGGTAAAAGACGCTGAAGCAAACAAAGAAGCCGATAAAAAGAAAAGAGAATCTGTTGATGCTAGAAACCAAGCAGATAGTCTAATTTTTTCTACAGAAAAAAGTTTAAAAGAACATGGAGATAAAGTTTCAGCCGAAGAAAAGAAAGCTATCGAAAACGGTATCTCTGATCTAAAGAAATCTTTAGAGGGAACTGATTCTGAAGATATTAAGAAAAAAACGCAGAGCTTAATACAAGTTTCAATGAAATTAGGTGAAGCAGTTTATAAAAGTCAACAAAAACCAGGGGCAGGTCAATCAGATGCACCTAAAGATGCAAAACCTAACGACAAAGATAATGTAGTTGATGCTGATTTTGAAGACGTAAAAGAAAAAGAAAAAGAAGAAGATAAAGAAAAAAGCGCCTAAGAAAATAAAGGAGACGTCCTGTGGCTAAAAGAGATTGTTATGATGTCTTAGGTGTTCCAAGATCCGCATCCAAAGACGATATTAAAAAAGCTTATAGAAAACTAGCACTTAAATACCATCCCGATAAAACTAAGGGTGACAAAACTTCAGAAGAAAAATTTAAAGAAGCTAGTGAAGCTTATCATATTCTTTCAGATGAAAAGAGAAAAGCTAACTATGATCAGTTTGGTCACGCAGCTTTTGAAGGAGCTGGTGGAGGCGGCCAAGGTTTTGGTGGATTTGATACTTCATCTTTCTCAGATATTTTTGAGGACTTTTTTAGCGATTTTGGTGGAGGAGGCTCCTCAAGAAGATCGAGTAACAGAGGAAATGATCTTAGATACGATGTAAGCATTGATTTAGAAGAGGCTTACAGCGGTGTTCAAAAAAATGTTAAGTACACAACTTACAAAGCTTGTTCTTCTTGTTCAGGTAGTGGCGCTGCAAAAGGCTCAAAACCTGTTAGATGTGATTATTGTTCTGGAAGAGGAAAAGTAAGAACCAATCAAGGTTTTTTTACTGTTCAACAAACTTGCCCTCAATGTAGCGGGTATGGAGAAATGATTAATGATCCTTGTAATAAATGTAGTGGTAATGGAAAAGTTCAATCAAGTGAAAATGTAACTGTAAAAATCCCAAAGGGTGTTGATGATGGTACAAGAATTAGAGTATCTGGTAAAGGCGAAGCTGGATCAAAAGGTGGTTCCAGTGGAGATCTATATTTATTTATATCAATAGATAATCACGATATATTTAAGAGAGCCGACGAAAATTTGTATTACGAACTTCCAATTTCTTTTACAGATGCAGCACTTGGAACTTCAGTTGAAGTACCGTCTATTGATGGTGGTAAATCAAAAATAAAAATTCCTGCAGGTACGCAACATGGTAAGCAGTTTAGATTAAGAGGAAAGGGTATGCCAGTTTTAAGAGGAAGTGCTTTTGGAGATCTATATATAAGAATTAATACTCAAGTTCCCATGTCATTGACTAAAAAGCAAAAAGAAATCCTTGAGGAATTTAATAAAATTGAAAGCAATAAACCTGATCCAGTGATTAAAAGCTTTTTTGAAAAAGCCAAAAGGTTTTGGAGAAATTCATAATCTAAATGACTACTGATCAAATTATGTCTGCAATATTTTTAATTGCAGTATTAATTTTAATTTTACCGAGTTTTTTATCTACAAATTATAAATTAAAAGAATTTTTAAGAAATTTATCTATTTGGGCTATAATTACTCTAGTTATTATTGTAATCATTTATCTAATTAATTTATGAGAAAAATAAATTTATCTATTTCTGGATGTATGGGAAGAATGGGTCAACAGCTCATCAAATCATCCAAAAAAAATAAAAACTTTAAATTAGTCTCTTTGACAGAGAACAGATTAATAAACAAAAAAATTGCTGGTTTAAAACCATATAAAAACAGTGTTGAAGCATTTAAAAAATCTAGTGTGATAATAGATTTTACTGTTCCTAAATGCACATTAGAAATACTTAAAATTGCATCTAAATTAAAAAAAAGAGTCGTTATTGGTACAACAGGTTTTTCCAAAAAAGAGGAAAATTTAATAAAAAAGTTTTCTAGAAAAATTCCTATACTTAAAGCTGGTAACATGAGTTTAGGGGTAAATTTATTAATGTATTTAACTGAAATCGCTTCAAAATCTCTGGGAAACACTTTTTTAAGTAAAGTATATGAAGTTCATCACAAACATAAAATTGATTATCCATCGGGAACAGCATTAATGTTAGGCAAAGGAATAGCTGATGGAAAGAAAAAAAATTTTTATAACTTAATCGGAAAAAAATATTTAAATAAGAAAACTTTTCCTTATTCAAGAAAAATAAATTTTAATTCAATTCGAAAAGGAGAAGTCATTGGTGAACATGAGGTAAGATTTTCTAGTGGGAAAGAAATCATAAAACTTAATCACGAGTCTTTTGACAGAGCTTTATATTCTGAAGGTGCATTAACTGCTGCTTCTTGGCTGATGTCTAAAAAAGCAGGTCTTTATTCTATGAGAGATCTTCTTAACTTTAAGTGAATAATAAAGAAAAAGCTAAAATTATTTTAAGGATATTGGACAAAACTTATCCTAAAGTTCCCATACCTTTAAATTATAAAAATACTTTTACACTTTTAATTTCTGTATTGCTTTCAGCTCAATGTACCGATGTAAATGTAAATAATGTTACAAAAGATATTTACCCAAAATATAATAAACCTCATCATTTTGTAAAACTTGGCAGAAAAAAAATTGAGAGGTTAATAAAAAGAATAGGAATATTTAGAGTAAAAGCTAAAAGTATATTTTATTTATCTAAAACTTTAGTTGAAAAATATAAAGGCAAAGTACCTAGTACTTATGAGGAATTGGAAAAATTACCTGGCGTAGGTCACAAGACTGCGAGTGTTGTCATGTCTCAAGGCTTTGGTTTTCCCGCATTTCCAGTGGATACGCATATTCATAGATTGGCTCAAAGATGGGGTTTAACTAATGGAAAAAATGTTATTCAAACAGAAAAAGATTTAAAGAAAATTTTTCCTAAAAAATATTGGAACAGACTACATTTACAAATAATTTGGTACGGAAGAGAATATTGTAAAGCCCGAGATTGCTATGGAATAACTTGTAAAATTTGTAAAAGCTGTTATCCAAATAGAAAAAAACCTATTAAGACAAAAAAAGCATAAATGAAAATCTTAGGAATTGGCAACGCTATCGTTGATGTAATCTGTAAAGTTGAGGAAAAATTTATTACTCAAAATAATTTAACGAAGAGTACAATGAAGCTTGTTGATGAAGCTGAATTTAAAAAACTATTATCTACTCTTAAAATTGAAGAAACGGTTTCTGGTGGATCAGTAGCAAACTCAATAGTAGGTCTTTCACAACTTGGAAACAAAGTTGGCTTTATTGGAAAAGTTAGTGATGATGATTTAGGTAATAAATATGAAGAAGGTTTAAGAAAAGAAAACGTACAATTCTTTTACTCTAAAAAAAAAGAAGTCATACCTACTGGGACTTGTTTGATATTAATTACGCCTGACTCTGAGAGAACGATGGTAACTTTCCTTGGGACTGCGGGAAAAATCAATGAAAACGATATTGATACAAGTGCAGTAAAGAACAGTGAAATTTTATTTCTTGAGGGATATCTTTGGGATGAAGGAGAACCAAAGAAAGCATTTGAAAAAGCAATAAGTAATTCCAATAAAGTTGCGATGTCATTATCAGACTTGTTCTGCGTTGAAAGACACAAACCTCATTTTTTAGAATTAGTTAAAAATAAATTAGATATCACATTTGCAAATGAACAAGAAATAATGACTTTAATTGATGTTAAAAAATTTGATGAAGTGATTAATTTTGCTAAAAACATAAATAAATTAATCATCATTACTCGCGGAAATAAAGGTGCTGTTGCAATAAATAAGAATGAAGTTGTGGAATGTTCTGCTAAGAATAACCTCAAAATTAAAGATTTAACAGGTGCGGGAGATTTATTTGCGGGTGGTTTTCTTCATGGATTAATAAATAACAAATCAATTAAAGAGAGTTTAGAAATAGGAACAGAAATGTCATCAAAAGTTATTCAAATAATAGGAGCTAGACTGAATTGATCAAATACATAACAATTTTTTTCTATTTAATTTTTCTAAATGTTTCGGCTGCAGAATATTTAAAATTTAATAGCACTGATGAAAAATTTCCAAATCATTCAGAAGTTTTAGTAGAAATTTCTTTTCCTAAAAAAATCACAGGAAAATTACCTTTGATTATTACTCAACATGGTAGTACGAGGGATGGCAAGAAAATTCAAGATGGAGCAACTGATGAATATTCAAAAAGAATTATAAAAGAAGGTACTAAACAAGGTTTTGCAGTCGCTGCTATTGATGCATTCTACAAAAAACCTGTTACAGCAAATGAAAAAACGCGTTTTCCAGATGCTTTAAATTACGCAAATGAGTTAAGAAAAATTTTAATTAAAGATGAGAGATTTGATAAAGAAAAATTTTTTTACACAGGTTTTAGTTACGGTGCGCAACAGGTGCTAAAAACCATCGGCGCTCCATATAATGATATAAACCCAAATGCCTGGAAAGCTATAGCTTCAGCCGAGCCAGGATGTAATTTATTTCAAAAACCAGTTAAATTAAATTTTCCAGTTTTAATTATAAAAGGAGAAGAAAGCCATTATTACGTTGAACCATGTAAAATCCTTGAACAAGAATTATTAAAAAAAGGTAACAAAGTAAAACTAGTTGTTATTCCTAAAGCTAATCACTTTTTTAGTACTAAAGGAGAAATTGGTAAAGGTGTTGCAGTCAATGGATGTCGACATGATCCAATAGTTAGAATGCCAGATGGCAAATTTCGATTATATAGTGGAACTGAAATATCAAGAAAAGCAGCAAGAAAAAAATGTATTACTAATGAAAGTGGTAAAGGTAAAAATAGAAAAAAGTTAAATGAAGCAGTTAATTTAACTATTGCATATTTTAAGCATAATCTGAATTAGATTTTTTTCTTCTATAACTTCCTTTACCTTTTTTTGGTTTAACAACTCTTTTTCTGTACTTTGCTGTAAAAAGATCTTTTGCAATCTTATTTCTTTTTTTCACAAGTAATAACCATTCTTGTTATTAAGAATAAATTTTTCATCCATAAATTTATCTGTAACTTTTTTTCTCAATCTATAAATATGTGTTTCAACTGTATGTGTGTCAGCATCTGAAGAATAATTCCAAACGGAAGATAAAATATTGTCTTTTGAAATTGGTTTTTTGTTATTAAGGAATAGTTCAAGAAGTTGAACTTCTTTTTCTGTAAGAGTTATAAATTTATTGAGTTTAGATAATTTTTTTTCATTTTTATTTAATAGGTAATTTTTTACCTCTATCGAAGAGTTTTTGTTGAATGTTTTTTTTGCTACTGTGCTCTCTACAACTGAGTTAATTTCTTTTAAAGTTGTTGGTAATTCTAAAAAAGCATCAAAATTATCTTGCGAGTCTTTTTTTTTTCCTGCACATATTTTTACACTATTGTGATTAGCTATAAAATCTTGTTGTTTTTTATTTTGATTACACTCCGTATGAAAAAGAATGATATCAAAATTATCATTTTGTGTTTCTGATATAGGATTAAACTTTAAAAACATTTTTAATTCATTTAATGTTGAAAAAAAAGAAGGAGAACCTAAAATTAAAACGGTAAACTTGTGCATATATTAATCAATAAAAAATACCTTACTTTTAATAATTATAAAGCAAAATGCGCCATAGGTAAAAGAGGAATTGGTAATAAAACAAAAGAGGGCGATTTAATAACTCCTAAAGGTATATATAAAGCTAAGTATGTTTTATACCGGAAAGATAGAGTCAAAAAGATTAAGACAAAACTTAAGAAAATTATAATTAGAAAAAATATGGGTTGGTGCAATGATGTCAGATCAAATCAATATAACAAACTTATAAAACTTCCCTTTAATTATAGTCATGAAAAACTTTATAAAAAAGAAAATATTTACGATATTATATTAGTTTTAAACTATAATATGAGTCCCATAATTAAAAATAAAGGCAGTGCGATTTTTATACATGTCTCAAAACGAAATTATAAAAAAACTGAAGGTTGCGTTGCGTTAAAAAAAATACACCTTATAAAAGTTTTAAAAGAGTTGAAAAATAATACCACTATTAAGATCGTGGCCCAAAGATAGAACTACCGATTCTAACAAAGTTAGAACCATTTTTAATTGCCTCTAAGTAATCAGCTGACATGCCCATACTTAAATTTTCAAGTGCAAGTGATTTATTTAATTGATTTAAAGATTTAAAGTATTTTTCAGTGTTATCATCTAAAGGTGGAATTACCATCAACCCAATAATTTTTAAACCTATCTCATTTGTGCAATAATTGTAGAAAGCATCTAATTCTCCGACTGGTATGCCTGACTTTTGTATTTCGTTACCTATATTTACTTGTATAAAATATTTTAGACTTTTATTAAAATTGTTTTGATGTTTTGCTAAAGCATCAGCAAGTTTTTGATTATCGACAGAATGGATATAATCAAAAAGCCTTACAGCATCTTTTGCTTTATTGCTTTGTAATTTACCAATCATATGAAGTTTTAAATTATGGTTATTTTTTTTTTGATCTGACCATTTTGCTAATGCTTCTTGAACTTTATTCTCACCAAAGTGGTTGTGTCCATAATTTATTAGAGGTTTTATATGCTCCAAAGTGAAGGTTTTACTTACCGCTATAATATTAACTGGTTTATCGCTCTCTACGGAAGCAATATTCAAT
>CACJNX010000017.1 GCA_902594835.1 uncultured Pelagibacteraceae bacterium | reverse complement strand
CCCCATATAACTTTTATTACGTTCCAACCCGAACCTCTAAAGCTACCCTCTAGTTCCTGAATAATTTTACTATTTCCTCTAACAGGACCATCCAGTCTTTGTAAATTACAATTAACAACAAAAATTAAATTATCTAATTTTTCACGAGCAGCTAAACCAATTGCACCAAGTGACTCTGGTTCATCCATTTCACCATCACCAAGAAACACCCAAATTTTTCTTCCCTCATCTTTAACTAATCCTCTATTGATAAGATATTTTAAAAATCTTGCTTGATAGATGGCCATGATAGGTCCAAGACCCATAGATACAGTTGGAAACTGCCAGAACTTTGGCATCAACCAAGGGTGAGGATATGAGGACAAACCTCCTTTATTAACTTCTTGCCTAAAACCATCTAATTGTTTTGAAGTAAGTCTTCCTTCTAAGAAAGCTCTTGCGTACATTCCTGGAGCTGAGTGTCCTTGAAAATAGATTAAGTCTCCACCAAATTTATTATTCTTTGCTCTCCAAAAATGATTCATTCCCACATCGTAAAGTGTGGCTGCTGATGCAAAAGTACCGATGTGACCGCCTAGTTCAGGACTTTTTTTATTTGCCTTAACTACCATTGCTGCCGCGTTCCACCTCACATATGCCCGGATTTTTTTTTCAATATTTTGATCACCTGGTGATTTAATCTCAGCCTCTGGAGGAATAGTATTTATGTAAGGAGTTGTTCTAGTATCAGGAAGAACAAGACCAGATTTATAAGCTTGATCGATAACTTTGTTTAATAAGTAACTTGCTCGTGAAGAACCGTCATTTTCAATGACTGAATTGAGAGAATCTATCCATTCATTTGTTTCAATAGGATCAATATCATCTTTTGAGGCTGGTTCAGCAAAGACTTTCTTAACTTGTCTTACCTGATTTACTTCGCCATTAGTTCTTGGTTTTTCTTGAGTTTGAACTTCTTTAACTACTTTTTTTTCTTTTGAAGCCGAGGCAGCTTGACCATTTTCTATTGTTGCTAATACACTTCCTTCTGAAACTTTATCTCCAATTTTAACTTTTAAATCTTTAATTTCTCCAGCCGCAGGAGAAGGTATTTCCACGCTTGACTTGTCGCTCTCGATTGTGACGATGGGATCATTCTTGTTTATTTGGTCCCCAGGTTTAACCAAAACTTCTATGACCTCTACGTCTTTAAAATCCCCTATATCTGGAACTGAAATATTCTGAGCCATAATTAGCTATTATAAACTGGGTGGAACATATTAAAAAATAAATAATTAATAAACATTAAAGAATAGGGCAAATAGTCGGATAAGATCAATTTTTGTCACATTTTCTGCTTTTTTTCGTCAATTAGTTTTATTCATATGTGACATGCGTTGGTTAATAAACTTTTTATTTAAAAAAAGAGATATTAAAACAAATAGAGCAGTTTTAGTTCAGAAAATTATTCTTAAAAAATATCTATTAAGATAAAAAAATAAAAGCTAAGCTAGCTTTTATGGAAAAATTTCTGTGGGAACCCTCTGGTAAAATAAAAAGAGAATCTCTTCTTGAGGATTTTTCAAAATATATAAATATAAAATCGAACTATAATTTCAAAAATTTGTGGAAATGGTCAGTAGATCATCCAGAGGAATTTTGGTCAAAGTTTTGGGACTATTCAAAGATTATTGGAGATAAAGGAAAAGAAATAATTAAATATAATAAGATATTTAATAAAACTAATTTCTTCCCAGATTCTAAATTAAATTATTCTGAAAATATTCTTAAGAAAAAGTCATCAGAGATAGCAATAAGTTTTTTATCCGAGAAAGGGTTTGAAGAAGAGATTTCTTGGAAACAACTTTATACTAAGGTTTGTAAATTTTCTAACTACCTAAAATCTATAGGTTTAAAAAAAGGAGATCGTGTTGCTGCTTATGTCCCAAATAAAATTGAATCTATAATAGGTTTCTTAGCTTGTGCAAAAAATGGAATTATCTGGTCGTCATGTTCCCCAGACTTTGGAACCCAAGGAGTTGTAGATAGATTTAAACAAATTGAACCTAGTATTTTAATTACTAGTGATCACTATTTTTATAATGGTAAAAAAATTAATATTCTTGAAAAAATTGAAAATATTTTGAAGCAAATTCCTTCAATAAAAAAAACTTTAGTGTTTGCATATAATAAGAAAGAAAAGATTAATCTGCAAAATTATATAAATTTTGATGAGGTTTTAGAAAAAGAAAAAATGGATGAAACTTTTGAACGATTTGAATTTAATCATCCTATTTATATTCTCTATTCAAGTGGAACTACTGGAAAACCAAAATGTATAACACATGGAGCTGGAAACGTTTTAATTGAACATAATAAAGAATTCATGCTTCATTGCGATATCAGGGATAATGAAAAATTATTTTATTATACTACTACGGGCTGGATGATGTGGAACTGGTTGGTTGGAGGATTAGCAACAGGTTCTTCGATATTTTTATTCGATGGGGCACCTGTTTATCCAAAAATAGATGTACTTTTAGAATATTGTCAAAACAAGAAAATTAATCTTTTTGGAGTAAGCGCTAAATACATCGATCATTTAAAGAATGAAAAATATAATAGTAAAAATTTAGACCTAAGCTCAATAAAAATAATAACTTCAACAGGCTCTCCCTTAGCTGAGGAAAGTTTTAAATACGTATATGAAAATTTAAAGAAAGATGTTCACCTTGCATCTATTGCAGGAGGAACAGATTTAGTTGGCTGTTTAGTTTTAGGAAACCTTTACTCGAATGTATACATGGGAGAAATTCAAGGCCAGAGCCTAGGTATTGATGTAGATGTTTTTACCAATGAGGGGAAAAGTGTAAAAGATGGAGAAAAAGGGGAGCTTGTAGTTAAAAAACCATTTCCATCTATGCCTGTAAAGTTTTGGGGAGATGATGATGGAAAAAAATATCATAAAGCTTATTTCGATAAATTTAAAAATATTTGGCATCATGGTGATTTCATTGAGCGAACTATGAATAATGGTTTTATTATGAGAGGAAGATCTGATGCTACGTTAAATCCCGGAGGCGTTAGGATAGGCACATCAGAAATTTACCAGCAAGTTGAAGACATTGATTTCATTACTGAAGGGCTAGTTGTTGGGCAAGATTATAACGATGACGTAAGGATTGTCTTATTTATTACTACAAAAAATAATGAAGAATTAGATGATGAAAAAATAAAAATAATTAAATCAAAAATTCGAAAAAACTGCTCCCCAAAACATGTTCCTTCAGTAGTTATTAAGGTGCCGGAAATTCCTAGGACAAAAAGCGGTAAAATAGTTGAACTAGCGGTTAGAAAAGTAATTCATGGGGAAACTATCAATAATAAAGAGGCAATAGCCAATCCAGAGAGTTTAAAATTTTTTGAGAACTTGTCACAGCTTAAATCGTAGCGCGTCATTTTATAGAATTAATTTTTTTTAAATTTTAAGTATTTTAAACCTAAGCTCGGCCTCATACCCTGGAACTCCTATCAAATGGTACTTGAGGCTGAGTTTAAATAATTTTAGCGCAATTTTTATGTAACATTGAATGAAGTTCAATAAGTTTTTCAAAATTCTTATTGTAGCCTCCACCTAAAACACCGCATAAAGGAGTATTTTTTGTGTAAAAATTTTCAATTACTATTTGATCTCTTTTATTAATTCCATTGTCAGTAATTTTTAGTTTGCCTAATCGATCCTCAAAATGAATGTCAACTCCAGCTACATAAAATACAAAATCATACTTATTTTTATTAAGTTCTTTTAAATTTTTATGAAGAATATTTAAATATTCCTCGTCTTCCATTTTTTCTTTGAGTTCAATATCAATATCACTCTTCGATTTTTTTGCTGGGTAATTGGACGCACAGTGCATACTAAATGTTAGAATATTTGTATCATTTTTAAATATTTCTGAATTACCATTTCCTTGGTGTACATCTAAATCGATTATAAGTATTTTTTTAGCGTAGTTTTTATTTTTTAAGTAATTTGCTGCTACAGCTACATCGTTAAAGACACAATAACCAGCGCCACAATCAAATGTAGCATGATGACTTCCACCTGCGGTATTACATGCTAGCTTTGACTCTAGAGCAAGCTTACTTGCAAGAACAGTCCCACCAGTTGCAACGAAAGATCTTCTCACAACACTATCATTGATTGGAAAGCCAATTTTTTTCTGAAGTTTAATATCTAAAGTCTTATTTCTAATATGATTTATATATTCCAATGAATGTGATGTTTTCATTGTTTCAGTAGAGCATTCTTGAGGAATAAAAAATTTTTTTACCACTCTCTCTTTTATTAAATGATCCGCTAAAGCACCAAATTTTTGTATGGGAAATTTGTTGTCATCGTTAATTTTAGCTACATAATCAGGGTGATTGACAACAGGAAGTTCCATTGAAAAACAATTTATCTCTCAACACACATTGCAATACCCATACCACCTCCGATACAAAGAGTTGCTAAACCTTTTTTTACATCACGCTTAATCATTTCATGTATAAGTGTAACTAATATTCTTGTACCTGAAGCTCCAATAGGATGTCCTAAAGCAATAGCCCCACCATTAACATTTACTTTTTCTTCTGGAATTGAAAGTGTCTTTAACACCGCAAGACTTTGAGCAGCAAATGCCTCATTAATTTCAAACAGATCTACATCTTTGATATTCCATCCTGCTAATTCCAAAGCTTTTTTGGAGGATGGTATTGGTCCCGTACCCATTAAAGCAGGATCTACTCCACAGCTTGCCCACGATTTAATTGTTACTAATTTTTCAATTTGTCTCTTCTCAGACTCTTCACTTGACATCATTGTAACTGCAGCAGCTCCATCATTTATTCCCGAGGCGTTTCCAGCAGTTACTGTGCCATCTTTTTTAAAAACAGGCTTTAATCTTGATAGAGCGTCTATATTTAGACTTTCTCTAGGATGTTCGTCTTTCATAAAATTTATTTCAGCTTTTTTAGATTTAATCTTAAAATTAACTATTTCTTCTTTAAATTTATTTTGTTTTTGAGCATTTAGTGCTTTTTCTTGAGATTTTAGTGAAAATTTATCTTGCTCCTCTCTTGTAATCTGAAACTTTTCAGCAACGTTTTCTGCTGTGATACCCATATGATAGCCATGAAATGCATCCCAAAGGCCATCTTTAATCATTGTATCTATTATTTGTGAGTCACCTAATTTTTTACCATCTCTTAAATGAATTGCATGAGGAGCCAAAGACATATTTTCTTGCCCACCAGCAATAACTATTGAAGAGTCATGAGAGCTGATACTTTGAAAGCCGGACGCAATAGACCTTATACCCGAACCACAAACTTGATTAACTATATAAGCAGGGATCTCTTTAGGAACACCGGATTTAATAGCAGCTTGTCGCGCTGGGTTTTGGCCTGTTCCACCAGTCAAAACTTGACCAAATATAACCTCATCGATTTGATTAGTTTTTAAAGACGATTTTTTTATGCACTCGTTTATTACAACAGAGCCCAAATCTGTTGCTGGTATATTTTTTAGAGAGCCACCAAGAGAACCTACAGCAGTTCTTGCAGCTGAAGTAATAACAATCTTTCTCATAGTCAATAATTTAACTATTTAACTTGTCTTTGCAATTAAATTATATTTTTTCAAACTTGCAATCGTTATTGATAAAATCAAAAAAATATAGGTAGCATTGGCAGTTGTGAAAAAACTACCAGTGCTTTTAATTGGAAAAATTTCTACAATGAAAAGAATAAAAAAAGGTAATAATTGATAACTTTGAAAAACATTAAGTTTAAAAAAATTTTTGTAAGAAATATTTAACAATAATATTTTTATAAATATTGCTAATAAAATAAATAAACCAAATATCCCTGTCTCGGTTAATATTTCTAAATAATAATTGTGGGGGTGCATGTTACAAACTTGTCTTTTTTCAAATCTAGTGTCTAAGTTAAAATCTGGTTTAATATTTGGTCTTTTATGGCAATGATATCTAAAATTCTTTATACCACCACCAAAGTATTTATTCATCAACCACGTTTCGTGAAAAGTCGAAAATTGTTTTATATATGAAGGAGCCTTATTTAATTCCTTTTTGTCTGAAACCAAAAAAGTTGTTATTTGTTTTAATTGTAATTTGAAATTTCCGAAATTCGCTGAAACAGTTTTGTTTGTATTATAAATAATTGAAAAAACAATTATAAATATTAAAGAAATAGGTAACAAAAACCTAATTAGTTTTCTCTGAGTTAAAAAAATTAAAAAAATTGCAAGTATAAAAAGAAGCGTAGGTATCCTATTACCAGCAAGAATAATTCCTAATAAAAAGATTAATAATAAAATAATATTTATAATTATGAAGTTTTTTGTTTTAAGTTTTTTATGAAAAAAGAATAAAACAAAAAAAGCGAATAAAGAAAACCTTTGAATATAACTACCTGCAATTAATTCCTCTCCAAATGGCCCACTTAATTTTCTGCCAGATGCAATATAGCCAAAAAGATCTTTGCCAAATATGCTTTGAATAAAAATATCTAAACATACGAAAAGTGAAAAAAATGAAGCAGAAATAAAAAAGAATTTTAAATTTATTTTTTTGTTTTCAATTAAAAATTTAATTATTAAATAAAGAAGAAAAAATCTTAAAAAAAAAATTGATTTAATCGAAGTGTAAATTGGCCCCCTCCAAACAGAAAAATCATTTTGTTCAATATAAAACTTTATATCATTTAAAATTCCAGAAAATACAATCAGAGCAAAAAAAGAAAAAATTAGTTTATCCAGTGTACTATATCTAAGTTTAAAGATTAACGATCTATAAGAGTATAAAGAAATTAATATAAAAAAAATTAATGTGAGATTTATTATCGTGTTCCCCAATATAAAAGCCAAAGGAAAAAAAGATAATATCAAGCTTAATAAGAGATTTTCCTCTTTTTTTCTATTATTAATTAAATTCTTAAACATAAAATAATTTTTTATATAATAATTTGTATCAATTCAAATTTAAATAATATATTAATAAACTATTAAGTCAGCGCCTGTAGCTCAACTGGATAGAGCGCTTGGCTACGGACCAGGAGGTTCTGGGTTCAAATCCTAGCAGGCGCACCATAATAATTGATCTTTTTTGCAAAAAGTTTATAAGTTTTTTAATGAAAATTTTATTTAATTTATCATTACAAAAATCTGTGATTCTATTTTTTATAATAGTATTTATTATCATCGCATTTCTAGCCTTCATTTTATAAATAAGTAATACTCAAAAGTATCAAGCCTAAGAATACTCTATAATAAACAAAAATATTCAAACTAAATTTATTTATATACTTTAAAAAAAATTTTATTGTTATTAATGAAAAGAGGAAAGAAAAAATAATTGAAAATAAATTTATCTTTGTAAAAATCACATCTTCAGACACTAATAAATTTTTTAAGCCAAAAATTGAAACTGCGCCTAATATTGGTATGGACAATAAAAATGATATCTTTGCTGAGTCCACTCTTGTGAATTTAAGTAATCTTGCTGCTGTAATAGCTATTCCTGATCTGCTTACGCCTGGAATTAGGGAAAGAATCTGAAGAAAGCCTATAAAAATAATTGATTTATAATTAAGATTATCTTTAATATTTTTTTCTAACTCAAACTTATCACTTATGTAAAGTAAAATTCCAAATAAGGTAGTTGTCCAAGCAATTATTTCTATATTTCTAATTTTCCCTATAATTTCTGTCTCTATTAAAAAATAACCAACTATCATTACAGGCAAAGAAGAAATGAATATTTTAAAAAAAATAATTTTGTTATTAATAAAACTTACTAAGTCCTCCCTGAAGTAGAATAAAACAGCTATGAATGATCCTATATGTAAGCTTACATCGATAGATAAAGATTGATTTTTAAAATTTAACTTTTCAGAGATTAAAATAAGGTGAGAGGACGAGCTTATTGGTAAAAATTCAGTGATACCTTGAATCAACGATAAGATAAATATTTCAATCACTTTTTAAAACTAAAACTAAAGGTTGTTTTTTTATTGGCAATTTTAAATGCATATCAGGTATGCAAGAAATGACATTAATTTTTTAGGGTTTTTTTAATATAGGTAACTAGTATTGACCTTTAAAAGCTGTTAATCAATAAAAACTTAACTTAATTAACTCACCTATGACAAAAAAAATGCTCAAATTTGTAGATGTTAAACAGGAAACGCCTGAAAAAAGAAATACTAAAAAAAGAAAAGGTGATTTCAATGAGATTTACAAAGATTACATTACTAATAAAGCTACAGAACAATCAAGTAGATGTTCTCAATGCGGAGTTCCCTTTTGCCAAATACATTGCCCCTTAAGTAATAATATTCCGGACTGGTTGAAATTAACTGCAGAGGGCAGACTTAAAGAAGCTTACGAAGTATCGCAAAGTACGAACAACATGCCAGAAGTGTGCGGTAGGATTTGCCCACAAGACAGACTTTGCGAAGGAAATTGTGTTATTGAACAATCAGGACATGGAACGGTCACTATAGGTTCAATTGAAAAGTATATAACAGATACTGCATGGGAAAAAGGTTGGGTAAAACCTTTTAAAGTAAAACGAGAATTAAAACAGTCCGTTGGAATAATAGGCGCTGGCCCTGCAGGTATGGCTTGTGCTGAAGAACTTAGAAAATCAGGTTATCAAGTTACCATTTACGATAGATACGATAGACCCGGTGGATTATTGATTTATGGAATTCCAAATTTCAAGTTAGAAAAGTTTGTCGTTGAAAGAAGAACAAAGCTTTTAAAAGAAAGCGGTATAAAGTTTGTACAGAATTTTGAAGTTGGTAAAAATAAAACTTTGTACGAGCTTAAGGAAAAACACGATGCTATTTTGATTGCTACTGGCGTTTATAAAGCTAGAGAAATAGATATACCCGGTTACAATCTTAAAAATATTTTTCCAGCTATGGAGTTTTTAACAGCATCCAACAGAAAAGGGTTGGGTGATGAAGTCAAATTATTTGATGACGGTACTTTAAATGCAGAGGGAAAAAATGTTGTTGTAATTGGTGGAGGTGACACAGCTATGGACTGTGTCAGAACATCAGTAAGACAAAAAGCAAAATCAGTTAAATGTTTATACAGACGTGATCGAGAAAATATGCCTGGATCAGCAAGAGAGGTAGGAAATGCAATAGAAGAGGGTGTAGAATTCGTTTGGTTAACCAGTCCTAAAAGTTTTATTGGTGGCACACACGTTGAGGCCGTTGAAGTAAATAAAATGAAATTGGGAGAACCCGACTCATCAGGTAGAAGGAGACCTGAAATTGAACAAGGATCAGAATATAAAATTTCTGCCGATCTCGTAATTAAATCATTGGGATTCGATCCAGAAAATTTACCTAAATTATTTCACGCCAAAGAACTGGTGATTTCTAAATGGGGTACAATTAAAATTGATTTGAAAACAATGCAGACTAATCTTGACGGTGTCTTTGCAGCAGGAGATATTGTAAGAGGTGCATCTTTAGTAGTATGGGCAATTAGAGATGGAAGAGATGCTGCTACACAAATTGAAAAATATCTTAAATTAAAAGTTAGTAAAAATAAATCTGAAGAAGCAGCTTAAAAAATGGAAAACTACAAAAAAAATAAACAAATTTTAGAAAAAAGTTTTAACTACAAAGCAGAAATGGAACACGATGCTTGTGGTGTAGGATTAATCGCCTCAACTAACGGTAAAAAATCTAGGAAGATTGTTGAACATGGTATCGAGGCACTAAAAGCTATTTGGCATAGAGGCGCAGTAGATGCCGATGGAAAATCTGGTGATGGTGCAGGGATTCAAATTGAGATAGCTCCAGATTTTTTTAAAGAAAAAATTTTATCAACCGGTCATACTCTTGATGAAGAAAAACGAATTTGTGTTGGAATGGTTTTTTTACCAAGAACAGATTATTCTGAGCAAG
>CACJNX010000016.1 GCA_902594835.1 uncultured Pelagibacteraceae bacterium | reverse complement strand
TCTTCTCCTGGTTGGAAAACTTCTAATTTTTTCCATCCCGTGCTTTTAAATACACTTAAAACTTTTTCACTTATACATAATACTCTAGACTCTGTCATCAGCCCATTAAGAGAGTATTTTTTTACTATTTCAATAAAGCTTTCAGCACTTCTTTTGGAATAAATAAAAATTATGTCAGGAGGATGATTGTTTATTATTTTGTTATTTTCCTCATTTAGGTCAGTAATTTTTTCAGAAGTGTAGTTGATAATCTTATCAATCTGAAAACCTTCATTTTTAAGCTCAACATCTAGATTGGAAGAAATATAATCCCCACAAAAATAAGCAATAGATTTTTTTTTATCAATTTGATCTGAATTTAAAATAATATTTTTTAAAGCGTTTACAGTTCCACCTGCAGAAATTGTATTATTGTATCCTTTTTGCCTTGCAATTTTTTCTGTAATGGAGCCCACACAAAAACATATTTTATTATTATCTTGATTATTTAATTTTAAATTTCTAATAGCATTGGCGCTTGTAAAAATAAACGCATCATATTTTTTTGCATCTACTGGATTAGCATTAGATGTTGAGATCTTTAGAGTTGGGATGTGGACAATCTTATGTCCTAGAGAAAAAAGTTTTCCCATTAAATCTTCTGATTCTATTAAAGGTCTTGTAATTAATATATTCATTTTTTTTTAAATTCAGATCCTGCAAGCTTTAATAGTTCTTCCCCAACTGATTTTCCAATATTTACTGCTTCACTAGTTTTGCCCATCAGCTCATACTCAAAACTTTTTAATCCTGAGTCTGAAAATAATTGAGCTGTAAATTTAAGATTATTATTTTCTATTATTGCTAAGCCACCAACAGCTGTTTCGCAATCACCTTTGATTGCTTGTAACATTGCACGTTCAGATTTTGCACATACTTCGGTTTCTGTATCATTAATATTTCTCAGAAGATTTTTAATTTCATCATCATTTTTATTGCATTGGACAGCTATAATTCCTTGACCTACCGCTGGTAAAACTTCTTCACTTTTAAAAGAAAGACCTATTTTATCATCTAAATTTAAACTTTTAACTCCTGCTGCAGCTAAGATTACGCCATCTAATTTACCTTCTTCGAGTTTTTTAATTCTAGTATCAATATTTCCTCTCATACTTGTTACAGAAATATTTTTATTAATTTTTTTAAGTTGTAACTCTCTCCTTCTAGAACTTGAGCCAATAACTATTTTACCTTTTAAATCTTCTAAGCATTTAATCTTATTGCTTATGATTACATCTCTATAATCATTTCTCTTTATATACGCGCCAATGACAAGGTTGCTATTTTCTATAGACTCCATATCTTTTAATGAGTGAACAGCAATATCAATTTCTTTCTTTAAAAGTTTCTCTTCAATTTCTTTACAGAATAGATTTTTGCCGCCTATTTCAGACAATTTTATATTTTGATTAATATCACCAGAAGTTTTGATAGTTTTAAAATCTATATTTTCTTCTTTTAAATCATTATTTTTTAGAGTTAAAAGCTTTTTCACTTTTTCAACATAGGCAATTGAAAGCTTGCTCCCTCTGGCGCCGATTGTAATTTTAGTCATAAATTGATTATATATTTGAAAGATCTAAATTATACTATTTAAATAATTGAACATATAATGGCAAAAAAAATAACTTTTCTTGGTATTGAAACTAGTTGCGATGAAACAGCTGCTGCTGTCATAAGAGAAAATGACAAAGGTACTGCAGATATTCTATCTAATATAGTTTCAAGTCAAATCGAAGAACATAAAAAATTTGGTGGCGTTGTGCCTGAATTAGCTGCTAGAGCTCATTTAGAAAATATTGAATACATTATTGATACAGCTTTTAAAGAGAGTAAAATTTCTATTGATCAAGTTGATGGGGTCGCAGCAACTGCTGGGCCTGGTTTGATTGTTTGTTTAACTGTTGGATTAAATATTGGAAAATCAATCGCTGCATTTTCTAATAAACCTTTTATTGGGGTGAATCATTTGGAAGGGCATGCGCTAAGTCCTGGCTTGGAAAAAAAAATTAAGTTTCCTTACTTATTACTATTAATTTCAGGAGGTCATACACAGTTTTTAATAGTTAAAGATGTAAATAAATACGAACAATTAGGAACAACAATCGACGATGCTTTAGGAGAAGCGTTTGATAAAACAGCAAAAATGTTAGACTTGGGTTACCCTGGCGGACCAAATGTTGAAAAATTTTCAAAATTAGGAGACAAAAATTTTTTTAAACTTCCTGAGCCAATTATTAATAAAGCAGGTTGTAACCTATCCTTTGCTGGTCTTAAAACAGCAGTACTAAGGGAGTCAAAAAAAATTAACGGGGAAGATAAGTTAAAATATAATTTAGCAGCCTCTTTTCAAAATACTATTAATAAAATTCTTTATAAAAAAACTAAAGTTGCTGTTCAAATGTTTAGAGAGAAAACAAAAAAAGAAAATTTTCAATTAATAGTAGCCGGTGGAGTTGCAGCCAACGAATCTATAAGGAAAAATTTATCAATTTTGTCTAACGAAATGGGTTTTGAAACTATTTATCCAGATTTAAAATTTTGTGGTGATAACGCTGCTATGATTGCTTGGGCAGGTATACAAAGGTTTAAAAAAAATATGATTGATGATATCACAGTATCCGCAAAATCAAGGTGGCCCCTTGATGAAAACGCTCCTTACATGAAAGGACCTGGATTAAAATTATAATGCAATATTGGTTAATGAAATCTGAACCTGACGTTTGGTCAATTCATCAACAAAAAAAAGCTGGAAAAAAAGGAGCAGCTTGGGATGGTGTTAGAAATTATCAAGCAGCCAATAATTTAAAAGCCATGAAAACGGGTGATCTTTGTTTTTTTTATCATTCGAATATTGGAAAAGAAATTGTGGGCATAGTAAAAGTAATTAAAGAAGCATTTATTGACAAAACTGATAAAAAAAAAAGATTTGTAGCCGTCCAGGTTAGGTTCCAAGAGCTTCTAAAATACCCTGTTACGCTTGAAAAAATTAAAAAAACAAAGGCTATTTCTCATTTACCTCTTATCAAACAGAGTAGATTATCAGTTATGCCGATTGATTTTAAAAGCTGGAAAATTATTTATAAGATGGGTAAAATAAATCTTAATTAGGAGAAATTGTGGCTAAGAGAAAAAAAAAGAAAAAAAAATCAAAAAAAATCAAAAAGACTAAAAGGAAAAAGTCTAAAAAAATTGTTAGATCTAGAAAGAAGTCTAGAAGAGTAAAAAAAACAAGAAAATCTAAATCAAAAAGAAGAAAAAAATCAAAATCTAAATCAAGAAAAACAAAACCTAGAAAGTTTAATTTCAAGGCACCAAAGCTACTAGAAGATGGTGATGGGAAATCTTTAATAAAAGTTTCAGACAGTTGGGCAAACCATGCCTATGTGAACGAGTCTAAATATAAAAAGAAATATAAACTTTCAATCAAAGAAAACGATAAATTTTGGGCTAAAGAAGGGAAAAGAATAACTTGGATTAAAAAATATTCAAAAATAAAAGACGTTAAATACAGTAAAGAGGAAGTTAAAATTAAATGGTTTTATGATGGAACGCTAAATGCTTCAGCTAATTGTATTGATAGACATCTTAAAAAAAATCCAAGCAAAACTGCTATAATCTGGGTAGGTGATGATCCAGCTGACTCGAAAAAAATATCTTATAAAGAACTACATCAAAATGTTTGTAAAGTAGCAAATGGTTTGAAAAGTTTAGGTGTTCAGAAAGGTGACAGAGTAACAATTTATTTAACAATGATTCCAGAGCTTGCTTACGTTATGCTAGCTTGTGCAAGAATAGGAGCAGTTCACTCAATTATTTTTGGTGGTTTTTCACCAGACTCGATTGCTACAAGGATTACTGATTGTGAGTCAGAGTATTTAATTACCGCAGATGAAGGGGTGAGGGGAGGAAAGATAATACCTTTAAAAAAAATTGCTGACGAAGCATTAGATCAATGCCCTAATGTTAAAAAATGTGTTGTAGTTGAAAGAACAGGCAACCAAGTAAATTGGAATAATGAAAGAGATGTATCTTACAAAAAATTAATTTCCTCTGTTCCAACTAAATGCGACCCTGAGGAAATGAGTGCTGAAGATCCGTTATTTATTCTTTACACATCTGGTTCTACAGGTAAACCAAAAGGGGTTTTACATACAACAGGTGGATATATGGTTTATGCATCAATGACACATCAATATATTTTTGATTATAAGCCTAATGACGTTTACTGGTGTACAGCTGACATAGGGTGGGTGACTGGACACAGTTATATAATTTATGGTCCTTTAGCTAATGGTGCAACTACAATAATGTTTGAAGGAGTTCCAAACTATCCAGATAATTCGAGATGGTGGCAAATTGTAGATAAGTATAAGGTTAATACGTTTTATACAGCTCCGACTGCTATAAGAGCTTTGATGCGAGAGGGTGACGGTCCGGTAAAAAAAACAAGCAGAAAATCTTTGAAATTACTAGGCACCGTCGGTGAACCAATAAATCCAGAAGCATGGATGTGGTATTATAAAACAGTTGGGGACGCTAGATGTCCCATAGTAGATACTTGGTGGCAAACTGAAACTGGCGGAATATTAATAGCTCCTCAACCAGGTGCCATTGATTTAAAACCTGGATCAGCAACAAAGCCATTTTACGGTATTAAACCAGTATTGGTAGATAAAGATGGAAAAATAATTAAAGGAGAGGGTCAGGGTAGATTATGCATGGCAAGTTCTTGGCCTGGACAAATGAGAACCGTCTATGGTGATCATCAAAGATTTATAGACACATATTTTTCTCAATTTGATGGAAAATACTTTACGGGGGATGGTTGTAGAAGAGACAAAGATGGCTATTATTGGATAACCGGAAGAGTTGATGATGTAATTATTGTTTCAGGTCATAATCTTGGAACGGCAGAAATTGAAAGTGCTTTTGTTGCTCACCCTAAAGTCGCTGAAGCAGCAGTGGTTGGTTTCCCTCATAGTATTAAGGGAAATGGATTATACTGTTATGTGACATTGAACGCTGGTGAAAATCCTACAGGTGATTTAGAAAGAGATCTTAAACAATGGGTCAGAAAACAAATTGGACCTATTTGTTACCCAGATGTAATTCAATTCGCTCCAGGTTTACCAAAAACAAGATCTGGTAAAATAATGAGAAGAATTTTAAGAAAAATTGCTGCTAATGAACCTGATAATCTCGGAGACACTACTACTTTAGCTGACCCAAGTGTTGTGACTTCGCTTGTCGAGAATAGACAAAATAGAGATTAACTAAAATTTAAATTTTTTGTTAACTTTTTAAATTCATCTATTTTTAAATTCCACTTTAATCTCATTGAATTCAAAACTATTTCTTTATCTAGAGTTTTCAACTCATCTGCAATAGGTGCCCAATTATAAAGTGCTAAACAACTTTCTTTAAATGGATTATCTAAATAATATTTGTGAAAATCTACTTTATCATATCGATTTAAAAATTCATTCTTGGCCTTTAAATGAACTTCATCGCTTAAACCATTTGCTTTTTCATTTTCTATAATATCTAGATAGATCTCTTTACAATCGTTCTCTTTAAGATTTTTTTCACTTATTAAATAAGAAAAAGTATAAAAAGCGCAATCAGCAATAGCGGTCATATAAATATTCCATTTTGCAATATTAATTGATTTCGAAAAAACCTCATCTTCAACCATTGCTGTGTATTTCACCCCAATTCTAGTCTTTAAATAACCATACAAAGTTGTTTGTGTGACATGAGCTGATCTCTGTTGAATAAATTTTTGTAGATCGCTTTTTGATTTGATGCTTTTGAAATAGCTTGTTACTTTTTCTACGGGGAATAGATATTCACCCATAGTTTTTAGAGTTATTCTAAGTTTTTCTAGATTCAATTTCACGTTGTATTTTAAAAACCCTTATTTTACTTAACTTATAGCATTTCAAATTGGTTTTAGGGTCCTTTTTTCTCTTTAAATTAAACTCATAATGGGTAAGGTTTCTGAAAACTAATAATACTTTTTACGTAAAAAGTTAAAAATAATAGGGGGAAATATGTCAAATAAAGACGCATATTGGAATAAGACCAAAAACCATATGATAGTTACATTGGTTCTTTGGGCTTTCTTCTCATTAGTGATCTTCATGTTTGGTTCAGAGCTAAACACGATGTCTTTTCTTGGCTATCCACTAGCATATTACATGACTGCGCAAGGTTCACTTCTTGCCTTTGTGATAATTTTGTTTTGGACTGCAAATAAACAAGAAAAAATCGACGAAGAACATGGTTTCTCGGAAAGAGAGGATGACTAATGTTTAAAGGAGATTTTATAAAAAACCTTCCTAAAATATACGGGACCTACACAGGTGGTTTCATAGTATTCATCATATTGATGGCTATTGCGGAACAAGCTGGTGTGTCAGCTAAAAACATTGGAGTAATGTTTGTGGCTTTCACGGTTTTGATTTATGCCTTAATCGGTTATTTATCACGAACCATACAAGTAGATGCCTACTATGTTGCAGGAAGACAAGTGCCAACCGTATTTAACGGAATGGCGACAGCAGCTGACTGGATGTCAGGTGCTTCATTCGTAGCCTTAGCGGGTGGAGTTTACTTTGGTGGTTATACTTATATGGCCTTCTTAGTAGGTTGGACAGGTGGATACGTACTTGTTGCAACTTTAATGGCTCCGTACCTAAGAAAATTTGGATGTTACACAGTCCCTGATTTTATTGGAACACGATACGGTGGTAATCTCGTAAGAGCTTGCGCAGTATTCGTGCTTTTCATAGCATCATTTACTTACGTAACTGCACAAATTAACGCTACGGGTACAATTGCTTCTAGAGCTCTTGGAATTCCGTTTGAAGCAGGTGTATGGGTAGGATTAATAAGTATCCTTATCTGTTCAATGCTTGGTGGAATGAGAGCCGTAACTTGGACTCAGGTTGCTCAGTACATTGTATTAATCATCGCGTACTTGATACCAGTATTCTGGATCAGTTCTAATGTTGGTGGAGGAATTTTCCCTCACTTAATGTTAGGTGATGAAGTTGCAAGACTTGGTGAACTTGAACAACAATTTGGACTAGTTAAAAACAGCGCCGCAGATATGAAAGCAGCTGGGGTACCAGGAGGATTGAAATACATCTCTGGAACTCACTCTGGAGTACCTGAAGGTGGAATGGCTGTCTGGAAATACTTATCGTTAGCGATTTGTATGATGGTGGGAACTGCATCGTTACCTCATATCTTAATGAGATACTTTACAACTCCTTCTGTTAGAGCAGCAAGAAAATCAGTAGCTTGGTCGCTATTCTTTATTTTCTTACTTTACTCTTCAGCGCCTATGTTAGCGACATTGTCTAAGTTGGCATTAATGGATCCAAATCTACCAACTGGAATTATTGGAAAATCTATTTCTGAAGTTCAGTCGATAGAGTGGGTACAAAGATGGTCTGAAGTTAAACAAGTATTTATCGCAGACTTTAATGGTGACGGTATACTTCAGTTGAACGAATGGTTCATGAGAGGTGACGTTGTAGTATTAGCTACTCCAGAAGTAGCGGGACTACCGTTTGTAATCTCTGGATTAGTGTTTGCTGGTGGTATGGCTGCTGCCATGTCAACTGCTGACGGTCTTGTGTTAGCGATATCAAATGCTTTATCTCATGATATTTACTACAAAATCATAGATCCAAAAGCTGATACAGCTAAAAGACTTTTAGTTGCTCGTGTACTTCTAGTAATAATCGGAGCTGCTGGTGCTTACATAGCCTCTTTCAGGCTTACAAGTATCTTAGGTTCGGTTGCTTGGGCATTCGACTTTGCAATGTCAGGCTTATTCTTCCCACTTGTACTTGGTGTATGGTGGAAGAGAGCTACTAGAGCTGGTGCAATCGCTGGTATTGTAGCGGGAATTGCTTCAGGAACATTATACTTATTGTGGGTGTTCCCTAAATTCTCTGTGCCAATATTCGGTGGTGTAAATACTCCATTCTTAGGTATCGACCACTTAAGATTTGGTTTAATCGGTGCACCAATTTGTTTAGTTGTAATGGTTGTTGTTAGTTTAATGACTAAAGAACCAAGTCCAGCTGTACAAAAAATGGTAGACGATACAAGAATACCTACAGGTAAGGCTATTCTTGGTAAGCAACACTAAAAAATAATTATTTAAAATTAAAAGGGGCGATTTTTTCGCCCCTTTTTTTTTACCTAAATCATGATATTTTAATAATATGATACCTACTTGGGCAATTGTTTTAGATTACGTATTAGGAACAATTATGTGGACTTTAATAGGTCGAGCATTCATGAACATTTTTCAAAGAGAAGACTCTACATTCTTTTTTATGAGAGTTTTTGTCAAATACACCAATCCAATTATAAATTTATTTAAGTTTATCACACCAAGTTTTTTATTTGGACCGTTTATAGCTCTTTATGTTGCTTGGTTCTTCTATTTATTTAGATTTTACGCAATGCCCTATATTTTAGGTTATGATGTTTGGGGAATGTTGGCTTTTCCACTTGAAAGTGATTTTTCAAGACAACTTTATCAGTTATTCAACTAGAACCTTAATTTTTTTGACAAAGTTTTAGTTTAAAATATAAACAAATTATGAGTAGTATTATAAAAATTTCTCCATCAATTTTATCTGCTGATTTCAGTAAGTTGGGAAATGAAGTTATCTCTTTAGAGAAGGCAGGTGCAGACTATATTCATATTGATGTAATGGATGGTCATTTTGTTCCCAATCTCACTATTGGCCCTGAGGTAATAAAAAAACTAAGACCACTAACAAAAAAAATATTTGATGTTCATTTAATGATTTCTCCAGTCGATAATTTTATAAAAGACTTCTCAGATGCTGGTGCAGATATAATTACTTTTCACCCTGAAGCTACTCCCGATGTTTCAAAAACTATAAAGTTGATTAAAAATCAAAATAAAAAAGTTGGCATTTCTTTGAAGCCAAAATCAAAGATTGATTTAATTAAAGACTATTTGAGTCAAATAGACTTAGTTTTAATTATGAGCGTAGAACCTGGATTTGGCGGACAAAAGTTTATGCCTGAAGTCTTGGAAAAAACGAAGGCTATAAGAAACTTGATTAATGAAAAAAAACTCAGTGTAGATGTTGAAATAGATGGTGGTATTAATTTCGAAAATTGTTCCAAAGCAAAAGATGCAGGCGCAAATATTCTTGTATCGGGGTCCACTGTCTTTAAAGAAAATAAGGGTGACCTTAAAAAAAATATTGAAATTTTAAGAAACAACTAATAGATGTTTGGTCTGAGAAGTGTCTATTTTTATTTGATTGCTTGCCAAATAACATTTATCAAATTTTTTAAAAAATTATATTTTTCTTCAAAGAACTATAATAAATCTTTAGAGTCAAAAACACCTCAACAAGTTTACTATAATCCAAATCCATTCTTGTTATCTATCATCACGTCTTACAAGAACCAATCTTTTAAAATTAGTGATATTGATCCAAATATATTTTGGCTTGAGGAGAAAAAGAAAGAAACCAATCAAATGCATAATTTTTTTTGGCTTAATCTTATAGATAGAAAGGCTGATAATAAAAAAATTAAGAAAATAATATTTATTTGGATGTTAAAAAATTCAAAATATAAACAAATAATTTGGGAAACTTCTACTTTAAGTGCAAGAGTGGTAAGTTGGATTTTAAATATTGATATTATCTTGAACAATTGTACATTTGAATTTAAAAAAAATTTTTTAGACTGTATAATCAGCCAAACCAATCACCTTAAAAGAAATATAAAATTTGAAAAAGATCTTTCAAAAAAAATTGAGATTTTAGCTGCAATCATTCTCACTGGACTTGTTTTTAAAGAGTATGAGGAAAATTTTGACATAGGTATCAAAGAGTTAGAGTCTATTGTAAAAGTCTTTTTTGACGATAACGGCTTTCCATTATCAAGAAATCCTTATGATTTAGTTTTTTTTTCCAAATATTTTATATTCTGTAAAGAAGTAATTAAAGATAGCCAAAAATATATCCCTGAGTTTTTAGAAGATATTATTGATAAAAATCTAAAGTGCATTCATTACATTAAAACACCAAATAATCAGCTGCCTTTATTTAATGGAGCTACTACTTTGAAATTAGATCAAATTCAAGAATATTTAGATAAATCTAAATCAGATACTAAAAGTAATAACTTAGGTGGTTTATTAAAGATAAAACATAAGAGTCATTTTTTAATTGCAGATATTGATAAACCTCCTCAAAAGAAGTTTTCGAGGTCCTACCAATCAGGACCCTTGTCCTTTGAATATTTTCTAGATGGCGTAAAAATAATTACTAATTCTGGATTTGGAAATCATATTTCAAAAAAAATAGAATTACTTAGCAGACTGACAGCTTGCCAATCAACATTATCAATTAATGATACCTCAATTACTAAATTCGAAAAAAATAAAATAATCAGTAAAGTTTTTGGAAACTCTATACAAAATAGTTTTAGATCTTTTGACTTTTTTTTTAAAAATGAGAGTGATCTATTGGGATTTTCAGCATCAAATAATGGTTATGAAAAAAAATTTGGATGTATTCATAAAAGAGAAATATATTTAGATAAAAAAAATAATTTCTTAAAAGGCACAGATCACATTTTCAAGGCAAAAGATGGGTATCCTATAAGATATGCTTTTAGATTTCACATTAATCCTGAACTAAATGTTGTTAAAACTATGAGTGGAAATAGTGCTTTAATTCAGATTTCTAAAAATAAATCTCTAATCTTTACAGTAAAAGAAGAAAACTTAGAGATAGAAAAAAGTATATTTTTAGGTGAAAAAAAAATAATAGATAGTGCATGTATAACGATTAGTGGTAATTTAGTTAATAAAAATAAAACCTTTAATTGGGAAATAAAAAAAAATATTTAATAATGAACTTAAAAGTTAAAAATGCCTTAATATCTGTTTCAAACAAAGAAAATTTAGTTTCGCTTCTTAAGATTTTAAAAAAATATAATATAAACATTATAAGTTCTGGTGGAACATATACCTATGTAAAAAAATTAGGCTACAAATGCACTGAGCTATCCAAGTACACTGGTTTTAAAGAAATGTTAGATGGAAGAGTAAAAACTCTTCATCCTAAAATACATGCAGGTATTCTTCATGATAGACAGAATAAAAAACACCAAAGCGAAATGTCTAAACAAAATTTTCCAGCTATTGATCTTATTGTTGTCAATTTTTATCCGTTTCAAAAAATAGTTACTAATACAAAAAACCCAAGACAGATTATTGAAAATATAGATATAGGTGGTCCTACCATGGTCAGAGCTGCTGCAAAAAATTATAAAAACGTGACAATAGTGACTAATAGAAATGACTACTCATCATTAATAAAGGAATTAGAGAAATTAAAAGGAAAGACTTCTTTAAAATTTAGAGAACTGATGTCTTCTAAAGCATTTGGTCTTACTGCATACTATGATGCAATGATTGCAAATTGGTTTAACTCTAAACTCAAAATTCAATTTCCAGAGAGGAAAACCATATTCGGTAGAAGATTACAAAAATTAAGATATGGAGAAAATCCTCATCAAAAAAGTTCAATATATGTTAGTGACTATAATGATAAACAATTGGGATTTGAACAAATTCACGGAAAAGAACTTAGTTATAATAATTACAATGATATGTTTGCATCATTAGAAATATTAAATTCATTAAAGAAAAGCTCAGGTACTGTTATTATCAAACATGCAAATCCATGTGGAGTTTCTGAAAATAAATCATCATTAGTTTCTTTTCAAAATGCTTATGCTTCAGATCCTATAAGTGCTTTTGGAGGAGTTGTTGCATGTAATTATAAGATTAATAAAAAAATTGCTGCTGAAATCAGCAAAAATTTTTTAGAAGTTCTTTTGGCCAAAGGTTTTGATAAAGAGTCCTTGAAAATTTTAAAAAAAAAAAAAAATTTACGTATTATTGATATTTCAAATTTTAAATTAAAGAATCAAACTTCGGTAAAATCTTTTGATGGATCTTTTTTGGTACAGTCTAAAGACAATATTATTTTAGATAAAAAAAAGTTAAAATGTGTTACTAAATTAAAACCTACTAAAAAAGAATTGGCGGAAATTAGATTTGCTTTTAATATTTCAAAATATGTTAAATCAAACTCAATAGTTTTGTGTAATGATTTTACGACAATAGGAATTGGAGCAGGACAACCGAGTCGTTTGGACAGCTGTAAAATTGCAGTGCAAAAAGCTAAACAATTTCAATCTTCGAAAATTAAAAATTCAATAGCTGCATCGGATGCTTTTTTTCCTTTTGCTGACGGAATAAATATTCTTATTAAAGCTGGTGTAAAAACTATAGTTCAACCAGGTGGATCAATTAGAGATCAAGAAGTTATAAACGCTGCAAATAAGGCAAAAGTTAAAATGTTTTTTACAGGCATTAGACACTTTAATCACTAATTAATCTTATCTATTTTTGCAGCTAATATAAAATCACTTTCTGCAAGTCCCTTAATTGCATGTGTAAAAATTTTTACTTTACAATATCCCCAGCCAAAAGAGATATCAGGATGATGGTTTTCTTCTTCTGCAATATTTCCTACCTTATTTACAAATTTTTGACTTTCTTCAAAATTTTCAAACTTAAAGTTTTTTATTAAATAAAAACTTTTATCATCACTACTTTTTACATCCCATCCATCAACTTTTTTTAAATATTTGTGGATCTCGCTTGAATCGAAGGGGGGGATATTTCCGTCACATGCCACACATTTTTTTTTAGATAAATCGTCCATTTTAAACCTGATTATTCATTATGGAGCGGGCAAAGGGGTTCGAACCCTCGACCTTCTCGTTGGCAACGAGACGCTCTACCACTGAGCTATGCCCGCAATAATTTAAGTATAGTACACTGTATTATCAATGGTCAACCATTATAAATTGTCACTACCTACAAGTTAATTTTTTTTATATAATAACTTTATGAAAAAATTTCCTGATGTAATTCCAATTTTTCCTTTAAGTGGAGTTATATATTTCCCTAAAACAAATTTACCACTTAATATTTTTGAACAGAGATACCTCGATTTAGTTAACGATGCTTACAAAAAAGATAAATTAATGGGAATGATACAATCTAAAAAGGAAAAAGGTGCTGTTTATAAAGTTGGATGTCTAGGGAAAATTAGTGATTATCAAAAAAGCAAAGATGGAAGAATTTTGATTAATTTAACAGGTATCACAAGATTTAATATTCTTAAAGAAATATCAAACAAAAAACTATACAGAGAATTTCAAGTTGATTACGAAAAATTTGCCAAAGACAATGAAGAAGAGAACGAAGTTAATACTGAAGACTTAATGGAAAAAGCTAAACCATTTTTCAAAAAAAATGGCCTACTACTTAATTGGAAAGAATTTGGAAAGTTAAATCATTTTCAAAAAATTAATACTCTAGCTATGATCGCTCCAATAACAAATGAGGAAAAACAAAAACTTCTCGAGGCAATTTCTTTAGAGAGCAAAGTAAGAGCTCTTGAAAGTATAATTAGCTTTTACCTATATGAAACGGGAATAAATAATCAAACAATTCAATGATGCTAATTAGCTGATTTGTTCATGGAGTCAAAAAAGTCAGCATTATTTTTTGTATTTTTGAGTTTTGCGATTAAGAATTCAATTCCATCCATAGTGCCCATAGGGCTTATAATTCTTCTGAGAACATTCATTTTAGATAAATCATCTTTTTCAAATAAAAGCTCTTCCCTTCTCGTTCCCGATCTAGTGATATCAAGAGCAGGATAAATTCTTTTGTCTGCAACTTTTCTATCAAGAATTAATTCTGAATTACCTGTTCCTTTAAATTCTTCAAAAATTACTTCATCCATTCTACTGCCGGTATCAATTAATGCAGTAGAGATTATTGTTAGTGAGCCGCCTTCTTCTACGTTACGAGCCGCGCCAAAAAACCTCTTAGGTCTTTGAAGGGCATTTGCGTCAACTCCACCAGTCAAAACTTTTCCAGAACTAGGAATTACAGCATTATAAGCTCTTCCTAACCTTGTGATTGAGTCTAAAAGTATTACTACATCCTTTTTATGTTCAACTAATCGCTTGGCCTTTTCAATTACCATTTCTGCTACAGCTACGTGTCTAGAAGCTGGTTCATCAAATGTTGAAGCTACAACTTCACCTTTTACGGACCTCTGCATATCAGTAACCTCTTCTGGTCTCTCGTCAATTAAAAGTACCATTAGATAGCATTCCGGATGGTTAGCAGTAATAGATTGTGCAATATTTTGTAAAATAATTGTCTTACCTGCTCTTGGAGGAGATACGATCAAAGATCTTTGTCCTTTTCCAATAGGGCTTACTAGATCAATAAGTCTAGCTGTGTTATCTGGTTTTTTTTCAATCTTACTTGTTTCAACTTCTAATTTAATTCTTTCGTTAGGATAAAGCGGTGTAAGATTATCAAATGCAATCTTATTCTTGCCTTTTTCAGGTTCATCAAAATTAATTTTATTTACCTTTAAAAGAGCAAAATATCTTTCCGCGTCTTTAGGGCCTCTAATCTCGCCTTCGACTGAATCTCCTGTTCTTAAACCAAACCTTCTTATTTGACTTGGACTTACGTAAATATCGTCTGGACCTGGCAAATAATTCGACTCGATTGCTCTTAAAAAACCAAAACCGTCTTGTAAAACTTCTAATACACCTGTTGCTGTTATTTGCTCATTCTTTTCAGCCAATTTTTTTAAAATAGCAAAGAGAATTTCTTGTTTTCTCAGAGTGCTTGGGTTTTCTATGCCAAGTTTCTCAGCTTCATTTATAAGCTCCGCCGGGTTCTTTTGCTTTAATTCTTGTAAATTCATGAGATTGTATTGATTAATAGGAAAGTATTAAAAATATATGACTTTTTTAAAAAAATTCAAGACCTAATATAAAGGCTTAAAAACAACAACAAAAACAACAACAATTAGTATAATTGTAGGCACTTCATTAATTATTCTATAAAATTTAGATGACCTTTTATTATCATTAATTGCAAAATCATTTAAATATTTACCAAGTAAAAAGTGATAATAAGTCAGAATTACCACTGATATGATTTTTATTTGCATCCATAGTTCTGCAAAAACCTCAAAACCCAAACTGTGTATAAGTAAAACTCCAAATAACCAAGACAACAACATTGCTGGCATCATGATGTAGTTGTAAAGTTTTCTCTCCATTGTTTTAAAAACATTTTTTTGTGACTCATGACTTGCCTCCGAATGATAAACAAATATTCTCGGTAAATATAATAATCCCGCCATCCAAGATATAACCGCCACTAAATGGAGAGATTTAAATAAAAGATATAAATTCATTTAAACATACTTCTTTACTAGTTTTTCAAACAATTCGATATGATCCGAATTATCATTAAGACATGGGATGAGATCAAAACTTGTACCTCCTTGACTCAAAAAACTTTCTCTCCCTTGTATATTAATTTCTTCTAATGTCTCCACACAATCAGACGCAAAACCCGGGCAAATAACTAAAACTCTTTTTATACCTTTTTTAGGTAAGCTTTCTAAAGTCTTATCTGTATAAGGTGTCAGCCATTCTTGAGGGCCAAACCTTGATTGAAACGTAGTTTCGATATTAATAGATTTATATTTTTCTTTCATCAACCTTGTCGTTTTATGGCAATAACAGTGATAAGGGTCACCTTTATCAAAATATTTTTTTGGAATACCGTGATAAGATGCAATAATTAAATCAGGCTTCCAATTAATTGATGCAACTTTTTTTTCTATGCTATTTATGAGTGCGTTAATATAAAGAGGCTCACTTTCATAATGAGGAATCACTTGTAAACTCGGTTGCCATCTCATACTCATCAACGTTCTATAAACTTCATCGCAAACAGTAGCGGTAGTAGCCGCAGCATATTGTGGATATAGAGGTAGAATAATTATATTCTCACAGCCTAAACCTTTAAGATTGTTTAACTTAGAATTTATACTTGGATTTCCATATCTCATTGCATAATCGACGATGATATTGTTGTCTCCAATTTTACTATTAAGTTTTTCAGCTTGGCTTCTAGTAAAATATAAAAGCGGGGACTCGTTAGTGTCTTTTCTCCAGATTTTTTTATAAGCATGTGCTGTTTTAGAAGGTCTAAAGGTGAGAATGAATAAATTGAGAATAATTTGCCATATTACAGGATTAACTTCGATCACGCGTCTATCAGATAAAAATTCTTTTAAATACTTTCTAATATCCCACCAACTTGTAGAATCTGGTGTGCCAAGATTAATTAGTAGAACTGCAGTTTTACCAAAGTTTACTTTTGGATGATCATCTTTCATTTTAATATTCTCTAAAAAACTTAACTAGCTTACTTACCTTATCCGGGTCAGTTTCGGGAAGCAAACCATGGCCTAAATTAAAAATATAAGGATAACCCTTAAATATGTCTAAATATTTTTTTGCAGAGTCTAAAATTTCTTCATTGCTGGATAATAACATTTTTGGATTTAAGCCTCCTTGTAAAACTACGTTTGATAAATTTAGTTTTGCCCAATTAGGATCAATTTCATAATCTAAATTCAATCCGTCAGGTTTTACTATACTGTTAAATTCTTTGTAGTTTTCTTTTACACCTTTCGGAAAACATATCACGGGAATTTTTTTTTCCTTACAAAAATCAACAATTTTAAGATTTGGAATATAGCAATAATTAGGAAGGTCATTTGAAGATATTAAGCCTGCCCAGGAGTCAAAAATTTGTATAACATCAGCTCCAGCGTTCACTTGATTTTCAATATGAGTGCAGATGTGCTCGTTGAGTTTGTCTAAAATTAAATTTACTTCGAATTCTCTGGTGCTAATTTTTTTATAATTAATGTTTTTGTTACTTTCCTTAGCTCCTAACATATAAATCAATAGTGTCCAAGGCGCTCCTACAAATCCAATTAAAGATTTTTTTTTGTCTAACTTCTCTCTGGTTTTCTGGATTGCTTTATAAACTGGGAGTAATTTTTGAGTAAAAGATATCTTATCATTATTCAAGAATTTTTTAAAATTAAACTCTTCTAATACAGGACCTTGTTCTTTCACAAATTCTACTTTTTGATTTAATGCATAAGGTATCATCAGTATATCTGAAAAAATAATAGCCGAGTCCAAATCGAATCTTTTAATTGGTTGCATTGTTATGTCTGAACTTAGTTCGCTATTCAAACAAAGATTGACAAAATTTTGATTTTTGGATCTTATTTCTCTAAATTCTGGTAGATATCTTCCTGCTTGTCTCATAAACCAGACTGATTTACAAA
>CACJNX010000015.1 GCA_902594835.1 uncultured Pelagibacteraceae bacterium | reverse complement strand
TAAAAAATAACATTAAACTTATCTATTCAGCTACATCTGCCTCATTAGGAAATAAAGGGAATGATAAAAATTTGTCACCTTATGCTTTTACTAAATCAAAAAATTTAGAGTTATTAGAAAATCTTAAAAAATGGTTTAATTTTAAATATGAGGTAATTTATTTTTATAATGTTTATGGGCCTTATCAGATATGTAGAGGAGAAATGTCTACAGTAATAGGAATTTTTGAAGATCATTATAAGAAAGGCAAGCCTTTACCAGTTGTAAAACCTGGAACACAAACTAGAAGATTCACTCACATAGATGATACGATTAATATTTGTTTTTTGGCTTGGAAAAAAAATCTTTGTCGTCATTACAGTATATCTAGTAAAAAATCTTACTCAATTTTAGACGTAGCTAAAATGTTTAAATCGAAAATTAAATTATTACCAAGGAGACCAGGAGAAAGATATGCTTCTGCACTCATAAATAAAAACTTATCAAATAAAATGTACAAATACTTTGGCAAAATTGAATTAAAAAATTATATAAGATCTTTAATAAAAAAATAATTAGTGACCAGGAAATTCAATAAGACTATTAGTTTTATAACCTTTTTCCTTTAATAAATTGTTACCAGGTAAATCAAACAGATTTATTACAAAAATAAAACCAGCGACTTTCCCTCCAGAAATTTCTATTAATTTTGCAGCTGCTTCCGCTGTACCCCCGGTAGCAATCAAATCATCAATTACAAGAATTTTTTCGTTTTTTTCTATAGAGTCTTTGTGAACTTCAATAGTGGCTTTTCCATACTCTAACTCGAAATCAATAGAATGAACTTCGGCTGGTAATTTATTTTTTTTTCTCAAAAGAATGAAAGGCTTTTCTAGTTGATACGAGACAGTTGAAGCAAAAACAAATCCCCTAGACTCAATAGCTGCAACTTTATCAAAATCTATTTTTTTTGCTAATTCAATAATTTTATCATTGGTAAATTTGAACGCTTTTGCATCTTTAATAAGAGTTGTAATATCACGAAACAAAATTCCCTTTTTTGGATAATCAGGTATTGATCTTATATGTTTTTTTAAATCCATATTTTGCTTCAAGTTCTAACAAAAAAGCTTTAATAATTAAATGATGAAAAAAAGAAAGCTTGGGATAATTGGTGGTAGCGGACTTTATAAAATGGAAGGTTTTGAAAAAACTAAATGGAAAAAAATTAATACTCCATGGGGAAAACCTTCAGATGAAATTTTATTAGCAAGTGTAGAAAAAGAGGAAATTTGTTTTATACCAAGACACTCTAGAGGACATAAAATAAATCCAACAAATATCAATTTTAGAGCCAATATTGATGCAATGAAACAGTTGGGAGTTACAGATATCGTGTCAGTATCAGCTGTTGGATCACTCAAAGAAAATTTAGAGCCAGGCAAATTTGTAATAGTAGATCAATTTATAGATCGCACATTTTCAAGAATGAAAACATTTTTCGACGAGGAAATAGTAGCCCATGTTTCAATGGCAAAACCTATAAGTCCAGGTCTTTCAAAATGTTGTGAAGCTGCATTGAAAAAGTTAAATATAAGCTATCAAAGTGGAGGAACTTACATTGTAATGGAAGGGCCTCAATTTTCTACCTTGGCCGAATCTAATTTATATAGAACTTGGGGAGCTGATGTAATTGGTATGACTAATATGCCTGAGGCTAAATTAGCAAGAGAAGCAGAAATTAGATACAGCACCGTCGCAATGGTAACAGACTATGACTGTTGGCATCCCGATCATGATGAAGTCGATGTAAGCATGGTAATCCAAACCTTAGTGAAAAATGCAGCGAATGCACAAAATATGATCAAAGAAATAATCAAAACTTTTAAAAATTATTCAGTAGAGAAAGATCCTGCTAATAATTGTTTAGATGTAGCTATTATTACAGACTCAAAATTAAGAACTAAAAAAACAATCAAAAAACTTAAAAACGTAGCGGGAAGAGTCCTCAATAAAAAATAATGAAGATAGAAAATAAATCTTATCGAACTATTTGGTTTGAAAATAATTTAGTTAAAATAATTGATCAAACAAAATTACCTCATCAATTTATAATAAAAAATTTAAAAACGGTGAAAGATGCAATTAATGCAATTAAAACTATGGAGGTAAGGGGAGCCCCTCTTATCGGTGCAACAGCTGCATATGGTTTAGTTTTAGCTATTATCGAAAAAAATGATTTGTCTTTTTTGAAAAAATCTAGCGAAGACTTGATAACATCAAGACCTACAGCAATTAATTTAAAATGGGCTGTAGATAGAATAATGAAAAAACTATCTGGTGTTAATGATAAAGATATTCTCAGGTTAGCACTCGATGAAGCAAAAAATATAGTGGAGGAGGATATTAGTTTCTGTAAAAACATAGGATTAAACGGTTTAAAAATTATTGAGGAAATCTCTAATAAAAAAAAAGATACAGTTAATATTTTAACTCACTGTAATGCTGGATGGTTAGCAACTATAGATTGGGGCACAGCTACATCACCAATTTATCATGCTCATCAAAAAGGATTAAAAGTTCATGTTTGGGTTGATGAAACTAGACCAAGAAACCAAGGTGCAAACTTAACCTCTTATGAACTAAATGAAGAGGGAATTCCAAATACTGTGATTACAGATAATACTGGAGGTATATTAATGCAACGAGGTCAAGTCGATATGTGTATTGTAGGAACTGATAGAACTTTGTCTAATGGCGATGTTTGTAACAAGATAGGAACTTACTTAAAAGCATTAGCAGCAAAAGATAACAATGTTCCTTTTTATGTAGCTCTTCCTAGCTCAACAATAGATTGGAATATAAAAGACCATAAACAAATACCAATTGAAGAAAGAAACTCTGAAGAGCTATCTCACGTAGTAGGCATAGACAAGAATAATCAAGTTACAAAAGTAAGAATATACCCAGAGAAAAGTAAATCAATGAACTTAGCTTTTGATATAACACCTGCTAAATATGTTACAGGGTTAATCACAGAAAAAGGAATTTGTGAAGCTTCGGAAAAAGGTTTAAAAGGATTATTTAAGTGAGTAAATTAAAAGCGGAAGTAATAAAATATTCTAAAAAACTTAACATTACTAATTTATCAGCTTTAAGATCAGGAAATATTTCAGTTAGAGCAAAAGAAAAAGGAATTGATGGTTTTTATATCACTCCATCTGGAAGAGAGTATTCATCTCTAAAACCTAAAGATATTATCTTTGTATCTCTCAAGGGTATTTATGATAAAAAAAAAGGAAAGCCATCTTCAGAATGGAGATTTCATCAGGATATTTATGTGAATAAAAATGAGGCTAAAGCAATAGTCCATGCCCATTCAACTTGCGCAACAGCTGTTTCGACTCATCAAAAAAGAATTCCAGCTTTTCACTATATGGTTGCAGTAGCAGGAGGAGAAGACATTAAATGTAGTAAATACGCAACTTTTGGTACTAAAAATCTTTCTAGAAATATTATCAAAGCTCTAAAAAATAGATCAGCATGTTTAATTGCTAATCACGGACAAGTTGCGTTTGGTGAAAATTTAAAAAAAACTTTTGAGCTTGCGCAAGAGATCGAAAATATTTGCCATCAATATGTAAATGCCCTAAGAATTGGAATACCTAAGATTCTTTCAAAAAAAGAAATGAAAATAGTCTTAGGAAAATTTAAAAATTATAAAAAGGAATAGTTTTTAATGATCAAAGTTGGTGAGCACATTACCATTGATTTTCTTGGTGTTAAAAAAGATTATTCACCTGAATTTTACGAAAAAGTAATTTATAAAATTGCAAAAGCTGCAAAAGTTGAAATATTAAATGTAGCATCACATAAGTTTGAGCCTCAAGGTTTTACATTAGTAGCGCTACTATCAGAGAGTCATTTTAGTTTTCATACTTTTCCCGAGAGAGGCGTAATTAGTTTCGATTTTTTTACTTGTGGTAAAGTAAATCCAAAAGTTGCTTTAAAAATATTGAGAAATGAAATTGATCATAAAAGAGTAGTAACCAATGCTTTTGATAGAAGTAGTATCGGTCTGTATGATGATATTTATAGCACGCCAGGTCAGAGAAAGTTTTATGTAGTTAAAGATGTTTTAGAAAAATTTACTTCTAAAGTTGGTCAATTCGTAGAAGTTATGGATATCGAAGAGTTTGGCCATGCTTTATTTATTGATCATGAGATTCAAGTAGCAGAAAAAGATGAAAAAATTTATAGCTCAAATTTTTTTAAATCTAGTTATGATTTAAGTAAAAAAAATAACAATGTAGCTATTATTGGAGGAGGGGACGGCGGTGTAGCGCGTGCTTGTTTAGAAAATAATTCAAATTATATTGATTGGTTCGAGCTCGATCCAGAAATAGTTGACGCTTGTTTTCGTCATTTGCCTAAGGTTTGCTCTAAAGTAAAAAAGAGCAACAAAATAAAAACTTTCTGGGGAGATGCTTTTAAAAGCATAAGAGAAATTGAAGACTCTAAATACGATAAAATTTTTGTTGATTTAAATGATGATCAATATTGTATAGATCTAGCAAAAAAAAATATGAAAGGCTTGAAAAGAATTCTTAAAAAGGGCGGGGTAATTACCGCACAGGTTGGAAGCTATGATAAAAAACCAAAACAAGTAGACAACTGGTGCAAAGTTTTATCAAAAAGCTTTGGAAATGTTAAATTATCAGGTGCTTATATCCCAAGTTTTGACTGTAACTGGAATTTTGCTTCATCTATAATGAAGTAATGTTTCGAGTTTCTTGTATTCAATTAAGATCAAATAATAATATTTTATATAACTTAAAAAAAACAGAAAAACTTATTTCCAAAGCTGTAAAACAAAAATCTGATTTTATATTAACCCCAGAGATATCTTCTTTGTTTTCACTAGAAAAAAAAAAGCTATTGAAAATTTGTAAATCAATGAAAGAAGATATTTATCTTAATGGCATAAAAAGATTAGCAAAAAAGTATAAAAAATGGATTTTAATTGGCTCATTAATTATTAAAGTTTCAAGAAATAGATTAGTAAATAGATCAGTTCTTGTAGATAAAACCGGAAAGATAAGAACGTATTATGATAAAATTCATATGTATGATGTTGCACTTAGTAAAAGAGAAAAGTACTTTGAGTCAAAAACATTTACCGCTGGAAAAAAGATAAAGTCTTCAAATCTACCATGGGGAAAACTTGGTTTATCCATTTGTTACGATTTAAGATTTCCTAATATGTTCAGAAAACTATCAAAAGTTGGATGTGATTATATCTCTATTCCTTCAGCATTTACGGAAACAACTGGAAAAAGACATTGGCATTCTTTATTAAAAGCAAGAGCAATAGAAAATTTCTGTTATATTTTTGCGCCAGCTCAAGGAGGTACTCATTACAACGGCAGAAAAACTTTTGGGCATTCAATGGTAGTCTCTCCAGATGGTAAAATACTTAAAGAACTTAAAAAGTCAGAGGGCGTAATAACAGTTTTAATTAATCCTACTCTTCCTAAAAAGTTAAGATCTATAATCCCTAGCTTAAAATCTGACTAATTATTCATATGATTTTACTTCTTTGATGTTGGAACCAAGTGAAGTATTAATTGCTAATTTAATCTTTGCTCTTTCGTCATTAAATTTATAAACATTTCTTGCAAGCTCTATAAATTTTTCATCAAAATTTTTATTTTTTTCTGCAGCTCTTTTTCCATCCTCAATATCCCATAGTTTAAGATTTATATTCTTCAAATCATTTATATATTTTGAAATACTACTCTGATCTGGAATAAATTTTTTTACTGTTTCATTTAAAGATGAAAGTTCTCTATTAATATCAATCAATTTTTCTTTATTAGATATTTTAGCCTTTTTGATTTCTAAAATTGTAATTTTATCAAACAATTCCCCCGCTGAAATTTCTGCCAATATTTTGTCTATTTTATTGCTCATATTAATATTTGACTATATCACTCTTTAAATATACTCGGAATTAATAATGTCAAATATATTAATTATTAAACATGGTTCACTTGGGGATCTAATTCAAGCGAATGGAGCAATTAAAGATATTAAAAACTTCTACCCTAACAGAAAAGTTTTTTTGCTTACAACTCAACCTTACTCAATTTTTATGTCAGAGTGTCCTTATTTAGATGGAGTGTTAATTGATAAAAGATTACCAAGATGGAATTTATTCTATTTAAATAATTTAAAAAAAACTTTATCAAAGTATGATTTTAGTAAAGTTTTCGATTTACAGAACTCAAGTCGTACAAAATTTTATAAAAGATTTATAATAAAAAATGTTGAATGGTCATCAACTGAAACAGCTTTAGAACCAGGTCAGAGAAAAAGTGATTTTGATAAAGATCCTGTTCTAGACAGAATGGAAACACAACTTAAAAAAAGTGGTGTTGAAACAGAATTTACCAAAAATATCGATTTAAACTGGGCAGTTGAAAATACTTCCCATTTAGTTAAAAAATATACAAATAGAGAGTATATTCTATTATTTCCATTCTGCTCACCAAAGTTAAAAAATAAAAAATGGCCTTATTACAAAGAACTAATTCAAAAATTAAAACAAGAATTTAAAAATAAGTATTCAGTACTTCTTGCCCCAGGCCCCAATGAAATTGAAGAAGCCAATAAATTAAATGCTAAAGTTGTTTTAGAGAATAATGAACATGTAACATTAAAAACTTTAGTATCTTTAATACACAGCGCAAAACTTATTATAGCAAATGACACAGGCCCAGCTCACATTGCTTCCCATCTAGATAAAAAGGGTTTAGTTTTATTCGGAAGCCACACTTCAGCAAAAAAAGTAAGTATTGAAAATTTTAATTTTAAAGCTCTCTCAGTGAAAAATTTAAATGATTTAGATGTTAATACTGTCCTAAATGAAGTGAAAGCTAAATTAGACTAATATATTTTTTTACTATTTTCTCCCAATTAAAATCTTTTGAAAATTCTAAAGCATTAGCTCCAAGTTCTAAATAGTGACCGTTAGCTAAAGTTTTTAACAAAGTATCGTAAATTGCATTTAAATCATTTCCATTACATAAATATCCAGTTTGACCACTTTTAATTGCATCTCCCTCACCACCATAAATTCCACCGATTGACGGTTTTCCGTAAGACGCAGCTTCAATATATGTAATACCAAAGCCCTCCACAGATTTTTTATAAATTACAGAGGGCATTACAAAAACATCTGATTGTTCTAGAAGAGCTACCTTTTCTTGTTCTGTAGATTTAAAAATTAAATCAACATTTTTTTCTAACCCAAGTTCTTTTCTAAGTTTTAAAAGATTTTTTCTCTCAACGCCATCTCCTATTGAAATATATTTTAAACTTGGAAATTTAGGTAAAAGATTTTTTACGGTCATCATAACATTTTGATGGCTTTTCCTGCCATCTAATCTTGAAACAGTAATTAATTTTGGTGATGCACTTCCATATATTTTTTTTGCAAATTCTTTAGCTTCTTCATTTATTTGAATAGGATAATTACAGCCAGGGTTAATTACAGTGACATTTTTAACACCTAACTTCATTGCGAATTCTTTTGTATACTTTGAGTTAGCAATCACATGATCTGCCTTGGCTAAGGCAGTTAAAACTCTTTTATTTAATGACGATCCAACTGGATGGTTAATTTCCTTTGAATGAATTAAGCAAAAAGATTTTGTTTTACTCAATAAATTTTTTTCAATATTTTCAATACTTTTCCAATGATCAAAAAAAGAGGCTCTTACCTCGTTAGATGTTAAGAAATCCTTTATTAGGTTTGCTTTTCTATATTTACGAAAAATTTTAAAACCTGACACTCTTTCTATATTTAATTTTGAATTTTGATCATAATTCTCATCTCCATCTTGAGTTTCCGCAAAAACTTTTACTGGACCATGATTTAAAAGCGCGTTGGATAAACCTTCCATGAGGTTTTGCATCCCACCAAGCTCAGGAGGAAAATTTCTAGTGGAAACCAAAAACATTAATTAAACCACTTTATGTTACAGCCCATACTTGGAATTTGTTCATCAGGACCTTTTTGTGTTTGTGCCACCATTTTCATAGCTATTTTTAAATCACTATCACCATTATTTATTGGTTTTAAATCTTTTAACTCTCTGAATCTTCCTCTGTATTGGAGTTCTAAATTTTTATTGTAACCAAAAAAGTCAGGTGTACATACTGCTCCATACTTTCTCGCAATTTCTTGCGTCTCATCAAATAAATAATTTATGTTACCAAAATTATTATTATCAGCAAATTTAATCATATTATTAAAAGAGTCTTCGGGATAATTTTTAGTATCATTTGACATAATAGCTACAGAGCTAATTCCATCTTTTTTAAGTTCATTACAATCTTTAGCTAAATCTTTAATAATTGCTTTTACATAAGGACAATGATTACAGATAAACATTACTAAAGTAGCTTTTTCACCTTTAATATCGTTTAAAGTGAGTACTTTATTGTTGATTGATTTTAATTTGAAATCTTCAGCTTTTTTTCCAAAATCACATACCGGGGTTTTAGTTAGAGCCATAATGTATTATAAATTATTTAATAATACATTACAGCAATATTATGATTTACGATTTTGAAGGGCAAACTCCAAAAATAGATCCAGGCAGTTGGGTTGCACCTAATGCTGTTATTATTGGACGAGTAGAACTTAAAAAGAATTCTAATATTTGGTTTAATACAACTTTAAGAGGAGATCTTGAACCAATCATCATTGGAGAAAATTCAAACATTCAAGATGGAAGTGTTATTCATACTGATCCTGGTTGCCCAACAATAGTTGGCAACGGGGTAACAGTAGGACACATGGTTATGCTTCATGGTTGTGAAATTGCAGATGATTGTTTAATTGGAATTGGTTCAACAATATTAAACAAAACTAAAATTGGAAAAAATTGTATCATTGGCGCTAATGCACTTGTTACTGAAAATAAAGTTATACCAGAAAGGTCTTTAGTTCTTGGAAGTCCTGGTAAAGTAGTTAGACAAGTTACTGACGAAGAAATAGAATACATAAAAGAAAATGCTAGAGACTATGTTGAAAATTTTAAAAAGTATAAAAAATAGTTTATTAATTTTAATTTTACTTACACCAAATGCATACGCGAAGGTTGGAAAGCCATCACCTAAATATGATGGAGCTTATACTTTTTCTGACTACTGCAGAGGAAGTAAGGGACAAAATGCATATGACGGAAGTCAATTTATAATTCGAGATGGTAAAGTGACAAATGATAGAGGTGGAGCTGGCAGATGGACTATTGATGAAAAAAAATCAAAGGTTGATGAAAAAGGTAAAATTTATATTAAGGGTGAAAGACGAGGCAATAAAAGCGTCATTACAGGAAACTTAAATAATGATGAAAAAAAATATTCTGTTTATCAATTTAAAAGAAAAGTAGGTGGTAAATCACAGTACTATGGTGACAAACAATACGGTAATTTAAAAATGAAAAGAAAATATAAAGGAGATAGCGACTATACTCCTTGTGTTATTAATTTTAAAAGAATTGGAGATGTGCCAAAAAAAGTTGTTTCAAAAGACGATAGAAAAGTAACAGAAATTATAATTGTTTCAAAAAATACTAATGACGATATTACTTTATTAAATAATGAGGGCAAGAACCAAAAGGTAAGAGTGGAACTAAGAAACCTTGAGTCCATTTCTACCGGATTAATAATTGTAGTTCCATCAAGCACCCCAAATATGGATGACGAACTTTATTACGAAAAGCAAGTAAGCAAACATGGTTATGCAACCGCAATAGTTTATGGCGCAGAACCTAGGTATCAAAAAAAATTTACAGGCTCATATACAAGTTCAATGATTTTATATGACGCTTTAGCAACGATAGATGAAGTATCTAAACAATTTGGCAAACCTAAAGAGGTAATTTTGATTGGCTCTTCAACAGGATCATTAGCTATCTTCAAAGCAGGGTGGCAAGATTTGCGAGATAAATATCCTTCAATGAATTTGATTACTAAGGGATTTATGATTAACGCTGCTTGTCCTGACGTATCTGAAGTTAAGTATAGTAATAAGATTCAAATGTATGCAATTAACGGTCAACAAGATGAGTCTACTCCTCCATGGGTATGTAAAAATCTAAAAGACTCATCAAAAAACCCAAATCTATATCTTTTAAATTATTCAGGAGGACATCATTTTGAAAGCAGAATGTACCCACCATCAAAATATGATGTAGAAAGTATGCATGCTCTTCCGACATGCTCATTAAACTACACATCAAATCTTCATCAAATTATTAAAAGAAGAGATGGTACTAAAGAATGGAATGGGGAGAAAAAAGGTTACAAACAGGATCAGAAAAAATGGTTTGGTAAAAATTGTATAGATAAAGGAACTCTGCAAGGTTATGAAGAATATGGCGCTAAACAATTTTGGGCTGACATGAAATCTATTATTGTAGACAAAAAAGATGCTAAATCTTTAAAAGGATATACAGAATAAATTAATGCTAGAGACTTTATTGAAAATTTTAAAAAGTATAAGAAATAGTATATTTGTTTTAATTTTATTTAATCCAAGTGTTATCGCAAAAGAAATAACTAATTTATCATGGGAAAAGAGTGTTCATGTTGGTAAAGAACTGTCAAATTATAGAGAAACAGTTACCTCTCCAGCATTAGGTAAAAAAGCTTGGAAGATCACATTGTTACCTAAAGACTGCGGAAGAGATAAAGAAGGTGACTACTCCGATTGTAAAAACAATGGAAGAGATCCCGTGGTTGGGCATGGAGGCGGTGATAGAGCAAGAAGTGAATATTATACGTCAGAAAAATTTAGAGGTGAGAAGTGGCACTCGGTTAGTATTTTTATTCCAAATGATTTTAAAAGTGTAGAACCAGTAAGCACTTCCTTTTTTCAAATATATGAGAGGGGAGAAGGACCAAGATTAATGTTAAGACCAAAGTATGGCGTGTTATCACCAAGATACTACCCAGTAAATGGCATGGACTCAGCAGGAGTTGTACACAAAAGACTTAGGATTAAAGATATGAAAGGAAAATGGACAACAATTTTATTTCATACAAAAATGTCAAAAGACCCAAAAAAAGGATTTATGAAAATGTATGTAGAAGACATACTTTATAATGTTTTCGAAGGAAGAACTAGTTTTGGTGGTGAACACTACAATAAATTTGGAATATATCATAGTTGGATTAGTAGATGGAATGATAAGTATATGGGTGAGTATCCAAAACAAGTTATTTATTATGACAACCTTTTTAGAACAAATAATAAAGAAAAACTTTTAAAACTTTTGCAAAAAAACTAGGGAACTAACCAATTTTTTTTGTTATTTTCTAAATCAAAAAAAGCTCTACGATGTCCTTTTGCAGCTAAGTATAACCACTCTATACTTTTAACTTTACATCTAATAACACAAAAGTTTTTATAACCAGCTTCACTTTCTTCTTTTGTGTAATCAAAGTTATCAAATTTATTATCTAGACCTGAGGTTGGTTTATCTGACTCAGTTCCTGGTCCATTATTAACGAGATAACATTTTCTACTTATATGACCTGTTTTATCCCAAGACTCTTTTGTAACATCATCATTAAAGTGAACTTTACACTCTGTTTTTAATCTTAGCTGTATTTTCTCTTGTTTGCCGTAAAACAAGATTGAACAGTTTGGATTTTTTTTTATCTTTTCAATTTTTGATGATCTGATGTCACTATGATACTGAACAAAGCTATTTTTTTGATCAGCTTTTCTTAATACTACAACTCTACCATCTAAATCTTTATCATTACCGCAAATAAATACAGGTGTTCTAAACTCAGAAGATCGATCAGTAACTGCATTAGTTAACAGATCCCAGATCTTTTTTTCAATTTCTTTGAAATCTTCGTAGTAACTAACAACTTCTTGCGACACGATTTATTTTCTAAATCTTTTAATTAAGCTTGAAGTGTCCCATCTTTGACCACCCATTTTTTGTACTTCAGCATAATATTCATCAATTATTTTTGTGATAGGTAAGGGTGAATTATTTTTCTTTGCTTCATCCATTGCAATTTTTAAGTCTTTTCTCATCCAATCAACAGCAAAACCATAATCAAACTTATCTTCAATCATTGTTTTATGTCTATTTTCCATTTGCCAAGATTGAGCCGCACCTTTTGAAATAACTTCAATAACATCATGCATATTTAAACCTGCATTTATTCCAAAGTTAATTGCCTCTGATAAACCTTGCACAAGTCCTGCAATACAAATCTGATTAACCATCTTGGTTAATTGACCACTTCCAGATGGACCTAATAATTTTATTTTCTTACTATAACAATCAATAACTGGCTCAGCCTTTTTAAAAGGGGCTTCATCTCCTCCAACCATTACAGTTAAAATTCCACCTTCGGCTCCAGCTTGTCCACCCGAAATAGGAGCATCTAAGAAATCAAAACCTTTTGCTTTTGCTTCATTATATAACTCTCTAGCAATGTTTGCTGAGGCAGTAGTATTATCTATGTAGATTGAACCTTTTTTTGCAGTTTTAAATAATCCTTTGTCGCCTAAAGTGACTTCTCTTAAATCATTATCGTTACCAACACATGTAAAAATAAAGTCACTATCTTTTGCTGCATCCATAGGGGTATCTGCAACATTACCTTTATATTCTTTTGCCCACTTTTCAGCTTTTGCTTTCGTACGATTATAAACGGTTACATTGTGACCAGCTTTTGATATATAACCAGCCATGGGATAACCCATTACACCAAGACCTATGAAAGAAACTTTACAACTCATTAATGATTAACCTCTCGTTAAATAAAAAAGTAATTATATTTGGATTTATATTTACATTTTTTTCTAGTTTTGGACAGAGCTTTTTTTTGGGATTGTTTAACGCACCGATAAGAAATGAACTTGGTATTACTCATGGTCAATTCGGAAGTATTTATGCAAGTGCAACTATTTTTTCAAGTTTGCTCCTTATTTGGGTTGGAAAAAAAATAGATGATTATAGAATTTTAAATTATTCATTATTTGTAGTTATATTATTATTTGCTTCTTCATTTTTTTTTTCATTTATAAATAGTATTTACCTTTTAGCGATTGGAATTTTCTTAATGAGATTTTCCGGACAAGGTTTAATGAGTCATACTTCCACGACAACTATTTCCAGATTTTTCGAAAGATCTAGAGGAAAGGCTTTAAGTACTATTTGGTTTGGTTTATCTACAGCAGAATTTATTTTACCAGTTCTTATAACTTATTTTTTCCTTATTTACTCTTGGAGAACTGTCTGGCAAGGAATTGCAATATTGATAATTCTATTTTTGCCTTTTGTAATTTTAAATACAATTAAATCAATAAAACTTGACTCAAGAGAGGTAGATCCTAATCCTGGCAATAAAAAACTTAAAATTAAAAGTTGGAGAAGAAGAGATGTTTTAAAAGATTATAGATTTTATATTGTATCTTTAAACATGCTTGCGATGCCTTGGATCGCTACGGGAGTTTTTGTTTATCAATCTTTTATTTCTGAGTCAAAAATGTGGGCTATCTATACAATACCTAAAGCATTTATGGTTTATTCAATAACATCAATAGCTACGTTATTTGTCTCAGGTTTTTTAGTAGATAAATTTACAGGAAGAAAACTTATTATGTATATGAATATACCATTATTGTTTGCCATGATTACTTTATTTTATTTTAATCATGAAACATTCGCTTATGTTTTTCTTGGGTTAATAGGAGTTTCTAACGGATTGGCAAATATTCTAGGTTCTTCTACGTGGGCGGAGATTTATGGAGTAAAATATATTGGAAGCATAAAAGCTTTAACTACTGCATTTATGGTTTTTTCAACTGCGTTTGGTACAGCAGTCTTTGGCTTGTTGATTGATAAAGGTTTTACTATAGAAAATATTGCTTTCTTGGGAGCTAGTTACGTTGTTATTTCATTAGCTTTATTAATTATAATTAGGAAAACAATAGAACCTGTAAGGTTGCTAAATTAAGCTTGATTTATTAAACCTAATTGAATAAATAACATCCATCATGGCAAGAATTACCGTAGAAGATTGTTTGGAAAAAGTTGATAATCAATATGATTTAGTACTTTTAGCTAAAGAGCGAACAGTTCAATTAAATGCTGGATCTCCAATGCTCGTTGAAGAAGATAATGACAAGAGAACTATCATTTCTTTAAGAGAAATTGGTGATGGAAAAATTGACGTTAAAGAAGTTGAAGCCAGCGCTATCAAAAGACTTCGAAAAGAACCAGACGAAATTGAGCAACAAGAAGAAACAGAAGAAGAGACAAATGATGATTTTGAAAATTTATACAAAGGCCAAGTTTCAAAAAGCGGTGTAGCAATTCTGCCATCAAAAAGAACAAGAAGAATTCCAGAAGTTAAAAAACCAAGCTTAGCTGATGAAGCATTATCAGAATTAAAAGCTGAACAACCTGAAATAAAAGAAGAAAATTTAGAAACTGAAGAAGCTCCACTTGAATTAAGTGAGGAAGCTCCTGTAGAAGAAGAAAATAAATCAGAGTAAATCATGAAAAAAACTGTTTCAGTTGCACCAATGATGGACTGCACTGATAAACATGAAATATATTTTTTAAGTCTTATCAGTAAAAATATTCATTTATATTCTGAAATGATTGTAGCTAATGCAATCATTAGAGGGGATAGGAATAAATTATTATCTTTCAAAAAAATTTCTAATCCCGTCACTTTACAAGTGGGAGGTTCAAATCCCGATGAACTTGCAGAAGCTTGTAAAATTTCAGAAGATTATGGATATAAAGAAATTAATTTAAACTTAGGTTGCCCTAGTAAAAAAGTACAAAAAAATAAATTTGGCGCTTGTTTAATGCAAGAACCAGATCTTGTAGCAAAATGTATTGAAGCGATGTCTAAAGCTACAAATCTACCAGTAACAATTAAAACGAGAATTGGTTACAATGATGTCGAAAATTTTGAATTTTTAAAATCATTTATTCAAACAACTAAAGATGCCGGCTCAAAAAAATTTATTATTCATGCGAGAAAAGCTTTGCTTAAAAAATTAAGCCCAAAAGAAAATTTAAATATTCCACCCCTTAAATATGAATTTGTTTATCAATTAAAAGAGCATTTTAAAAACGATGAAATAATTATTAATGGTGGAATTAAAACTACAGAAGAAATCAAACAACATTTATTAAAAGTAGACGGCGCTATGATTGGGAGAGCCATTTATCATTCACCTTATTTTTTAGCTGATATTGAAAGAGATATTTTTAACAATAAAAATATTCCTACAAGAAGTGAAGTCATGGAAAAATTAATTCCATACATTCAAGAAGAAACCTCAAAAGGTGTACAATTAAATCATATAATGAGACACACTGTTGGTTTATTTCACGGACAAAACGGTTCTAGAACATGGAAACAATATCTTTCTAAAAATATGTGCATCAGAGATGCTGACCTACAAAAAGTAAATCATATAATGGACCAGGTTAGAAAAACAAATCCTGTATCTTTAGAAAGATAATTTTGGATATTATTTTTCAATCAGAAACTCTTTATCTAATTTTTATAATGGTCATCACAGCTATCCCTGCCGGGTTTGCTGCAGGCTTATTCGGTATTGGGGGAGGGTTAATTACTGTACCAATCTTATTCTATATTTTTGGCGCAGCCGGTATCGAACCAGAATACTTAATGCACTTAGCCGTGGGAACTTCATTTGGAATTATTATTCCAACGTCAATTGTTTCAGTTTTAACTCACCATCAGCATAATGCAGTCGATTTTAGTGTTGTGAAAGGTTATGGAGTATTTGTTATAATTGGAGTAATACTTGGCACTATTTTAGCTGCTGGTTTAAAAACAAAACCTTTAATATTATTTTTTACCATTGTTGTTTATATTCTTGCTTTTTACTTATTATTTTTAAAAGAAAAAGAGTCAGATCTTTCAATTAAAATGAGTTTACCGGCTAAAATAATATCAGGGATAATTACCGGTTTTGTTTCAGCCCCTATGGGTATAGGCGGTGCAGTAATGAATGTTCCAATTTTAAAGTTTTTTGGTTATCCAATAAATAAAGCAATAGGAAGTGCAGCTGCTATTGGTTTTATAATTGCTTTATTTGGCACAATAGGTTTTCTTTTCTCAGGTAATTATTTGAATGCTAATTTACCTTTAAGTATTGGATTTTTAAATATTCCAGCATTTTTAATATTCTTTCCAATTACTGCATTTATGGCAAGACTAGGAGCAAAAGCTAGTCATAGAATTAATAAAAAAAAGATGACGAAGTATTTTGGGCTGTTTTTAATAGTTATTGGTTCTAAATTTTTATACGAGTATTTTAATCTTTAGATTTTTTGATCGTATTCACCAATTTTTCCAGTTTCTTGTAATAATTTATCTATAAAATCAAAAATATTTTTCTTTCTCTCGTTTGAGGTAGGGCTTTCAGTAACTACGACAAGTGAAGGTTTATTTGATGAAGCTCTGATTAAACCCCAAGATCCATCTGTTAAAGAAAATCTTACTCCGTTAACTGTTAAAACTTCCGTGATCGATTGATTGTCTATTTTAATGTTCTGTTTTTTAAGATCTTCAACTTTTTTAACCATATCCTCTACTACATTATACTTCTCTTCATCCTTACAAAATGGAGCCATAGTTGGAGATTGATATGTTTTGGGTAACTCATTAATGATTTCGCTCATCTTCTTATTGTGATTAGTTAATAAATGACAAACTTGTATCGCTGAATTTATTCCATCATCATATCCATATCCTAAAGGTTGATTAAAAAAGAAATGACCACTTTTTTCAAATCCTGCTAAAGCCTTTTCTAGATTAACTTTTCTTTTTATATGCGAATGTCCAGTCTTCCAATAAATTGTCTTACAATTATTTTTTAAAAGAACTTTGTCTTTAGCGTAAAGACCTGTTGATTTTACATCCACAACGAATTTTGAGTTTTGATGTTTAGATGCTAAGTTTCTAGCAATTAATAATCCTATTTTATCAGAGTATATTTCATTTCCCTTATCATCAATTACTCCACATCTATCTCCATCTCCATCAAAACCAAATCCAACATCTGCATTGTTATCTTTTACTGCTTTTGCTATAGCGTGAAGCATTTTCAGATCTTCAGGATTAGGATTATATTTTGGAAAAGACCAGTCTAGATTACAATCTAATTCTATCACTTCGCAACCAATACCTCTCAAGATTTCAGGTACAAAAACTCCTGCTGTTCCATTGCCACAAGCAACAACAGCTTTAATCTTTTTATTGATCTTATTTTTTTTTATTAAATCATTTGAATAGACATTCTTAAAATTATCTATTTTTTTTAATAAACCTTTCCCATTAATAAATTTTTTATTTAAGGTGATATTTTTTAATTCACTCATTTC
>CACJNX010000014.1 GCA_902594835.1 uncultured Pelagibacteraceae bacterium | reverse complement strand
AATTTTTAAAAATTTTATTGATTTAAAACAAGTTAAAAAATTTTATTCTATTTTTCTATTTTTTTTTATTTTGTCTCCCTCAGCCTATCTTGTGATTTCTTTAGCAGACAAAACAAAAAGAACTGATTACCCAGGTAAGGAAATAGCAAGACTAGTACAAAATAAGTGGGATGATAATTTTATTAATGAAATAAAAATTGTGATTGGTGATGAATGGTCAGCTGGCAACTTATCTTATCATTTATATTCAAGGCCTATTTGGATTAATGATTTAAAAAATAAAACTTCCAATATAACCGAGGACCAAGGTGTTATTTATACTGGAAACCCAAAAATACTTAAAAAAATATGCCCCGGTGTTTTTGGAACAATAAAACCGGTTGGTTATTGTATGATAGGGAAAAGATGAAAAAAATAATTATATTGATCCCTGTCTACAACGACTGGGAGTCGTTAAATAAACTTTTAAGTGAGATTAATGAAAATATTAAATCTTTTAGTGATATTAATTTTGAGTGTTTAATTGTTAATGATGCATCTACTATTCAATCTTCAGATTTTAAAAAACCAAGTAATTTTTTGTCTATAGAACTTTTAAATATGAAAGAGAATAGGGGCCATGCTAGATGTAATGCATTTGGCATCAGGTATGCTTTTCAAAATAAAGAATTTGATAATTTAATATTGATGGATGGAGATGGTGAAGATAGGCCGGAAGAGATAAAAAGTTTAATTGAAAAAATAAAAGAAAATCCAAGTTTTTCAGTTGTAGCAAAAAGAGTAAAAAGATCTGAAGGCCCTTTTTTTCAATTTCTTTACCAATTACATAAAGTCATTACTTTTATTTTCACTGGAAAAAATGTTAACTTTGGAAATTACAGCATACTAACCAAAAGTGATGTAGAAAAACTTCATACAAAAGCAAGTTTATGGAGTAGTTATTCAGGAAGCGTTAAAAAAAATTTAAAATCTTTTGAAGAAATTAATTCAATTAGAGGATTAAGGTATTTTGGACCATCTCAAATGTCTTTATTTAAACTTGTGGTACATTCTTTTTCGATTATAGCTGTATTTAAATATCAAGTTTTTCTAAGATCAACTTTAATGCTAATTGCATTAGCATACTTAAATTCTTATTTAGGAACACTTGCAATATTTTTTCAAATATCGATTGTGATTTTTAATCTTATAATTTTTATTGTTTCCCAAAGAGAACAAGAAAAAGATTTACTAAACAGTCATAATAATCTTGCGAGTGTAAAAAAAATTACACACTAAAAAGTTGCAATAAGAGTCTTAAATAGAATCAAAAAGGAATCAAAACGTGAACATTTGTATATGATTTTGATGTATTGTGGACAAGACCAAAGATGCGTAATGTGTAAAAATTTAGAAAGGGTAATTAATGAAAAAATTAACATGCCATTGTAACGCTATAGAGGTCGATATCAATATTTCAGGAAATTTAGATAAAACGCTTAGATGCAATTGCTCACTTTGCAAGAGAAAAGGAGCTATCATGTCTATGGTTAAAAATGAGGATTTTAAAATAGTTAAAGGGAAAGATAAATTAAAACTTTATCAATTTCATACGAAAGTTGCTAAACATTATTTTTGTTCAGTATGTGGAATTTATACACATCATAACCCTAGATCGAATCCAGCAATGACAGGTTTTAATTTAGGTTGCATAGATGAAATAAACACCTTTGATCTAAAAAATGTTGCAGTTAATGACGGTCACAATCATCCATTAGATAAAAAATGAAAAAATGGAAGATAAACTTTTTAATTATAATAAAATAAAAAAAAAATATTTAAAATTTCTTAAATCACAAGAGGTTATGTCTGAACCATTCAGAGACAAACTGGGGCAATTAAATAAGTTTTATCTACCAATAAGTAAAATGATCGCAAAAGATTATCTTAAGAAAAAAAAAACAAAAGTAATTGGTTTAACTGGAGGACAAGGTACTGGGAAATCAACAATTTCAAATATTTTAAAAATAATACTAAAAGAGGCTTATGGTTTAGAAACAGCAATATTTTCAATTGATGATTTTTATAAAACTTTTAATGAGAGAAAAATGCTATCAAAAAAAATAAGCCCTTTATTTTTTACTAGGGGTGTACCGGGGACTCATGATATTAAGATGCTATATTATTGTATTAAAAACTTAAAAAATAAAAAATTTAAAAAAATTAAAATTCCCAAATTTGATAAATCAATCGACGATCGATTACCCAAGAACAAATGGTTAAAAATTAACAAAAAACCTAATATAGTTATTTTTGAGGGATGGTGTGTAGGAGCAACTGCTCAAAAAAAAAAAGATTTAATTATTCCAATAAATAAACTAGAAAAACATAGCGATGAAAAAAAAATTTGGAGAAAACAAGTAAATTTGGAGCTAAAAAAAAATTACAAAAAAATTTTTAACTTAATTGATAAATTAATTTTTTTAAAGGTACCAAGTTTTGGATACGTTTTTAAATGGAGATTATTACAAGAAAAAAAATTAAGAATTACAAGCAAGGGAAATAAGACTATGACCGATAAAGAGATTTACAATTTTATTATGTATTACGAAAGACTCACTAAACATATGTTAAAAACTTTTCCTAGAACTGCAGATATTGTAATAAGCATAGACAAAAAACACAGACTTAAATCAATTAAATTTAGATAAATGAAAAAATACTTATTAATAATTTTATTTCTTTTTTTCTCAAATCATCTTCAAGCGCAAAATAATTTAAAGTTTTATGTACAAAAAGCTTTGACTAATAATTTACAATTAAATGCTGAAAGAAAAAATTTTGAATCTGCCAAGCAGAGTAAAAATATTTCCAGAAGTGAGTTTTTACCCAATATTACTCTTTCAGGAGATCAAACAAGCTCTACCTCTACAAATAGAACTAATAAAAGCGGAAGTAGTTTAGCAGACTCAAATTTAGACTCAGAAAGTACAAAAATTTTAATAGAACAAAAAATTTTCTCTGGATTTAAAGGATTAAATACATTTAAAAAATCTGAGCTGGAAACACAAAAAGCCAATTTGTCTCTTAAAAAAGTTGAACAGCAAACTATTCTAGATACTACCTCAGCATACTTTGATTTAATTTTTAAATCTAAGAATGAAGAATTTAATTTGTCAAATGTAAATTTATTTGTAAGACAAGTAGACTCAGACAGCGCCAGACTTCAAAAAGGGGAAATCACATTAACTGACCTCGCTCAATCAGAGTCTTCTTTAGCTGGAGCAAGAGCAAATCTTATTAAAGCCAAAACTGAGCTGTTAACTTCAAAAACAAATTTTGAGAGAGTAACTAGAGAAAAACCACCTAATACAGAAAATTTAAATGAAAAAGTTTTTTTATTATTGCCCAGTTCTTTAACAGAATCACTTCAATTGGCAAATTTAAATAATTTAGATTTACTAATGTCTCAATTAGACTACGAAATAGCTGTGAAAGAATTGAATATTGAAAGAGCAAGATTGTCTCCTTCAGCTTCTCTCAATTATTCAAAGTCAGAAAATAGTGACTTAAGTTCAACTATTGATGAAACTGACGAAGAAACGGTAAAAGCAACTATTACATGGCCAATTAATAAAGGTGGTGAAAACTTTTCAACAATAAAGAAATTCTCTTACAATAAACAAAGATATCAGCTTATCCTACAGGACACAAAAAATAGAATTAACACAGAAATTTCAAATGCTTGGTCAAAATATCAATCTTCTAAAAGCGTATTAGATGCTACCAGTGCTCAGCTTAAAGCTGCTGAAATAGCAAATGAAGGTATTACCTTGGAGTACGATTCCGGAAACACAAGAACTACTCTAGAACTCATTCAGTCTAGAAGTCTGCTTTTAGATGCAAGAATAGCTTTCGCTAAATCCGAGAGAGATTTTATCGTATCTCAATTTGAGCTAGCTAAAAAACTAGGTTCATTGTCAATAAAATCAATTAAATAGAGGACTTTTAAGCAATTTTTTAACTTCTTGAAAAAAAGAACAAAATGTGTACATTTATATTAACGATTCGAACAATAAAAAAAGGATAAAATATGACTAAAAATAACTTAAAAATCGTGAAATCTGACGATAAAAAACAAAAAGAATTAAAAGAGAAAAGTAAGTCTTTAGAAGCCGCTATAAGCCAAATAGACCAAAATTTCGGTAAAGGCTCAGTAATGAGACTAGGCCAGCAACAAGCTTTAGATGTTGAAGCTATTTCAACAGGTTCATTAAGCTTAGATTTAGCTTTAGGAATAGGAGGTCTACCAAAAGGAAGAATTATCGAAATCTATGGCCCAGAATCTTCAGGAAAAACGACTTTAGCTCTCCAGGTAGTAGCTGAAGCTCAAAAAGCAGGCGGAATCTGTGCTTTTGTAGACGCTGAACATGCTATGGACCCAGTTTATGCAAAAAAACTTGGTGTTAAAACTGAAGAACTTTTAATTTCGCAACCTGACACTGGTGAACAAGCTTTAGAAATAACTGACACATTAATCAAATCAGGCTCTATTTCTGTCTTAGTCGTTGACTCAGTTGCGGCACTAACACCAAAAGCTGAATTAGAAGGTGAAATGGGAGATCATCACGTTGGTTTACAGTCAAGACTTATGAGTCAAGCATTGCGAAAAATTACGGGATCAGTATCTAAATCGAACACAATGGTTATCTTTATTAATCAGATTAGGATGAAAATTGGTGTAATGTTTGGAAATCCAGAGACAACATCTGGAGGAAATGCACTTAAATTTTACTCATCTGTAAGAATGGATATTAGAAGAATAGGCGCAATTAAAGAAAAAGATCAGATTATTGGTAACTCAACAAGAGTCAAAGTAATTAAAAACAAAGTTGCACCACCATTTAAAGTTGTTGAGTTTGATTTAATGTACGGAAAAGGTATTAGTAAATTGGGAGAATTAATTGACCTTGGTACTAAAGCTGGAGTAGTAGAAAAATCTGGTGCTTGGTACGCTTATAAAGGTGAAAAAATTGGACAAGGCAGAGAAAATGCTAAAGTCTATCTCCAAAAAAACCCTAACGTAGCAGCGGAGATTGAAAAAATTATAAGGGACGAAGCATCAGCAATTACCAAGGAGTTAGAGGGCAACCCATCTCCAAACGAAAAAATTAGCGATAAAAAAGAGGAAGAATAATTCCTCTGCCATCATTTTAAACGGGAAGCTTTGGCTTCCCGTTTCCCAAAACAACTATAAATTGATCTAATCAATATTTAGTAGTTCGCGTGAAACGCGACTAAATTAATCGTAGACAACTTAGTTCAGATTGGTTCTAATTATCAAAAGAACAAAAGGGGGAAAAATGAGTACACAACAAGCAACAAGCTCGAAAGTGTCTTCATCTTTGGATACCTCTCATTTGAAGGTTAAATTTCCATTTAAAGCTAAATATGGAAACTACATAAACGGAAAATTTGTAGAACCTAAATCTGGAAAGTATTTTGATAATACTACTCCTATCACTAATGAAGTTATCTGTAAGGTGCCACGATCGAACGAAAAAGACGTTGATTTTGCTCTAGACGCAGCTCACGCAGCATTTCCTGCATGGGGAAAAACATCAATCACAGAGAGATCTAATATTCTCTTAAAGATTGCAGATGTAATAGAGAAAAACCTTAACGTTTTAGCGACAGCAGAATGTTTAGACAATGGTAAGCCAATAAGAGAATGTATGGCTGCAGATTTACCTTTGGTAATCGATCATTGGAGATATTTTGCAGGAGTTATAAGAGCAGAGGAGGGTTCAGTTGCTGAAATCAGTAATAGTGAATATTCTTACCATATACCTGAGCCATTAGGTGTAGTAGGTCAGATCATACCATGGAACTTTCCATTATTAATGGCAACATGGAAACTTGCACCAGCTTTGGCGGCAGGAAACTGTGTAGTACTAAAACCAGCTGAGCAAACACCAGCATCAATCATGTTGTTAATGGAACTTATTGGAGATCTATTACCAGCAGGTGTTGTGAATGTTGTAAGTGGATACGGTCTTGAAGCAGGTAAACCACTAGCTTCTTCTAAGAGAATTAAGAAGATAGCTTTTACAGGTGAAACTACTACTGGACGTTTGATAATGCAGTATGCATCTCAAAACTTAATACCAATAACTTTGGAATTAGGTGGTAAATCACCAAATATTTTCTTTGAAGATGTTATGGCTAAAGATGACGACTTCTTTGACAAATGTTTGGAAGGTTTTGCTATGTTTACGCTTAACCAAGGAGAAGTTTGCACTTGTCCAAGTAGAGCTTTAATTCAAAAATCTATCTATGATAAATTTATGGAGAAAGCGATTGCTAGAACTAAAGCTGTAAAACAAGACAATCCTTTAAAAATGGAAACTATGATTGGAGCACAAGCTTCATTAGAACAAATGGAAAAAATTAAATCTTACTTAGATCTAGGTAAGAAAGAAGGTGCCAAAGTTCTATGTGGTGGAAGTGCTGCAAAAATTAATAGTGGTCTAGAAAAAGGAAACTATATCCAACCAACTATCTTCGAAGGTAAAAACAACATGCGAATATTCCAAGAAGAGATCTTTGGACCAGTTGTATCTGTTACAACGTTTAAAGATGAGAAAGAAGCATTAGAAATAGCTAATGACACTCTTTATGGACTAGGCGCAGGTGTTTGGACTAGAGACGGTAACATTGCATACAGAATGGGCAGAGGCATAGAAGCAGGTAGAGTTTGGACAAACTGTTACCATGCATATCCGGCTCACGCTGCATTTGGTGGATACAAACAATCTGGTATCGGAAGAGAAACTCACAAAATGATGTTAAATCATTATAGACAAGTGAAAAATTTACATGTGTCTTACAGTGAGAAAAAATTAGGCTTCTTTTAACCAATAATATATAATGGCCCATGATTCATAATCATGGGCCGAAATATAGAAATGAAAGTATCATTCACATTATCAGCAAAAAAATTACTTAGTGAAATCAAAGAAGTACATGGTGATGACCTTTTATTTCACCAATCAGGTGGATGTTGTGATGGCAGCGCACCTATGTGTTTTCCAGCTAAAGAATATCAAGTAGGAAACAGCGATGTTAAATTGGGAGAAGTGGATGGGACCCCTTTTTATATGAATGAAGATCAATACGAAAAATGGAAACATACAGATCTTACTATTGACGCTGTTAAGGGAATCGGAGGTATGTTTTCCCTTGATAATGGAACAGGGCAAAGATTTTTAACAAAATCTGAAATTTGCGTTGTTGTAGACAACGACAAAAAAGCTACAAATTAATCTCTTTATAGACAAGTTCTAAAATATCTGTATTTAATTAAATATGGGCCAAATTTTACTTACTGATGTTAGAAAAAAATTCTTAGATTATTTTAAAAAAAATAATCATAAGATTGTAGAATCTAGTAACTTAGTTCCAAATAATGATCCGACATTGATGTTCACCAACTCAGGAATGGTCCAATTTAAAAATGTTTTTACTGGTTTAGAAAAAAGAGATTATAAAACAGCTACAACATCTCAAAAATGTGTAAGAGCTGGAGGAAAACACAATGATTTAGAAAATGTAGGTTACACTCCAAGACATCATACTTTTTTTGAAATGCTTGGAAATTTTTCTTTTGGAGATTATTTTAAAGAGCAGGCAATTATTCATGCTTGGAACTTATTAACTAAAGATTTTAAATTACCAAAAGAGAAACTATCAGTTACAGTTTTTCACGAAGATGAAGAGTCATTTAAACTTTGGAAGAAGATAGCTGGTTTAAGAGATGATAAAATAATTAAAATATCAACATCAGATAATTTTTGGTCAATGGGAGATACAGGTCCTTGCGGACCATGCTCTGAAATATTTTATGATCATGGTGAGAAATTAAAAGGTGGACCACCTGGAAGTCCTGATGAAGATGGAGATAGGTTTATTGAGATATGGAATTTGGTATTTATGCAGTATGAACAAATATCAAAAGATAAAAGAATAAATTTACCAAAACCATCAGTAGATACTGGAATGGGGCTAGAGCGAATGACAGCAGTTCTTCAAGGAACGCACGATAATTATAATATAGATCACTTTAAAAAAATAATGAGTGCGTCAGCCGAACTATTGAAGTCACCTATAGATGATAAAACTATCGCAAGCCATAGGGTGATAGCAGATCATTTGAGAGCTAGTAGTTTTTTAATCGCTGAGGGAATTTTGCCTTCGAATGAGGGACGTGGTTACGTATTAAGAAGAATAATGAGACGTGGAATGAGGCACGCTCATACTCTTGGAGGTAAAGAAACAATTTTTCATAAATTGTTTGATATTTTAATGAGCGAAATGAAACAAAGTTACCCCGAGCTCGTTAGAGGAAAAGATTTAATCGTAGAAACTTTAAAAAATGAGGAAGAAAAGTTTTCTTCTCTTTTAGAACGAGGAATAAAAATTTTAAATGAAAATTTAGATAAAGTTCAAAATAAAACACTTCCTGGTGAAATAGCATTTAAACTTTATGACACTTATGGATTTCCCTTAGATCTTACAGCTGATATTTTGAGATCAAAAAATATCAAAATAGACAGCAAAGGTTTTGATAATGAGATGGAAAAAAGTAAAACTTTAGCTAGAGCAAACTGGAAAGGTTCGGGAGACAAATCTTTAGAGGAAAAATGGTTTAAAATACGAGAGGAATTAGATCCTACGGAATTTTTGGGCTATGAGTTTAATAAAGCAGAGGGAGTAGTTTTAAAAATATCAAAAGGAAAAGATTTTATTAATGAAGCAAAAGAAAATGATGAAATTGAGCTCATAACTAATCAAACACCTTTTTATGGTGAGTCAGGAGGTCAGGTCGGTGACCAGGGAGAAATAAAAACTTCAAAATGTAAAATAAAAATTTTAGACACCCAAAAAAAAATGGGCGATCTACACGTGCATGTTGGAAAAGTGATTACAGGATCTATAAAAGTTGGTGAAAATGTTAACTTAGAGATAAATATTAAAAGACGAAACGATGCCAAAGCATATCACTCAGCCACTCATTTGCTTCATGAGGCTTTACGAAGGACTTTAGGCAAACATGTTACTCAGAAAGGTTCTTTGGTAAGTCCTGAAAAGTTAAGATTTGATTTTAGCCATAATAAACCAATTGAAAAAAATGAAATTAAAAAAATTGAAGATTTAGTGAACGATATGGTTAATAAAGCGAGTAACGTTAAAACTCGAATTATGACACCAAAGGAGGCAGTTGATAATGGAGCTCTAGCATTATTTGGTGAGAAATATGGGGATGAAGTTAGAGTTTTGTCTATGGGAGACGAAAAAAATAAATACTTTTCAACAGAATTATGTGGCGGAACACATGTATCAAATACATCAGAAATAGGAAGATTTAAAATAATTACCCAGTCGTCAATATCTTCTGGAGTAAGACGGGTAGAAGCTTTAAGGGCAGACCAACTTGTAGAATATGAAAAAAATCTTAAACAAACTCAATCTAGCAAAGAGAATAAATTAAATGAAGAAATTAAAATGATTAAAAAAGCTTTAGAGGAACTTAAAATCAAACCTAATTATAACAATGATCTAAATAACACCGATAATTTAAAAAATTTGAGCAAACAACTAGATCAAGCTAATTTAAAAAATATAATGGCGGATAAAAGTAAAAATATTATTAAAGATAGTAAAATTACAGATTTTACACTTAGGTATCAAACTATAAAAAACCTTCCATCAAAAGAATTAAGAACAATTATTGACTCAGGAAAAAAAGAAATAAAGAAAGGAATTTTAATTGCTTTTTCTGTTCTTGATGGAAAAGTAGGCGTTTCAGTAGGTGTTACAAAAGATTTGACAGAAAAATTTGATGCAGTTGAGCTTGTAAAAATAGCTGCTTCTATTTTAGGCGGCAAAGGTGGAGGAGGAAGAAAAGACTTTGCTCAAGCGGGTGGAATTGATGAAACTAAAGTTGAAGATGCCTATAAAGCTGTATTAAAAAAAATTAGTTAAGTTTCTTTTTAAGGTTACCGTCTATTACTTCTAAAAATTGATTGGTAGTTAAATATTTAGAGGACTTATCAATTAAGATTGCAAGATCTTTAGTCATAGACCCACTTTCAACTGTTTCTACACAAACTTTTTCTATTGAAGATGCAAATTTGATTAATTCATCGCTATTATCTAATTTTCCTCTATGAGCTAAACCTCTTGTCCAAGCAAATATTGATGCAATAGGGTTGGTAGAGGTTTCTTTTCCCTGTTGATGCATTCTATAATGTCTTGTTACTGTTCCGTGCGCAGCTTCAGACTCAACCGTTTTTCCATCAGGCGTCATAAGAACACTAGTCATCAATCCTAAAGAACCAAACCCTTGAGCAACTGTGTCTGATTGAACATCTCCATCATAATTTTTACAGGCCCATATATAACCACCGTTCCACTTCATAGCACAAGCTACCATGTCATCAATTAATCTATGTTCATAAGTAATATTTGTAGACTCAAATTTACTTTTAAATTCTTTTTCAAAAACTTCTTGAAATAAATCTTTAAAGCGACCATCGTATGCTTTTAATATTGTATTTTTGGTAGATAAATAAACTGGCCATTTTCTACCAAGGCCATAATTCATACATGCTCGTGCAAAATTTTTAATTGAGTCATCTAAATTATACATTGCTAAGGCTGTACCTGGACCCGTAAAATTAAATACTTCAAATTCTTTTTTGTTTTTACCGTCTTTTGAAGTCCATTTAACTTCCATTTTTCCTTCTCCAGGTATTAAAAAATCAGTTGCACGATATTGGTCGCCAAAAGCATGTCTTCCAATTACAATTGGCTGCGTCCAACCTGGAACTAACTTCGGAACGTTTTTACAAATTATTGGTTCTCTGAAAACTGTACCGCCTAATATATTTCGAATGGTACCATTGGGTGATCTCCACATCTTTTTAAGTTTAAACTCTTCTACACGCGCTTCATCGGGCGTAATAGTTGCACATTTCACACCAACACCATACTGTTTGATAGCATTAGCTGCATCAATAGTAATTTGATCGTTAGTTTTATCCCGACTTTCCATTCCCAGATCATAATATTTTAAGTCAATTTCTAAGTAGGGTTTAATTAACTTATCTTTGATAAAAGACCATATAATTCTTGTCATTTCATCGCCATCTAGCTCTACTACTGGATTTTTAACTTTAATTTTTGCCATAAAATATAGATTGATTAACTGTGATTTTTATACATATTAAGAAAAAATTATCAAACTATTAATTATGTTTAATACAATATTTCCTAAGATACATAAAGAGGGTTACAAATTTTTAGCTATTTCAATTATAGCTACTTTTGTTATTTTATTCTTCTCAAAATTCTTAGGCATCCTATCTATTACAATTACAATTTGGGTCTATTATTTTTTCAGGGACCCAGAAAGATATCCTATTAATGATGAAAAATATCTCGTTAGTCCTGCAGATGGTCTTATTACTGATATTTCTGAAAAATCGGGACCGGAAGAATTAAGACTAGAAAACACTTCTTACACTAGAATAAGTGTATTCATGAATGTATTCAACTGTCATGTAAATCGAACACCGTCATCTGGCAAAGTAGGAGAAATATTTTATAAGCCAGGAAAATTTTTGAATGCATCTCTAGATAAAGCTAGCGAAGAAAACGAAAGAAATTATTTTAAAATTAATTTAAAAAATGGTGAAGAAATAATTATAGTGCAAATAGCTGGTCTAATAGCTAGAAGAATCGTATGTGAAGTTGAGCAAGGTCAGGAATTAAAACAAGGCGATAGGATAGGTATGATAAGGTTCGGCAGCAGAGTTGATATATATTTTAAAAACAAAAAGGTCCTAGCTAAACTTGGCCAGAATGTTGTAGCAGGTGAGAGCTTATTAGCTACTGAATGATGGAAGAAAATAAAAAATTTAAATTAGTCTCCTCAAAAAAAACAAGATATTTGCTACCAAATATTTTAACGCTAGCAGGAGTTTGCTTAGGGATAAGTTCAATCAAGTTTTCAATAGACGGCAATTTTAATTTAGCGGTGACTTTAATTTTAATTGCAGCTATTTTAGATGCATTAGACGGTAGAATAGCCAGATTGATTAAAGGAACCTCAGAATTTGGAAAAGAATTAGACTCTCTCACTGATTTTGTAAGTTTTGGTATAGCACCTGTTTTTATTTTATATTTTTGGGAACTTAATAGTTATGGAAAACTAGGTTGGGCTATAACACTTGTTTATTCAGTTTGCTGCGTACTTAGATTGGCCCGATTTAATTTAACTAAAATTGAGGAAAAACAGGATTGGAAAAATAATTTTTTCGAGGGAGTACCCTCACCAGCAGGAGGACTATTAATTTTAATGCCACTAATTTATGAATTGGCAAATTTAAATTTTGGCTTTGAAATTAAAAGATTCACACCTTATTTTACTATTTTAATTGCTATACTTTTAGTAAGTAAAATTCCTACATTAGCGCTTAAAAAAATATCAATTTCTCCAAAAGCTACTGTTTTTTTACTTTTAGGAATAGGTGTGGTTTTTATAGCTTTATTATTTTACACTCATGAGACATTACTTATTTTTGGAATACTTTACTTATTATCAATACCGGTGAGTATTATAATTTATAATAATCAAAACCAAAGAAAATTAGAAAAAATATCTGATGATAATCACGAAGATATTTTATAATGAAAAAATCAAAAAGAATTAAAAAAAGTAATTCTTGGAAAATAAAACAACATAGAGATCTATTCTTTAAAAAATCTAAAACTCTTGGCTTTCGTTCAAGAGCATCATTTAAATTAATTGAATTAAATAAAAAATATAAGTTTATCAAAAACAATTCTAATTTACTTGATCTAGGGTGTTACCCCGGAGGGTGGTCTCAAGTTGCAGTCAAAATAATCACTAAAGGTAAAATTTTGTCGGTCGATATAAGGGAAATGGAGCCATTAAAAAATGTTGAATTTTTGAAAGGAAATATCTTAGAAAAAAATACTAAATCCATTATTATGAGGCATTTTAACAATAATATAGACGTAATTATTTCAGATATGGCTGCAGATACTACAGGCAATAAATCATTAGACTCAATCAGAACAAATCAATTGTGTGCAGATATAATTAATTTTTCAAGAGATACCCTTAAACCAAAAGGTGTATTAGTCTCCAAACTTTTTATGGGCGAGGACTTTATAGAGGTAAAAAACCTTGCAAAATCTGTATTTAAAAAAGTTAATTTTTTCAAACCAGAATCTAGCAGAAAAGAGTCGAAAGAAACTTATTTACATTGTGAAATTTTAAAGACTTTATAAATTTCAATAATTGTATATAAGTTTATATGGTTACAATTAAAGAAGCACTTACCTTTGATGACGTTCTGTTATTACCGAGATACTCAAGTGTGCTGCCATCAAAAACAAATATATTTTTGCAACTAACAAAGAAAATTAATTTAAGAGTACCTTTTTTGACATCTGCCATGGATACAGTCACAGAGTCAAAAATGGCTATTGCAGTTGCAAAAGCTGGAGGCATGGGAATTATACATCGAAACTTAGATATAAAACTTCAATCCAATGAAATTAAAAAAGTAAAAAATAAAAATCTTTACGTTGGTGCTGCGGTAGGTACTAATAAAGAGGATTTAGAAAGAGTCAGGTCGCTATTATCAAATGGCGTTGATTTAATTGTGATAGATACAGCTCACGGACATAGTGAAAAAGTTTTAAAAACTTTATCAAAGATAAAAAAGATTACTAAACAAGTTCCAGTTTGTGTTGGGAACATTGCTACAAGTGAGGCTGCAAAAAAATTATATAATTCTGGAGCTGACATTATAAAAGTTGGTATTGGGCCGGGATCTATTTGCACAACAAGAATGGTGGCGGGAATAGGAGTACCGCAAATATCTGCAATTATGGAAGTAAAAAAAGCTCTTAACAAAAAAAATATTAAAATTATATCTGATGGAGGCATCAAATTTTCAGGAGATATTGCAAAAGCATTAGCAGCAGGGGCAGATGCAATTATGATGGGCTCTATTTTTGCTGGAACTGATGAAAGTCCTGGAAAAAAATTTAAAGTAAAAGGCAAAATCTACAAAGAATATCGAGGCATGGGATCAATAGGTGCAATGTCAGCAGGATCAGCAAATAGATATTTTCAAAAAAATTTTAAAGATAAATCTAAATTTGTTCCAGAAGGTGTTGAAGGACGAGTCGAATTTAAAGGAAAAGTATCAAAAATAATCTATCAACTGCAAGGTGGATTGAGATCCTCAATGGGATATATTGGGGCCAAGAATTTAAACGAAATAAATAAAAAAGCTAAATTTGTCAAAATTACAAAAGCAGGATTTTATGAAAGCATGGTCCACAGTGTAGAAATGACACAAAAAACAATTAATTATAAATTATGATGAAAAAATTTATTTTTATTCTATTTATTGTATTTATTTTTCCGAATTTACTACTCGCTAAATCAAAACATTTACAAGAAGGGATTGATTTATTTACTCAAAATAAATTAGAGGATGCAAAATTTAAATTTGAACAGGATATAGTATTTAACCCGAGGAGTGAATTATCATATTTGTATCTCTCAAAAATATTTAATAAACAAGATAAAAAAAAACTTGAGGAGCAAAATTTAAATACAGTAATGCAGCTTAATCCACGAAACGAGGAAGCAATTTATTACCTTGCAAGACTCAAACTATCAAATTCAGATTATAAAAAAAGCAAGGAGTTAAATAGAAAATTAAAATTAGTATGTAGCAATTTTTGCAATAAAAGCGATCAATTGAAAATCGAAATTGAAAATTTATCTAAAAAATAAATGCAATTTCAAAATAATATAGTTAAAGATAAAATTTTAATTGTAGACTTTGGTTCTCAGGTAACAAAATTAATTGCAAGACGTGTAAGGGAGTTAGGGGTATATTCTGAGATTATAACCCCAAATGCACTTATAAAGTTTAAAGAATATACAAGTGTAAAAGGTTTGATACTTTCTGGCGGACCTTCAACCGTGACAGCTAAAAAATTTCAAAGCGTACCTAAAGAAATATTTCAAAAAAAAATTCCAATATTAGGAATTTGTTATGGTTTGCAATTAATTGCTAAGATATTCGGCGGAAAGATAAAACCTTCTAAAAAAAGAAGGGAATTTGGTAGAGCTTTTTTATTTAAAAGAAAAAAATCAATTATAATTAAGAATTTTCTAGAAACAAAAAAATCAGTTTGGATGAGTCATGAAGATGCAGTGGTAAAATTACCGAGAAATTTTAAAGTTATTGCATCTACTAAAAATTCTAAGCTCACGATAATTGAGAATACTAAAAATAAAATTTATGGAGTTCAGTTTCACCCAGAAGTAACTCATACTGAAAATGGAAAACAAATATTTAGAAATTTTTTATTTTCTATTTGTAAAATAAAACGAGTGTGGAGTGTTTCTTCTCAAAAAAAAATCTTAATTAAACAAATTAAAAATTTGGTTAAAAAAGATAAAGTTATTTGCGCATTATCTGGTGGAGTTGATAGTAGTGTAACTGCGTTATTAATAAATAAAGCAATTAAAAAAAATTTGATATGTATAATGGTGGATACTGGATTAATGAGAAAAAATGAATTTAAGTACACTTATCAATTATTCAAAAAAAAGTACAATCTGAATGTTAAATTAATTAATGCATCAAAACTTTTTTTTAAAACTTTAAAGAATGTTTCTAACCCTGAAAAAAAAAGAAAAATAATTGGAAATTTATTTATTAAAGTTTTTGAAAAGGAGTCAAAAAAACATAAAAATATAAAATTTTTAGGTCAAGGAACGCTCTATCCAGATATAATTGAAAGCAAATCATCGACTGGGAGTAAAACTTCAAAAATTAAATCACATCATAACGTTGGTGGGCTACCAAAAAAGATGAATTTAAAATTAGTTGAACCTTTAAAAGATTTTTTCAAAGACGAGGTAAGAATTTTGGGAAAGTCTCTAGGTTTGGTAGAAACTATAAATTTTAAACACCCATTTCCAGGCCCAGGATTGGCGATAAGAATCATTGGGAATATAACGCAAGAAAGAGTAAAAATATTACAAGAAGCTGACCATATTTTTATCAATGAATTAATTAAAAAAAATCTTTATAATAAAATTTGGCAAGCTTATGCAGCTTTGCTTCCAATTAAAACAGTTGGTGTGATGGGCGATACAAGAACTTATGAACATATTTGTTTGCTTAGAGCAGTAACGTCAGAAGATGGTATGAGCGCTGATTATTTTAGTTTTCCTAAAACCTTCTTAGATAGTATATCAAATAAGATAATTAATAACGTGAAAGGAATTAATAGAGTTGTTTACGATATTACCTCTAAACCGCCTAGTACTATAGAATTAGAATAAATTTGTATGATAAATAAAAAAATTAAGAAAATTTTACTTAAAAAAAATAGATCAAAAATTATAAGTCTTACAGCTTATTCAAAAAATATTGCAAAAATTCTAGATAATTACTGTGATATTGTTTTAGTAGGAGACTCATTAGCTAATGTACTTTATGGTTATAAAGATACTCATAAAATAAGTTTAAACAATATAATACAACACTCTACGAGTGTCAGGAAAGGGATAAAAAAATCATTGCTCGTGGTTGACATGCCAAAAAACACTTATAAAGACATAAAATCTGCAAAAAAAAATGCACGATTAGTGATTAATAAAACGGGTTGTGATGCAATAAAATTAGAAAGTAATCAAAAAAATCATAAGATAATAAAATCGTTAGTAAAACACAAAATACCAGTAATGGGTCATATTGGATATACGCCACAATTTAAAAAAAAATTTAAAATAGAAGGTCAAACTGAGTCTCAAATTAAAGAGCTTTATAAAGACGCAGAATTAATTCAAAATGCAGGAGCATTTGCAATTGTGCTTGAATGTTTATCTCCAAAAGCAGCAAAATTAATTACAAGTAATTTAAAAATTCCAACAATTGGTATTGGTTCTTCAGATAACTGTGACGGTCAAATATTAGTTACAGATGACATGCTTGGATTGAGTGGTTTCTACCCAAAATTTGTAAAAAAATATGTAAGTATGGATAGAATAATTGAAAAAGCTGTAAAAAAATATAGTAAAGATGTAAAATTGGGAAAATTTCCATCATCAAAAAATTTTTTAAATGGACCAAAGCGCAGATAATAGTAAATTTTCAGAAAGAGTAATTTATATTTTTAAAAAAAATAAGATAAAAATATATTTTGTATCTGCTATTGTAGTTATATCTTTGCTTTCATTACCTTTTTTTACTCAACATCAAGATAAAAAAAATAATTTGGTAGCTGAAAAATTTATTAAAGCAGGAGTTTTTTTATCCTTAAATGATAAAGAAAAAGCTAAAGAAATTTTCGAGGAAATAATTTTAAGTAAAAATAAATTTTATTCTGTTTTATCTTTAAGTACAATTTTGGAAAAAGATTTAATTTTAAACGAAGAAAAAATCTTGAATTATTTTTCCACAGTTGAGTCATTAATAAGATCCCAAGATCAAAGAGACCTAT
>CACJNX010000013.1 GCA_902594835.1 uncultured Pelagibacteraceae bacterium | reverse complement strand
TTTTTAATATTTTATTCTTATACAGCTTTCGAATATATTTAATAAATGGTTTAGATTTTGGAGATATATACTGAACTCCATGATCAAAGCTTAAATTACTTTTAAATCTTTTATTTGATGATCTTCCTCCAGGACCTCTTGCTTTATCGAAGACATGAACTGAGTATTTTTTAGATAAAAGATTTGCAATTGTAGAGCCAGCAATTCCTGACCCTAGAACGCAAAAATCTATCATATTGCGAATAAAAATTTAAATTTCTCGTTAATAGATAAGACCTCGTAGTTTACAAGACCACCAATTATTAATTGTAAAGCTATGATTAAAATTACAATTAGCCCTAAATATCCAAGCCATTGATGTTTTTTAATAAAATCTGCAAAGTAACTTGCGAGTGTAGCGATAAGAAATACAGATAATAAAAGCCCAATAACCATGATATGAAAATTTCCTTTAGATGCAGCTACTACAGCCAATACGTTATCAAAACTTAATGTTAAATCAGCGATTAAAACTTGATACACACCAGTACCGAAACTTTTCGGTTCTTTCGATTTTAACTGTGGAGATCTGATTTTATTTTGACCAAAAAAATCTTGTCTTAGATTATTTATTACCCATATTAAAAGTAATCCACCTAATATTTTTACCCAAGGAAATTCAAATATGTAATTAGCGCCAGTTGCAAAAAATATCCTGAAAATAAAAGCCCCAGCTACACCTAACGCAATAATTTTTTTTCTATTATCAGGTGCAAAGTTTGCTGCAATAAGACCTATTATGATGGCATTATCTGCGGCCATCACAACATCGATTATAAGTATTTGAAAGGTAATAAATAATTGCTCTAACATTGTCCTAAGAGGTGTATATAAGCATAATTATATATTTTAAAGCAGAAAAATGAAATTAGCAAAATATTCAACAAAATTTTCAAAAAAACAAATCATCTTATTGTCCATTCCAGTGTTTTTTTCAAACTTAGCAATTCCTTTTGTAGGGATTGTGGATACAGGATTGATGGGAAATCTTGGAGAAACAAAATATCTAGCCGCCACAAGCATCGCTACATCAGTAATGACCATGGTTGTTTGGAGTTTTGGCTTTTTAAGAATGGGCACCGTAGGAATAGTTTCTCAAGCTTACGGTAGAGGAGATTATAGAGAAATTGTAAGAACAATATTAAGAAATTTTGTTATTGCCATGGTGATAGCTTTAGTAATTATAATTTTAAAGCCTTTAATAAACATTTCTATTCAACATTTTTTTAATACATCTTTAGAGACACAAAATTTAATTAGCACTTACTTAAATGTAAGAGTTTTTTCAGTCCCGGCAGAGTTATTAATCTATATTTTGGTCGGATTTTATCTTGGAATACAAAAAACCAAGATATCTAGCTTCATGATAGTAACTTTATCTATTTTGAACATAGTTTTTAGTTCTATTTTAGTTTTAACATATAATTTAGATGTATTAGGTGTTGCTCTCGGCACTTTACTTGCAAGTTTTACAACAGTAATTATTTTCAGTTTATTTACTTACAGATTTATAATTAAAAAATTTAAATTAATACCTAGATTTGAAAGTATTGTTATTAAATCAAAGTTATTAAAATTATTTAATATCAATTTAGATATTTTTATTAGAACTTTAGTTTTAACTTTTTCATTTTTATGGGTCACTTATTTAGGCTCGAAACTTGGAGAAGATTATTTAGCTGTGAATACTATATTAATGCAGTTTATCATATTAGCAGCTTTCTTTTTAGATGCTTATGCGTTTTCTACCGAAGGTGTAGTAGGTTTTACTATTGGCAGAAAAGTTAAAAATTCTTTTTTAACAGTTGTAAAAAACTCTATTGAACTAAGTTTTATAACTGCATTAATAGTTTCGTTTTTATATATAATTTTTTTCAAACAAATAATTAATATTATTACAGATATAGAGATATTGAGATTTATATCCTATAAACATTTTTTGTGGGTGATTTTAATTCCACCCATTGCATCATTTTGTTATCAACTTGATGGTATTTTTATTGGCGCTTCACAAACAAAAGAAATGAGAAACGCTATGATAATTTCTGTTACTAGCTTCATTGTTTTATCTATCTATTTGACTAAATATTTTGGTAATCATGGATTATGGTTTTCACTTTTGTGTTTTATGATATTAAGATCATTATCATTAAAGTTTTATTTTAATAAGATCTTAAGAAAGTTTTAAATGCAATTTCTATATCAAATTCCAGGGTACATACTTCTTTTGTTTGGAGGATTTTGTTTAAGTTGGGGTGGATTTATAATTAGATCATTCGAGGAAGCAACTGTTTGGCAAATCTTATTATTGAGATCTGTATTCTTTATGATTGCATTAATGTTTTTTTTAATTGCAACTTACAAAAAAAATACAATCAAGATTATTAAAGATGCTGGTTTTCCCGCAGTGCTTGGAGGGTTAGTAATGTCTTTGAGTTTTATCGCATTTGTAGTTTCGATGAGCATTACCACAGTTGCTAATGTTGTATTCATTATAAGCACTCAAACAATGTTTTTAGCAATTTTTGGTTATTTTTATTTAAAAGAGAAAGTTTCATTAATAAGTTTCTTCTCAATCTTATTAGCCATGGGAGGAATTACTATAATGGTTGGAGACTCCCTTTCAACTGGTTCTTTTTTAGGAAATATCGTTGCATTAGCAATTCCAATAAATTTTTCAATATTAGTAATGATCATTAGGAAAAATAAAAATTTGGATATGGTACCTGCAATTTTTTACTCAGGAATTTTTAGTATCATTTATGGATTAATTCTTTCTGAGTCATTTGTATTTACTAGTCATGATATCTTAATGGGCTTTTTTCTCGGAGTTCCTCAACTCGCTTTTGGATTTATCTGCATTACTATTGGATCAAGAACGACTCCTTCTACTACGATCGGTTTATTAATGTTAACCGAGACTTTATTTGCCCCTGTATGGGTATGGATATTCCTTAATGAGATACCACCTTTAAGTGTGCTTATTGGAGGATGTGTAATAATCACTGCAATTATCCTCAAAAGCTTTGATAAAAATAAAGTCACATCATAATAATTATATTTGACATTTTGGGTCTTTTCGATGAAAGTCCACTTGTAACGGGAGAGACCAATTTTTGGCGCCGAAGGAGCAACCACCCCGGAAACTCTCAGGCAAAAGGACCGTTGCCGTAATAACTCTGGAAAGCAGGCTTTAGCCTCACCGAAGGATTAAATCTCTCAGGTACATAGACAGATGGGGTTAAAAAAGAGTTATTATGGAAGTACAAAAAACAGCTTTATATAATTACCATAAAAATCTTGGTGCTAAATTCGTTTCCTTTGCAGGTTACGAAATGCCAATTCAATATAAAGATGGAATTGTAAAAGAACATATTTCAACAAGATCATATGCAGGTTTTTTTGACGTTTCTCACATGGGGCAGTTTTTCTTAGAGGGAGACGAAACATTAGCTGGTGCTTTAGAAAAAATTATTCCAGCAGATCTAAAATCTCTAAAATTAAATCATTCTAAATATTCTTTCTTACTTAACAATGATGGAGGAATTATTGATGATTTAATTATTACAAAAACTTCTAAAGGATTCTGCATAATTTTAAATGCAGCATGTAAAGAGAACGACGTAAAACAAATCGAGAAATTTTTAAACAATGATCACAAATATTTTTTAAATAACGATTTATCTTTGATAGCATTACAAGGACCAAAGGCAGTTGAGATTTTAGAAAAACTTGTACCTGGTGTTTCAAATTTAAAGTTTATGACTGGTGATAATTTTAAGTTTGATAACGAAAACTTATATATAACTAGATCTGGATACACTGGTGAAGATGGTTTTGAAATATCTATTCCAAATAATAAAGTTGAAAAACTTATTTCATTTTTTAAAGAAAATAAGGTAAATGCCGTAGGATTAGGAGCCAGAGATACATTAAGACTTGAAGCTGGACTATGTTTATATGGTCACGATTTAAATGAAAAGATTAATCCTATTGAAGCTAATTTAAAATGGGCAATTGCTAAGAGAAGAAGAGAAGAAGGTGGCTTTAATGGTTGGGATGTAATTAAAAAATTAATTGAAAATGGTAGTGAAAAAAAAAGAGTAGGTATTTTGCCTGAAGGAAGAGTTATTGCTAGAGAAAATACAAAAATTTTTTCTGAGAGTGGAGAAGAGATTGGTTTAATAACCAGTGGAACGTTTGGTCCTAGCGTAAACGCACCAGTTGCAATGGGTTATATAAATACAAAATATGCAGAAATCGGAACAAAAATTCAATTAGAGGTGAGAGGAAAGAAACATGGGGGTAAAGTTTCTGAACTTCCTTTTTTTAAGAAGAGTTATGTTAAATAACAAAGGAGCAAATAATGAGTGAAAAAAAATTTTCAAAAAAACATGAGTGGGTTTCACTTGATGGTGAAACCGCAACTGTTGGTATCACGAAACATGCTACTGAAATGTTAGGGGACATTGTTTTTGTTGAAGTTCCTGAACCTGGTAAATCAGTTGAAAAGGACGGTCAAGCTGCTGTCGTTGAGTCAACCAAAGCAGCTAGTGATGTTTATTCTCCAATATCAGGAGAAATTTTAGAGGGAAATAAATCAATTGTTGATGACCCAGGAAACGTAAATTCTGATCCAGAGGGAGAAAGTTGGTTTTTTAAAATAAAAGTCAAAGATAAATCTGAGTTTGACACATTAATGAACAAAGCAGATTACGATAAATTCTGCGCGGAGAACCCTAGCTAATGATTGACGATAATTCAAAAGAGTTTATTAAAAGACATATTGGTCCTTCTGAAGAAGAGCAATCTAAGATGTTGAAATACGTTGGATATAAGTCACTTCAAGATCTTATGGAAAATACTGTACCGGAAAAGATCTTATTAAAAGAAGAACTTAAAATTGATCAGCCAATGTCAGAAAATGATGCTTTGAAAAAATTAAAATCTATTTCTAAAAAAAATAAGATCTTTAGAAATTTTATTGGAATGGGATATTATAATTCTATTACACCCAATGTAATATTAAGAAATATTTTAGAAAATCCTGGATGGTATACTTCTTACACACCTTATCAGCCTGAAGTAGCGCAAGGTCGACTTGAAATGCTGCTAAATTTTCAACAATCAATAATTGACTTAACAGGTATGGATATTGCTAATGCCTCTTTATTAGATGAAGCAACTGCAACAGCAGAAGCAGTAGGATTAAGCCAGAGACTAGATAAGACCGACTCAAAAAAAATATTTATTTCAAGTAATTGCAATCCTCAGACGATTGATCTTATTAAAACAAGAACAAATCCTTTTGGCTTGGAACTGATTATAGGAAATGAAAAAACAGAACTTACAAAAATTGATGAAGATATAATTTGTGGAGTTCTATCATACCCGGGTACTTTAGGTGAGATAAATGATCCAAGTGAAAGTATTAGTCAAATACATAAAAAAAACGGAAAAGCAATTTTGGTTTGTGATTTATTGGCGCTAGCTAGATTAAAAACTCCAGCAGAACTAGGCGCTGACATCGCTGTAGGTAGCGCCCAAAGATTTGGTATCCCAATGGGATATGGTGGTCCGCACGCAGCATTTTTCGCAACTAAGGAAGAATTTAAACGATCAATGCCTGGAAGAATTATAGGTGTATCAAAAGATAGACACGGAAAAAAAGCTTACAGACTTTCTTTACAAACTAGGGAGCAGCACATTAGAAGAGATAAAGCTACAAGCAACATTTGCACTGCTCAAGCTTTATTAGCTATCATTTCTGCTGCTTTTGCAATTTATCATGGACCAGAAGGAATATTTAAAATAGCTAACAGAACCTCTAAATTAGCTAAAATTTTTGCTGATAATATTAAAGCTGGTGGTTACAATATTTTATCAAATCATTTCTTCGATACTGTTACGATTAAAACTAATAAAAAAACAAATTCTATTTATGATGCTGCATTAAAAGAAAATATTAATTTAAGAAAAGTTGATGAGGAACATTTATCTGTTGCTTTTGACGAAGCAAAAAAACTTGATGACGTTAATATATTATTAAAAATATTTGGAATTTCTAAAATAATAAAACAAAACGTTAAGGTAGAGCTAGATAATCTTCCAAAAAATCTATTAAGAACTTCAAAATACTTAACTCATCCAGTTTTTAACAAATATCATTCTGAAACTGAAATGCTCAGATATTTAAAGAAACTCGAAGATTGTGATATTGCTCTAAATAGGTCAATGATCGCTTTAGGATCTTGTACGATGAAACTCAATGCAACAGCTGAGTTAATTCCTATTACCTGGAAAGAGTTTTCACTTCCACATCCTTTCGTCCCTACAAATCAAATGGAAGGATATAAAATTCTTTTTAATGATTTAATAAATGATTTAAAAGAAATTACAGGATATGACGCAGTCTCTTTGCAACCTAACTCTGGGGCCCAAGGAGAATATGCAGGTCTTATGACAATAAGAAAATTCCATAAGAATAATAAACAAGAAAATCGTAACGTTTGTCTTATCCCAGACTCAGCTCATGGAACTAATCCAGCCAGTGCTCAAATGTGTGGGATGAAAGTGGTTGTTGTTAATTGTGACGATGATGGAAACGTTGACATAGACGATCTTAAAAATAAAGCTGAAAAATACTCAAAAGATTTAGCTGCATTAATGGTTACATATCCCTCTACTCACGGAGTATTTGAGGAAAAAATCATTGAAATTTGTGATGTTATTCATAAGCACGGTGGACAAGTTTATATGGATGGGGCTAATTTAAACGCACTTGTGGGTATTGCCAAACCGGGAAAATTTGGACCTGATGTTTGCCATATTAATTTACATAAAACATTCTGCATACCTCACGGTGGAGGCGGACCAGGAATGGGTCCGATTGCTTGCGCTAAGCATTTAGCTGATTTTTTACCTACACATGAAATCATTAAAGAAGCTGGTCCTAAGAATGGAATGGGAGCTGTTTCAGCCGCTCCTTGGGGAAGCTCAAGTATACTTCCAATATCTTGGATGTACATTAAGATGATGGGTGCGGAAGGGTTGAAAAAAGCTTCACAAGTTTCAATATTAAACGCTAATTACATTTCAAAAAAATTATCTAAAGATTATAAAGTTCTTTACACTGGCAAGAACGGCAATGTCGCGCACGAATGCATAATTGATATTCGACCAATTAAAGCAAGCTCAGGGATCTCGGAAGAGGATCTAGCAAAAAGATTAATTGATTTTGGTTACCACGCACCGACTATGTCATGGCCTGTTGCTGGTACAATTATGATTGAGCCAACAGAAAGTGAAAATTTAGAGGAAATAGATAAATTTTGTAATGCATTCATTAAAATTAAAAAAGAAATTAATCTGGTTGAATCGTCTAAATTTGACAAAATAGACAACCCACTTAAAAATGCTCCTCATACTTATGTTGAACTAGCTTCAACCGAGTGGAAACATGCATATTCAAGAGAAGAGGCAGCTTTTCCAACTGAATACGTGAAAAATAATAAATATTGGGCTCCTGTAGCAAGAGTAGACAATGTATACGGTGATCGTAATCTTGTATGTTCATGTCCTTCTATGGATGAATATAAAGATGAAGCTGCATAAGTATAAATAATGAAAATTGCAGTAATTGGTTCAGGGATTTCAGGTCTCTCTGCAGCATATTATCTTTCGAAAAAACATAAAGTTGATTTATTTGAACAAGATGATCATTTTGGAGGTCATTCTTATACTTACGATATTAAAGAAGATAATAAAGTTACACCAGTTGATTTAGGATTCATTGTTTTTAATGAATTAACTTATCCAAACTTAATAAAATTTTTTCAGGAATTAGACGTTCCTTTTGAGAAAAGCAACATGTCCTTCGCTGTTTCTATTAAAAACACAAATGTAGAATATGGTGGAAGTAATTTTAACGCAATATTTGCAAACAAAAAAAACGTGTTCAATATTAAATTTTTAAAAATGATTAATGAAATAATTAGTTTTTACAAAAAAGCTCCATTACTTCTTAGCCAAAATATTACTGAAGAAACATTAGGTGGATATTTAAATAAATCAAAATTATCAAACTACTTTATTGAGTATCATATTATACCAATGGTAGCAGCTATATGGTCTATGCCCTTTGAAAAAGCAAAAGATATGCCTTTAAAGCTTTTTTTAAATTTTTTTATAAATCATGGATTATTTAAATTAAAAGATAGACCACAATGGTACACAGTTACTAATCGTAGCAGAACCTATGTAAATAAAATCCTCAACAAAATAAGTGGTGAAGTTTTTAAAAATTATCAAGTTAACAAAATTGTAAGAAGTGAAAATAATGTGAGGGTTTCAATTGGTAATGAGTACATAGATTATGATCATGTAATTTTAGCTTCTCACGCAGACCAAAGCCTTAAAATGATAGAAGATCCAACTAAAGAAGAAAAAGAGATCTTAACAAAATTTTCATACGTTTCAAATAATGCTTATTTACATTTAGATAAAAATTTAATGCCACAAAGAAAATCTGCATGGTCAAGTTGGAATTCAATTACAAAAGAAAATAAAACATGTGTTACATATTGGCTTAATAAATTACAAAATCTTAAGACTGAAAAAAATTATTTCTTAACTTTAAATCCTGTAGAAAAAATTAATGAGGAAAACATTATAAAAAAAGTAAACTTTACACACCCATATTTTAATAACGAGAATGTAACTTTACAAAAAGATTTGCACTCTCTCCAAGGTAAAAAAAGGACATGGTTTTGTGGAAGTTATTTTGGTTACGGTTTTCATGAGGATGGTTTAAAATCCTCAATAAAGTTATTAGAAAAATTTTAAAATTAATGAATTCTTGTATATACAATGGTCTCGTAACTCATCATAGATTTAAACCCATCAAACACGAATTAAAATATAAAACTTTTTCTTTATTAATCGATTTAGATGAACTTGAGTTACTAGATACAAAAATAAGCATCTTCTCTTTTAATAAATTTAATGTTTTTAGTTTTTACAATAAAGATCATGGAGCAAGAGACGGAAGTTTTTTGAAAGAGTGGGTTATTGAAAATTTAAAAAAATTTAATATTAGCAATCAAATTACAAAAATAAAGTTGCTTTGCTATCCAAGAATTTTTGGATATGTTTTTAACCCTCTCAGTATATTTTATTGTTACGAGGAAGAAAATTTAAGAGCGATATTTTATGAGGTGAAAAATACATTTAATGAACAACATACATATATTTTTAAAGTTACTAAGAATGAGAAAATAGAACAAAAATGCAAAAAAAGGTTTTACGTGTCTCCTTTCATGGATATGAACACATATTATAATTTTAAACTTTTAAATCCTAATGAGAAGCTTTCAGTATTTATCAAGCAAACAGATAATTCAGGTACAGTTCTTACTGCAACTCAAGTAGGTGACAAAAAAGAATTTTCATTCAAGCAGTTACTAATAAATTTTTTTAAATACCCACTAATGACGTTCAAGATCATAAGCTCGATACATTTTGAAGCATTCTTATTATGGAAAAAAGGGGCAATATACAGAGGGAGAGAAAAAAAAATTATTAATAATTTAAGTTACGAAGAAAATTAAATGAGCCTATTTAAAATTTCAGAAAAAATTATCTTAAATAAACTTAAAAAAATAGAATACGGAAGTTTAAAACTAATTAATTACGATGGGCAGGTTTTTCACTTTGGAAATCTAGAAAACGAACTCACAGCTGATATAAAGATAAACAATGAAAAATTTTACTTCAACATAATTATAGGTGGAAGTTCTGCATTAGGTGAAGCACACATGAGTAAAGATTTTTACTCTACTAATCTCACCAATCTTATTGAGTTGACAGCAAGGAATATAAGATTAGTCCATTCATTTTCAGGGAGTCTAAGAATTCAAAAAATTAAAAATTTTATAAAAAAAATTTTTGCTTCTAACACCAAATCAAAAAGTCTAAAATATATTTCTAAACATTATGATTTAGGAAACAGTTTTTTTTCTAAATGGTTAGACAAATCTCTCACATATTCTAGTGCAGTTTACGAAAATCCTAATGATAACTTGGAAAAAGCACAAAAAAATAAATATCAAAAACTAATTAATTTATTGGATGTTAAAGATGGTAATAAAGTTTTAGAAATAGGTTGTGGCTGGGGTGGTTTCTCTGAATACTTAGCTAAAAACTATAATGTTACTATTGATTGCATAACAATATCTAAAAAACAATTCGAATTTACAAAAGATAGAATTAACGATGCAGGTTTAAATAACAAAGTTAATGTAATGTTTTTAGATTATAGAGATCTGAAAGAAAAATATGACAGAATTGCTTCAATTGAGATGATCGAAGCTGTAGGTGAAAAATATTTAGATAAATATTTTGAGACAATTAAAAGATCTCTAAACGTAAATGGAGCAGCTGCAATACAAGGAATAACTATTAGAGAAGACTTATTTGAAAGATATAGAAGTAGTGAAGATTTTATTCAAAAGTATATTTTTCCAGGTGGATTTTTGCCTTCACTCAGTTTTATAAAATCATTAATTAAAAAAAATAATTTAAATCTTTTAAAAGTTAATTCTTATTCAGATGACTATGCTAAGACTCTAGAAACATGGAGAGAAAATTTTATTAAAGTTTGGAGCAATATTGCTCCATTAGGTTTTGATGAAACTTTCAAGAGAATGTGGGAATTTTATCTCTCTTATTGCGAAGCGGGATTTAAATCTAAAAACATCGACTTGATTCAATTTTCGATGTCGAATAAGTAAATATAATGAGAAAATTAATAGGAATTTTTACTTTATTAATATTATCAGGATGTGCAAATACAATGAAACCAACAGATTTTAAAGATCAAAAACCAAGATTAATAATTGAAGATTATTTATCGGGAAATGTAAAAGCCTGGGGTGTTCTTCAAAATAGATCCGGAAAAGTAACAAGACAATTTAAAGCCGATCTAAATGGTAAATGGGACGGCTCACAATTAATTTTAGATGAAGTTTTTAATTGGACTGACGGAGAAAAACAAACTCGACAATGGACAATTACTAAAATAGACGAACATAACTATGAAGGAACAGCATCAGATGTAGTTGGTAAAGCTAAAGGATATTCTTATGGTCCAGCATTTAAATTTGAATATGTTTTATTAGTTCCAGTTAAAGGTAAAAATATAAAAATTACTTTTGACGATTGGATATTTATGCAAGATGAGCGAGTTGCAATTAATAGAGCCACAATGACAAAATTTGGTATAAAAGTTGCTGAGTTGACTGTTATGTTTGTTAAAGATTAGCGCTTAACTAATTTATCAACTAAAAATAAATAGATTTTGTAAGGTAAAATTCTAAAAAATTTAAGAGTGAAAGTTAGTTGTTTTGGAAAATCTATCTCAAAAGAATTAGTTTTAACTAACCCGTCATATACTTTGTTAGCAGCAAATTCTGGAGATCTTAAAAAAGGCATTGGAAATTCATTCTTGTCTGTTAAAGGAGTTTTTATGAAACCTGGCGATACCACCGAAACTTTTACATTATGTTTTTTAAAGTCAAAGTAGATGCTTTCGGCAAAATTAGTTAAAGCAGCCTTTGATGGCCCGTAACCACTCGAATTAGGCAATCCTCTATACCCTGCAATTGAAGATACAATTGAGATATGTCCCTTTTTTTCTTTTTTGAAATATTCTTCAACGGACTTAACACAATTGAGAGTTCCAAAATAATTTACATTCATCACAAATTTATTTTGTTCAATATTAATTTCCTGTTCTTTTTTAGGATCATAAGTTCCACTACACAAAAAACAAATATCTATATTTCCAAATTGATTCAATATTTTATCGAACGTGCTTTTACAATTATCAAAGTTAGTTACATCTAAAGGAAATGAAAAAATATTTTCATTTTTTGACATTTCATTGAGTATTTCCTCTCTTCTTGCAGACACTGCTACTTTCCAACCTTCTTTTGCAAATTTTTCAGCAACTGCTCTGCCAATACCACTACTTGCTCCAGTAACCCAAATTTTTTTCTGATTTTCAGACATAAATTAGTTATATCTTATAAAGTTATGAAAAATAAATACTTATCTTTACTTATTATACTTTTAATAACGTTTATAGCACCGATGATTGGCAGTTATGCGACAACAACTTTTAAAGAACCTTGGTACTCACAAATCATTTTACCAAGTTTTAATCCTCCAAGCTGGGTTTTTGCTCCTGTATGGTCCACATTATATTTTTTAATGTCATTAGCAATTTGGAAAATTTGGATTAAATCTTTTGAAACGAAATTATTAAAAATTTACCTAATTCATTTATTTTTTAATAGTACATGGAGTGTAGTATTTTTTGGTTTTCACTTAATTGGTTTAGCTCTAGTAAATTTAGTAATTATATTAATATTTATTATAATTTTAATGAAAGAGTATTTTTCTATTGATAAAATGAGTTTTTATTTAATGATCCCTTATTTAGCTTGGTCAAGCTATGCATTAATTCTTAATAGTTCAATTTTTCTTTTAAATTAAAACCATCTCACCGGGTAATTTCTTTTTAGGAGATACCGATTTATTATTACGGATAAAACAACGATGACTATTGAACCAACTATTACAGGAAAAACAATATAACCCAATGAAACGTCAGCAAACAATGCTATTAAAGGGTTTGCGGCTGCAGGAGGATGTATAATTTTAAGATACATCATTAGTGTTACAGTAGTCCCTACAGATAATCCAAGCGTTAGGTAAGACATCCCAAAAAATTCATTAAAAAGTATCCCTATAACAATTGCTAATAAGTGACCAAAAAAAACATTTGCGGGTTGAGCAAATTCACTATCATGAAATATCAATACAATTAAAGTAGATGATCCAAAAGAAAACATTAACCAAAAACCTGTGGATGTTTCGAAGCTAAGGAAAGAAAGGATTCCAATGATAATCGAAGCAAATAGTCCTGCCAGCAAAGGTTCTAATTTTTTTGGTATTTTCATATATATTTTTTTTTAAATTAAGCTATATACACATAATGGATTATAACAAACCATTCAACTTTCTTAAAAAATTACCACCTAAGTTGAACTCATTTTATAAAAAAAAATCTAAGTCTGGTTTAGTAGTAAGCAATAAATCAAAGTCAAAAAAAGATTTTGATCCTGTGACTAATTTTGATAGAGCATTTGAAAAATATATACGCTCACTAATAAATAAAAAATTTCCAAAAGACTCTATTATTGGAGAAGAATTTGAAGATAAATTTTCATCAAATAATTATAAATGGTCTATTGACCCAATAGATGGCACAAGAGCATTTGTTATTGGAGCACCAACTTGGTCAAATTTAATAAGTTTATCGTTCGAAGAAAGATCTTTGATAGGTCTGGCTAATTTTCCAGAACTAGATAAATATTATATTAATGATAAAAAAAAATCTTATTGTTATAAAAAAAAAAAAAAATTTATTTTAAAATCATCAAATAATAATAATTTAAAAACAATTAAAATAATTGGAAATTTTCATGGAACATTAAGCTATGAAAAACAACGTAAAGTGATTAAAAAATTTGGTTGGTCTTTTAGATTAGCTGGGTTTGATGCTCTGAATTATTGTTTGTTAGCTGAGGGAAAAGTTGATGCTGTAATTGAAGCCAATTTAAAACCCTATGATATACTCCCTTTGATACCAATTATAAAAAATTCCGGGGCAATAGTCACAAATTGGAAGAATGAACCTGCGGAGAATGGTGGAAATATTCTAGCAACATCTAATAAAATTTTGCATAATAAGATTTTAAATTTATTAAAGCCGTTTACCCAAAAATAGAATGATAAATATATTTTTAAATAGAATATTTAGAGCAATTAAAATTGATATTGAATTGTTCGAAGAAGTTGAAAAAGATAAAAACGCAACTTTCCAAGCAGGCGCTGTAGTAGTCTTATCTAGTTTGGCAGCAGGTGTTGGTTCAATTCATTTAGGAGCTTCTAACTTTCTAATAGCACCAGCTCTTTCATTATTAAGCTGGTATGTGTGGGCGTATGTAATTTATTTTGTTGGGGTAAAACTTTTTGGGGGAATTAAAACTAAAAGTAATCACGGAGAACTTTTAAGAACGATAGGCTTTTCAAGTGCGCCAGGATTAATAAGAGTGTTTGGGATTACACCAGAATTAATGACAGTTACATTTATTGGTTCTGCTTTTTGGATGCTTGCTTGCATGGTTGTAGCAGTAAAAGCAGCTTTAGATTACGACAGTCTTTGGAAAGCTTTTGGAGTTGTTGTAGTTTCCTGGTTGTTTCAAGCCTTCTTCTTATTCTTAGTGATAGTTCTATTCAAAGGTATTTAAATTGGAAATATTGTTTTTGCTAAATTACAACTTTTACAAATCTTGTAGCCATGCATAATTAAATTTTGTTTAACGCTTTCTTCCTCTTTTTTACATTCTTCACATACATCATTGATCTCTTGTCCTTCCTTAATAACCCAAGCTCTATGGTAAAAATTATCTACGTTTTTTTGTATTAAAGATTTTGCAAAAATTTCAGCCTGCTTTTTTTTAAATGGGCCATGAATTTTTTTAGTTTTTTCATCAATAGTATCAATATTGTTAGGGTTTTTATGAATTCCCTCTATGACAATAAATCCATCGTTTTCCATATTCATTAATATAACATATTTAAAATGAGAATTTTTTTACTATTCGTCACATTAATAATCATAAATCCAGCTTTATATGCTGAGGAAAAAAAAGCTTATTTTGCAGGTGGTTGCTTTTGGTGTATGGAGGAGTCATTCGATCAAGTGGAGGGTGTAATTTCAACAACCTCCGGTTATTCTGGCGGACACTTAAAAAATCCAAAATATGCCGATGTTATTTATACAGACTCTGGACATGTAGAAGCTATTGAAGTTACTTATGACTCATCTAAGATTAACTACCAAAAACTTTTAGATACATATTGGAAAAATATAGACCCATTCGATGCTAATGGCCAGTTTTGTGACAAGGGAAAAAGTTATAGATCTGTAATTTTTTTTGAGAATGAGAAACAAAAAGAACTTATTGATAACTCATTTAGGAAATTAGAAAATATATTTAATAAAAAAATTGTCACATTAGTTTGGAAATTTGAAAAATTTTACAAAGCTGAAACTTATCATCAAGATTATTATGAAAAAAATTTTATACGATATTTAATGTATAAAAAAGGATGTCAAAGAGAGGAAACTTTAAAAAAAATATGGAATTAAAAAAAATATATTTATTTATAATTGTAATTTTATTTAGCAATAAGCTTAATAGTGAAATTATAAATCCTAATGAAAAATTGTTACCTTATGATGTTGTTAAAATACAATTAGAGGCACTTAAAAATAATAATAAGAATGACGAAGGCATAAAACAAACTTGGTTGTTTGCGCATCCCGATAATAAAAAAATTACAGGACCGTATGAGCGATTTAGAATTATGATTTATGGAGCTCAGTATAGATCATTGCTAAATCATTCCTCACATAAAATTAATCTAATAATGAATACTCCCAATAAACATATTTTTAAAATTGAAATATTAGCAAAAGATAAACAATTATTATTCTATGAATGGCATGTTCAAAAAGCTTCTGAAAAAAATTGTAAAGATTGTTGGTTTACTTCTGGGGTTTCAATGCCGATGGATCAAGGAAATACTATTTAATGAAAAAACCACCTTTTGTAGTTAGATATTTTATAATAGGAGCTATATTAGTTTTGCCACCAATACTCAGCACGCACTATGGAACAATTTTTTTAGGAAAAGATAATGGGGTTCTTTTAGGGTTTAGCGTTGGTATCATATGTGTTTCATTCGCTTGTTGGAAGTTGTTTATTGACGGTTGGAGGGATGACGAAGATTAATGAAATTCGAAATTTCGAGAGACGGAGCTTTAAAACAGCTCGATGCTTTTATAAACAGTGAATTAGCAAACTATAGTTTCAAAAGAAATTTTGACTTAGGGCCAAAAGATAAATCAAATGTATCTTGTTTATCACCTTACATCTCTCATAGATTAATTACTGAATATGAAGTCGCAAAGACAGTTTTAGCAAAGTTTCCATTACAAAAAGTTGAAAAATATATTCAAGAAATATTTTGGAGAGTTTATTGGAAAGGTTGGTTAGAACTTAGACCACAAGTTTGGACTGACTTTTTAGAAGATTTAAAAGGATTAAAGGAAGATGACAATTATAAAAAGGCAATAAATGGCAAAACTCAAATTGAATGTTTTAATGATTGGGTAAAAGAGCTTAAAGAAAATAATTATTTACACAATCATACAAGAATGTGGTTTGCTAGCATTTGGATATTTACTTTAAATTTACCTTGGCAGAAAGGTGCAGAGTTTTTTATGAAACACCTATATGATGGTGATGCCGCCTCTAATACTTTAAGTTGGAGATGGGTAGCAGGCTTGCAGACCAAAGGTAAACACTACGTTGCTCAGTCATGGAATATAAACAAGTTCACAAATAATAAATATAAAAATGTTAAATTAAATGAGAACGCTTCGCCTATAACAGACAGAAGAGAATATAAACTCTCATCTTTGGAAATAAATAAAGAAGATTTAGAAAGCGACACACTTATATTTTTTGAAAATGAACAAAATATTGAAACTTTAAATCTAAAAGATTATCGAAATATTTATTGTGTTTTTCTCAATAATGAAAAACGAAAAATTAAATTTGATGAAAAGGTAATCAATTTTAAAAAAAAAATTATTGAAGACCAAGTCAATAGATTTTCAAATATAAAAATAATTGATGAAATCAACTTTAATAAATATACAAGTGAAATAAAAGATCTGGATGTAATTTACCCTTCTATAGGAGAAAATTTATCTTTTTTAAAAAAGTATTAAAAAAAAGAAGAATTTGAATTATAATTTTATAGTCAGAGACGAAGATGAATTCTGCTGGCAGTTTTCTAATAAAGGTTATTTTAATTTCAAATCAAATATACCAAAGATAATTCAAAAAATTACTTAGAGGCACACCTTTTAGAACAATATTTAACTCTATCCCAGTTTAACCTCCATTTTTTTCTCCAAGTAAAAGGTTTATTACATTTTGGACAAATTTTTTTCGGTAAGTTAGTTTTTTTCACTATCTAATAAATGTTTATTTTTTATAAAAAGAAAATAAGCTGCTATTTCATAAAAAATATTTAGAAAGAAAAACAAAGGTTTTATCTTAAAGATTTTATACAAGAAATTATATTTAGGTATATTTTTCCAAATGATTAAAAAAGACTCTGCTCCATCAATTACTTTACCATCTTGTATAACATGCATTCTTCTTAATAAGTCCTTATATGACTTTGAGGTTAATTGTTGAGCATCCTGATTATCAGTAACATCAACCCATTCCAAATTACCATCAGAGTGTTTCTTGTAATGATTAATTTCAGCTCTACAAATATTACATGAATTGTTAAAAAAAACTTTAACCATTAGTATTATCTTTTATAAAATTATTGGCAGCTTTAAAAATTCTTGTTTTTCTTTCTTTATTCATTTTTTCAGAAACTCTAACCATCATTGCAAGACGAGGATTTTTTAAGAAAAATTTCTTATGTCTATCTATAAATCTCCAATATAATCCGTCCATTACATCACACCAAGGACCTTTTTTAAAATGCATCATTTTAAGAAAATAGCTAGATCCACAAATATAAGGTTTAGTCGCAAATATCCCTCCATCACTAAATAATCCCATTCCATAAACATTTGGCGCCATTACCCAATCAGAAGAGTCTACAAACATTTCCATAAACCATTTATAAACTTGTTTAGGATTTATTTCACAAAGATTCATTATGTTAGCCAATATCATTAGTCTTTCTATATGATGGGACCATCCGTAGTTTTTAGCATTATTGATTGCATGATCTAATGGATCTAAACCAGTACTTCCGTCATACCAGGATTTTTTCATTTTTCTCTTATGATTAAAAAAATTAGTCTTATCTAATCGTTGATCGTAGTTTTGATAAATTCCTCTCATAAACTCTCTCCAGCCTATAATCTGTCTAATGTAACCTTCTAAAGAATTCATAGGTACTTTATTTT
>CACJNX010000012.1 GCA_902594835.1 uncultured Pelagibacteraceae bacterium | reverse complement strand
TTAATAAGATATAGCGATCCAGACAAAAGTAAGAAAACTTTATTTATTTGGCCAGAGGGAGTATTTAGCGGTTATAGTTTCAATGAAATTTTAGTATTTAAAGATTTAATTTCGAATCATTTCTCTCAAAATCACTTAATAGTTTTTGGTACAAATAAATTAAATCTAAAATCAGGAAAATTTTTTAATAGTATGATTGTTATAAATAATAAATTTGAAATAATTCAGAGTTATAATAAAAGAAAACTTGTGCCTTTTGGAGAATTTTTACCATTAGAAAATTTTTTAAAAGAATTTGGTTTTAAAAAGATTACGGAAGGCCATGGATCTTATTTGAAGGGTCTGGAAGATAAAAATATCTTGATAGATTTATTGAATATTTTACCTATGATTTGTTATGAGGTCATTTTTACAGAATTGGTACAAAAATCGGATGAAAATACTAATCTTATCATAAATATTTCAGAAGACGGATGGTTTGGTGATTCTATTGGCCCAGATCAACATTTTTCTAAATCGATTTTTAGAGCAGTTGAAAATAATACTTTTTTTTTAAGATCAGCTAATAAGGGTATAAGTGCAATAATTGATAATAAAGGCAATGTTATTAAACAATTAAATCATAATGAAGCTGGCAATATAGAATTTAATGTACCCTTGATTAAATCAAATAAGATTAAAAATGATTTGATCTTTTTTATACTTTTAATTACATATCTTTTAATCTTTTTTATATACAAAGAAAAAAATGCAAAATAATAAATATCTATTTACGAGTGAGTCAGTTTCAGAAGGGCATCCCGATAAAGTTTGTGACAGGATATCGGACATGGTTGTTGACTCCTATTTAGCAAAAGACCCTGTTTCAAGAGTAGCATGTGAGACATTAACAACAACAAATAAAGTTGTTTTAGCTGGAGAAACACGTGGTCCAAAAATTGAAAAAGAAGAATTAATTTCTAAAGTAAGAGACTGCATAAAAGATATAGGTTACGATCAAGAAGGCTTTAGCTGGAAGACTGCAAATATTGAGACATTTCTTCATGAGCAGTCTTCAGACATAGCAATGGGAGTTGACTCTAAAGACAATAAAGACGAGGGAGCAGGTGATCAAGGCATAATGTTCGGATACGCTTGTAATGAGACAGAGGAATTAATGCCAGCGCCAATAAATTATTCTCATAAAATCTTAAGACTAATGGCCGAAGATAGAAAAATTGGCAAATTAAAAGGTATTGAACCAGACTCTAAAAGCCAGGTAACAATGTTATATGAGAATGAAAAGCCAATTAAAGTTACATCAGTAGTGATTTCGACACAACATTCTAAAGAGCTTAATCAAGAGAAAGTTCGAGAAATTATAATTCCGTATATTAAAAAATCAATACCTGAAAATTTTTTGACAGATCTTAACCCAAAAGAAATATATATTAATCCTACGGGTCAATTTATAATTGGTGGACCAGACGGAGACACTGGTCTTACAGGGCGAAAAATAATTGTAGATACCTATGGCGGGGCAGCACCACACGGAGGCGGAGCTTTTTCTGGAAAAGATCCAACTAAAGTAGATAGATCTGCAGCTTATGCATCAAGATATTTGGCAAAGAATATTGTAGCCGCAGGTGTCTCAGAAAAATGTTTGATACAATTAGCTTACGCAATCGGTGTATCAAAACCTCTATCTATCTTTATTAAGTTAGCTAATGGAGATGAGCCTAAAGTTGAAAAAGTTAAAAAAATAATTGAAGATAGCTTTAACCTTTCGCCAAGAGGCATTCGAGAAATGCTTAAACTCAACAATCCTATATATGAGGTAACTTCCGCTTATGGCCATTTCGGAAGAAAGGCCACTAATAAAGGTGAATTTTCATGGGAAAAAACAGATAAAACAGATTTATTTAAATTGTAATCTTGAAAAAACCTTATTTTTCTTCTAAATATTAAATAGTTAATAAATAATTGGACTTTCAAAATGGGCACTAGCCCATTTTTTTTTAGGTACTTTATAAATGTTAAATAGAGGATTAGATAAATTAGAGCTTTTGAGAATAGTCGAGGCTGTTGCTAACGAAAAATCTATCGATAAAGAACTTGTTATAGGCTCGATGGAGAGTGCTATACAAAAAGCAGCTCTTACTAAATTTGGAAATGATAACAATATAGAAGTTATCATTGATAGAGAGACAGGGGATATAAAAATTCAAAAAGTTTTAGACGTTGTAGAAAAAGTAGAAGACTCTGCAAGAGAAATAACTCTTGAAGAGGCTTTGAAAAATGACCCTAAAAATAAAAACTTAAAAGTCGGCGAGAAAGTTTTTGAGGAACTGCCACAAATTGACTTTGGTCGTATTGCAGCACAAAGTGCAAAACAAGTTATTAGTAGTCGCGTAAGAGAGGCTGAAAAAAATAGACAGTATGAGGATTTTATAGATAAACAAGGTCAAATTTTAAGCGGTATTATAAAAAGATTAGAATACGGTAATGTTATTGTTGATTTAGGTAAAGCTGAAGGAGTTATAAAAAAAGACGAGTTGATACCTAGAGAGATTTTAAAAACCGGCGATAGAGTAAAAGCATATTGTTATGAAGTAAGAAAAGAGCTGAAAGGTCATCAAATTTTTCTTTCAAGAGCGCACCCACAATTCCTTGCAAGATTATTTTTTCAAGAAGTGCCTGAAATTTATGAAGGAACTATTGAAATAAAATCAGTTGCGAGAGATCCTGGTAGCAGAGCTAAAATATGTGTTCACTCACAAGACTCTTCGATTGATCCAGTCGGTGCTTGCGTTGGTATGAGAGGAAGCAGAGTTCAAACAATTGTGAATGAATTACATGGCGAAAAAATTGATATTATAAAATGGACCGAAGATTTGCCTACTTTAATCTCAGAGTCTTTATCGCCTGCAGAAATTCAAAGAGTACTTATAGACCAAGATAACAAACGAATTGATATCATTTTGACAGAGGAAAATTTAAGTAAAGCGATCGGTAGAAGAGGACAAAATGTTAGGTTAGCCTCGAAGTTAACAAATTATGAAATAGATATATTAACTGATAAAGAGGACTCAGAAAGAAGACAAGCAGAATTTAAAGAAAGAACAGAAACTTTAATTAAAAACCTTGAAGTTGATGAAACATTAGGTCAGCTTTTAGTTTCTGAGGGTTTTATATCAATAGATGAAATCGCACAATCAAAACCTGAGGATATTTCTAAAATTGACGCAATAGACGAAGAAACTGCAAAAGAATTAATATCAAGATCTAAAGAGACTTTAATAAAAGAAAAAGAAGCTGTTGCATTAAAATTAAAAGAACTTGGAGTTGAAGATAAATTGATAAACCTAAAAGGAATGACCCAAGGTATGCTTGTAATTTTAGGTCAAAAAAATATAAAAAAACTTACTGACTTTGCCGATCTTTCATCAGATGAATTAATTGGTGGTTTTGATGAGATAAAAGGCAAAAAAATTAGAATAGATGGTTATCTTGAAGAGTTTTCTTTATCAAGGAAAGAAGCTGATGATTTAATAATGGCAGCTAGAGAGATAGCATACAAATAATGTTATGGAAAAAGATAAAAAAAAAACACTTACAATTTCATCTAACTTAAAAAAGAAAATTGATACCTCTTCTATATCTACATCAGGCAAAAAATCATTTTCAGTAGAGAAAAAAAAATCTTTTAAGTCTAATAAACCATTTAACAAGCCATCTACTTCTCCTAATGTAAATATAAATCCTGAAACTAAGAAAAAGAAATTTGCAAGGAAATTTATAGAGCAGCAAGCTACAAAAGATTTTATAAAAAAAGATAATAAACCAGCGGGAAAAAGTAAATTGAAACTTAAAGGTCCAGTAGACAAAAGAGACTTTAAACTTACAGTTTCTAGAGCTTTAAATGTTGAGGAAATAGAGATTAAACAAAGAAGTTTAGCATCTGTAAAAAGGGCAAGACTTAAAGAGAAGAAGAAGCCCGAAGGAGAAGAAAAAAAGGAATTTAAAAAAGTAATAAGAGAGGTCAAAATTCCAGAACAAATAACCATTCAAGAGCTTTCAAATCGAATGGCAGAAAAATCTAGTGATATTATTAAGTTCTTATTCAATATGAAAGTTGTTGCTACAATTAATCATAACATTGATAAAGATACAGCCGAATATATAGTTAAAGAATTCGGACACAATCCGATAGTTGAAGATGTTCCTAATATTGAAACTAATAAATCAGAGGAAAAGTTTAAAGGCGAGGTCAAAAATAGACCTCCAGTAGTCACAATAATGGGGCACGTTGATCATGGAAAAACTTCTTTGCTGGACTCTTTGCGTGACTCAAATGTTGTTTCTGGTGAACATGGAGGTATTACACAACATATTGGTGCGTACCAAGTTAAGACAAGTAACGACAAATTAATTACGTTTATTGATACACCAGGACACGCTGCATTTACAGAAATGAGAGCAAGAGGATCAAAAATAACTGATATTGTTGTATTAGTCGTTGCAGCGGACGATGGCATAAAGCCACAAACTATAGAAGCAATTAAACACGCTAAAGCAGCAAAAGTTCCAATTATTGTAGCAATTAACAAATGCGATCTTCCTGAAAAAAATATAAGTAAAATTAAAAACGAAATGATGCAATACGAACTGATAGCTGAGGACTTAAGTGGTGATACACTGTTTGTAGAAGTTTCTGCACTTAAAAAGTTAAATTTAGACAAATTGAAAGAGAGTATTTTGCTTCAATCGGAGATTTTGGACCTGAAAGCTTCTTATAGTGATAAAGCAAGAGGAGTTGTTATAGAGTCTAAAATTGATAAAGGAAAGGGCCCTGTATCAACAATATTAATTAGTAATGGAAAATTAGCACGAGGTGATTATTTTATTTGTGGGGACACATGGGGAAAAATTAGAGCAATGATTAATTATGAAGGCAAGATGGTTAACGAGGCTCTTCCATCTATGCCAGTTGAAATTCTTGGAATGAACAGTTCTGCGTATGCGGGTGCAGAATTTATGGTTACAGAAGATGAAGAGGAAGCCAAGAAATTATCAGAATTTAGAAAAAATAATTCTGCGCAAAAAAAAGTTTTGGCAAAAGATAAAACCACCTTATTTGAAGATACTAATGATAAAGATGAATTAAACATTGTAATCAAATCTGATGTGCAAGGCTCAAGCGAGGCGTTAAAAATGGCAATTAATAAAATAGAACATAAAGAAGTTGAGGCAAAAATTATTTTATCAGATATTGGTATGATTAATGAAACTGATGTGTCTTTAGCAAAAGCGTCAAATGCAATTTTAATTGGATTTAATGTTAAGCCAAACAGAGAAGCAAAAAAAATGGCAGAAGAGCAAAAAATCGATATCAAATACTTTAACATAATTTATGAAGCTATTGATTATGTTGAGAAATCCTTATCTGGATTGTTGGAACCCGATATTAAAGAAACAGTTCTTGGAAGTGCTGAAATACAGAAAATATTTAAGGTATCTACAGCAGGAAAAATTGCTGGATCAAAAGTTATTAGTGGTGAGATTAAAGCTAAATCTAAAGCAAGAATAATAAGAGATGGTGTAGTTGTTTATAGTGGAGAAATTTCTTCAATTTTTAGAGAAAAAAATCAAGTTAAAGAGGTAGGCACAGGGTTTGAATGTGGAATAAGTATTAAAGATTTTATAGATTTTAAGGAAAAAGACGTAATAGAATCTTACTTATCTGAGAAAATTCAAAGAACAATATAAGGATGATGAGCAATCAATCAACACAAAGACCATTCAGTCAACGACAATTAAGAGTTGGAGAATTAGTCAAACAAAATCTTGGTGAACTTTTTATTAGAAATGAAGCAAAAATACCTTCCTTTAATTCAAAGCTTATAACCGTAACTGAGGTGAGAATGACACCTGATTTAAAAACAGCAAGAGTTTATGTTATTCCTTTAGGGGGCGTAGATACTAAAGAAACAGTTAGGATCTTGACTGAGTACTCGCATCTTGTTAGAAGAGCCTTGTCTAAAAGGCTAGATATTAAGTTTCTTCCTAAACTCACATTTGTTGAAGATAACTCATTTGAATATGCTGAAAAGATTGAGAAAATTATAAAGAAGAATAAAGAAAATGATAAAGAAAAAAAAAGATACAATTAAATCACTTGCCGTGCACGGAAAAGATGTCGGCTCTACAGAAGTTCAGATTGGTTTGTTAACAGATAAAATAACAAAGTTATCAGAGCATTTTAAAAAATTTAAAAAGGATAAACATTCAACTTTAGGTTTGACAAAATCAGTCAACAAAAGAAAAAAGCTTCTATCTTACCTTAAAAAGAAAAATGTTGATTCCTATCAGAAAGTAATCAAACAATTAAATTTAAGGAAATAATGTTTAAAATACATAAAGAAGAATTAGAAGTTAATGGTAAAAAATTAACTTTAGAGACAGGTAAAGTGGCACGTCAAGCGGACGGTGCTATAATAGCTTCATTAGGCGAAACAGTTGTAATAGCAACCGCTGTTGGTGCAAAAAAATTAAACGACGGTCAAGACTATTTTCCATTATCAGTAAATTATCAAGAAAAATATTATGCAGCGGGAAAAATCCCAGGTGGATATTTTAAGAGAGAAGCGCGTCCCACAGAAGCGGAAACTTTAATTTCCAGGTTAATCGATAGACCAATTAGACCTTTATTCCCCTCAAGCTTTATGAATGAAGTTCAGTTACTGCCAACAGTTTTATCTTACGACGGTGAGAATCAGCCAGATGTATTGTCTATAATCGCATCATCGGCAGCATTGGCAATATCTGGTTTACCGTTTCAAGGGCCTATAGCTGCAAGTAGAGTTGGCTATAAAGATGGGAAATATCTTTTAAATCCATCTTTAGAAGAGTTAAAAGACTCCGAATTAGATCTTGTTGTTGCAGGCACTAAAGATGCGGTTTTAATGGTTGAGTCTGAAACATCGGGATTATCAGAAAAGGTTATGCTTGATGCAGTAAAATTTGGTCATGAAAAATTTGTTCCGATAATCGATGCAATAGAAAAATTGGCTAAGAAGGCTGGAAAACCTAAATGGGAGGTAGAAGAGATTGATCACTCCGAAATAAAGAACAAAATCACCAGCAAATTTGAAAAAGATTTAAGAAGTGCATTTAAAGAAACTGACAAGAAAAAAAGATCTACCGCTATTTCTGAAGTAGAAACTAAATGTAAAGAAATGTTTGCAGAAGACGAAAACGTTACAGAAAATCAGGCAATGGCTCAATTAAAATCTCTTGAAAAAGATATTGTTAGAACAGCAATTCTAAAAGATAAAAAAAGAATAGATGGAAGAGGTTTAGCTGACGTTAGACAAATCAAATGTGAGGTTGGTGTGTTGCCAAGAACACATGGATCAGCTCTTTTCACAAGAGGTGAAACACAGGCTTTAGTGGTAACAACTTTAGGAATGACTGATGATGAACAAAGATTAGAAAGCCTTGATGGAATGCAAAGATCAAATTTTATGTTACACTATAATTTTCCACCTTTCTCAGTTGGCGAATGTGGAAGAGTAGGAACTGGCAGAAGAGAAATTGGACATGGTAAATTAGCATGGAGAGCGATTAATTCATCTTTACCTTCTAAAGAAAACTTTCCATATACATTAAGGGTTGTGTCTGAAATAACTGAGTCTAACGGATCTTCATCAATGGCTACAGTTTGTGGAACCTCACTTTCTCTAATGGACGCAGGAGTGCCGATAAAAGAACCTGTAGCTGGAATTGCTATGGGATTAATAAAAGAAGGTGACGACTTCTCTGTTCTATCGGATATTTTAGGAGATGAAGATCATTTAGGAGATATGGATTTTAAAGTTGCAGGCACTAAGGACGGCATCACATCCCTTCAAATGGATATAAAAATTACTGGTATAACCTTTGAGATTATGGAAAAGGCACTGGATCAAGCTAAAGATGGACGAGAGCATATTCTTGGAGAGATGAATAAAGCAATAAAAACATCAAGAAAAGAGTTTTCAAAGCATACACCTAAAATGGAAACAATCAAAGTTGATAAAAAAGATATAGCTACAGTAATCGGCAAAGGTGGGGCTACGATAAGAGAAATTGTAGAAACATCTGGAGCTAAAGTTGATGTAAAAGATACTGGCGAGGTAACAGTTGCTGCACCAGATGAAGCCTCAAGAAATAAAGCAATTGAATTTATAAAAAGTTTAATTGCAAAACCGGAAATGGGAAAAATTTATAAAGGTAAAGTTGTAAAAATTATGGAGTTTGGAGCTTTTGTAAATTTTTTAGGTAAACAAGATGGGCTTGTACATATTTCTGAATTAGCTGATAAACGTGTCGCTAAAGTTGGAGACGTGGTGAAAGAAGGAGACGAAGTTTCTGTTAAAGTCGTTGGTTTTGATAGAGGAAAAGTAAAACTATCAATGAAACAAGCTTCAGCTTAAGTAATATTTTTAGGATCAGGCATACCTACTTTATTGTATCCAGCATCTACGTAGTGTATTTCACCGGTTACTCCAGCTGCAAGATTACTTAGTAAGTATAAGGCAGAATTTCCAACATCATGAATATCTACGTTTCTTTTTAAAAAGGAGTGATCCTCATTCCATTTGTATAAAAATTTAGCGTCTCCTATTGCAGAAGCAGCTAAAGTTTTTATAGGACCTGCACTAATAGCATTAACTCTTATTTTTTTCTGGCCAAGATCTCTAGCTAGGTATTTAACACTGGCCTCCAAAGCAGATTTACAAACTCCCATGACATTGTAGTTAGGAATAGCTTTAGTAGATTCATAAGTAAGGGTTAATAAGCTCCCCCCTTCTTTCATAACTTTAGAGGCTTCTTTAGCAACCTCTGTAAATGAAAAGCATGATATCAGCATACTTCTCAGAAAATTCTCTCTCGTAGTATCAAGATATGCTCCAGAAAGTTCTGATTTATCTGAGAAAGCAACTGCGTGGACAACAAAATCTATTCCACCCCATTCTTTTTTTATATCCTCAAAAAGTTTAATGACTTCCTCTTTTTTTTCAACATCACAACTAAAAGTAACTTTTGAATTTAATTTTTCAGCAAGAGGAATTACTCTTTTTTTTAATGCATCTCCAAGATATGTAAAAGCAAGTTCAGCCCCTGCTTCTGCTAATTTCTGAGAGATCCCCCATGCTATTGATCTCTCATTGGCAACACCCATTATTAGTCCTTTTTTACCTCTCATTAAGCTCATAATTAAACTTTCTCAAAAATTAAAGCAGCATTGGTCCCCCCGAAACCAAAACTGTTAGACATCACTGTATTCAGTGTAACCTCTTTTTCAGTTTTTGTGATTATAGGGAATTTTTTTGCATCTTCATCCATCTCATTGATATTAGCTGAACCTGCAATAAAATTATTTTTCATCATAATTAAACAGTAAATTGCTTCGTGTACAGAAGCAGCTCCTAAAGGATGCCCCGATAAAGATTTTGTAGAACTTATTTTAGGAATTTTTTCCCCAAAAGTTTCTTTAACTGCTTTTAACTCTGTTATATCTCCAACTGGTGTCGATGTTCCATGGGTATTTATATAATCAATTTTATTCTTTGAAGTCGCAATAGCCATTTTCATACACCTTACTGCTCCTTCACCTGAAGGAGCTACCATGTCATAACCGTCTGATGTTGCTCCATACCCAGTCAATTCAGCGTAAATTTTAGCGCCACGTGCTTTTGCATGTTCATATTCCTCAAGAACTAACACACCAGCTCCTCCTGCAATTACAAAACCATCCCTTGTCTTGTCGTAAGCTCTTGAAGCTGTCCCAGGGCTATCGTTATATTTTGAAGACAAAGCAGTCATAGCATCAAACATTGCAGTCATTGCCCAATGAATCTCTTCACTTCCACCTGCAAAAATAATGTCTTGTTTTCCCATTTGAATTAATTCCATTGCATTACCAATACAGTGGCCACTTGTTGCGCAAGCAGAACTCATCGTATAGTTAGTTCCTTTAATTTTAAATGGTACAGCTAGAGTAGCTGAGGCAGTACTCCCCATTGTTCTTGGCACAATAAATGGCCCCATCAACTTTGGAGTTTTTGCTCTAGTTTTATCAGCTGCGAGAATTACATTTTCAATTGACGGACCCCCAGACCCCATGATTATTCCAGTTTTAAAATTACTAACTTCATTATTTTCCAAACCAGAGTCGCTTATAGCTTCTTTCATAGCAACGTAATTATATGCAGAGCCAGAACCCATAAATCTTATAGTTTTTCTATCTACAAAATCTGAAAGTTTGATATTGGGTTTTCCATGTACGTGACTTTTGAGATTATGTTCTTTATATTCTTCAGCAAAGGATATTCCTGATTTACCATTCAAAAGTGATTGGTGAACTTCCTCCTGATTATTGCCTAGACAAGAAACTATACCTAAACCTGTAACAACAACTCTTCTCATGATTTAAATAATCCTACTTTTAAATTTTCAGCACGGTAAATTATTTTTCCATCGGCACTTAATATTCCGTTAGCTAGACCTACTGTGGTGCCTTCTTTTTTTAGAATTCTTTTCATGTTAATCTCATAAGTAGCCATTTTTACATTTTTTAAAACCTCACCAGTAAATTTTACTGAATTTACCCCCAAAGCTCTTCCTTTACCAGGTTCACCAGTCCAGCCTAAGTAAAAACCTACTAGTTGCCACATAGCATCTAATCCTAAACAGCCAGGCATAACCGGATCACCCTGAAAATGACAATCAAAAAACCATAAATTTTCCTTTATATCAAGCTCAGCTTTTATAAAACCCTTCTTAAATTCACCGCTATTATTATTAATTTTAGTAATTCTATCGAACATTAGCATTGGAGGAAGAGGCAGTTTAGCATTTCCTTCACCAAACAAATTACCTTTGCCACAAGCGATTAACTCTTCATATGAGAAACTGTTTTTTTGCATATTAAAAATAACTTTTACTTGATTTATAGATTTAATCATATATATATAGTTTAGAACGATTATAATCTATAATCAAAATATAAAGAAAAATGGATAAAAAAAAAGATTTAGCTAGCAAATTAAGAACTTCAGGTTTAAGACCAACAAAACAAAGAGTGTTATTGGCAGAGTTTCTGTTTAATAGAGATAAAACTTTTCACTTCACTGTAGAAAATTTAAATAAAGCAATTAACAAAAAAAATTCAGATTACAAAATCGCTTTAGCTACTATTTATAACACTGTGCATGCATTTAAAAAGGCAGGACATTTGAAAGAAATTTTTATTAAAGAAGGAAAAAATTATTTTGATACTAATACGTCTTCACATCATCATTTTTACGACGAAGTAAATAATGAACTAACAGATATTGAAAATAATAAAATTGAGTTAAAAAAATTTCCAACCCCGCCTAAAGGCAAATCCATTAAAGATGTTAATGTCATAATTAATATTGATAATGATAATCAAAAGCACTAGTTTATAATCATTCTAAAGTACTTGACTTCAAGTTTAGAATCATTATATGTTAAATAATAACAAAGGAGTAAACATGGCACTTAAAGGATCAAAAACAGAAGAAAATTTAAAAGCCGCTTTTGCAGGAGAAAGCCAAGCTAACCGAAGATATCTTTACTTCGCTCAAAAAGCTGACGTAGAAGGTTACAATGATGTTGCATCAGTATTTAGATCAACAGCAGAAGGTGAAACTGGTCATGCTCATGGTCACTTAGAATACTTAGAAGAAGTAGGTGATCCAGCGACTGGTAAACCAATCGGAGAAACAAAAGCAAATTTAGCATCAGCTGTTGCAGGTGAGACGCATGAGTATACAGATATGTACCCTGGTATGGCTAAAACTGCTAGAGACGAAGGGTTTGAAGAAATAGCGGATTGGTTTGAAACGCTTGCCAAAGCAGAAAAATCACACGCTGGTAAATTTCAAAAAACTTTAGAGTCAATTAAGTAATCAAAAATTTTATGGTGGAATTTTCGTTCCACCATAAAAAATCAGAGAATTCAAATGTCCAAAGAAGGAAGCACAGAAGCGCCCATAAGACACCCTGTAGATTTTAATCATCCGGATTTCTTAGATCCAAAAAAACTAGACGATGAAATGAGACGTGTGTTTGATATCTGTCATGGATGTCGAAGATGCTTTAATCTTTGTGACTCATTTCCAAAACTTTTTGATATGATTGATGAGTCAAAAGATGAAGATGTAGAAAGTCTTAAAAGTGATCAATTTAAACAGGTTGTAGATGCTTGTACACTATGTGACATGTGTTTTATGACGAAATGTCCTTATGTACCGCCGCATGACTTCAACTTAGATTTTCCACATTTGATGCTTAGGTATAGAACAGCACAAAGAAAAAACAATGAACTACCTAGAATGCCTTATCAACTAGCACAATTGGATAGAAATGGTAAAATCGGAGTTTTATTATCAAGTGTTATAAATTGGGTAACGAATATTAAAAACACTTTTTTTAGAAAAATTATGGAGGTAATGACTCAAATTGATAGAAGAGTTAAATTGCCGAAATATAACTCTGAAACATTTACTAATTTTTTTAAAAATAACGCTAAAAAAATTAGCTTAGGAAGATCGACTGATAGAAAAGTTGTTATTTATTCAACTTGTTTTGTAAATTTTAACAAGAAAAACACGGGTGTAGCTGCTCTTAAAGTTCTTAAAAAAAATGGCGTGGAGGTAGAACATGCTTATCCTGGATGTTGCGGAATGCCTTTTTTAGAGCAAGCTGATTTGCCAAAAGTTGTTAAACAAGCAAAAGAAGTTTCAAGTGAACTTTTAAAATGGGTCGCTAAAGGTTACGAAGTAGTCACTCTCACGGCGAGTTGTGGTTTAATGTTGAAGTTTGAGTGGCCTTTGTTGTTGCCAGACAATGACAATATTAAAAAATTATCTAAACATGTTCATGATATTGATGAATATGTTGTTGATATTGCCAATAAGGAAGGGTTAGCCCCAGGTCTTTCTGAAATAGATGGAGGTGTAACTGTACACAACGCCTGTCACGCTAGAGCTCAAAACATGGGTATTAAAGCAAGAGACATGCTGAAAAATATTCCTAATGTAAAATTAGATGTAGTAGAAAGATGTGCAGGTCATGGAGGCACTTTTGGAGTAATGAAAGATACACATGGACTTGCAATTAAAGTAGGACGCCCAACTGCTAGACAAATTGACAACAAAAAAAATAAGTATATGGCATCAGACTGTCCCTTAGCTGGAAAACATTTAAACCAACTTTCAAAAGATACTGAAATCAGACATGATGAGGCATTACATCCTATCGAAATAATGGCGAAGGCATATAAATTATAATTATGAACAAACAAGCAAGAGAAGTTACAAAAGAAGATCTTATACCAGCGGAGGAGTATGCTAAAAATAGAAAAGCTTACAGAAAAGAAATAGTTTCTTACAAAAAAGATAGAAGAGTTTCTCTAGGACCATATGCAAATTTTTATTTTGAATCATATGAGACCATGAAAGCTCAAATTCAAGAAATGTTACATATCGAGAAGGGTGGAGATGAGCAGTTGAAGGATGAATTAGCTGCATACAATCCACTAATACCAAAAGGCAAAGAACTAGTAGCTACATTGATGTTTGAAATAGACAACCCATTAAGCAGAGCTGAGTTTTTAAATAAAGTTGGTGGAATTGAGGAAAAAATATTTTTAAAAATTGGAGATGAAAAAATAAAATCGATACCAGAGCAAGATGTAGATCGAACTTCTGCTGAAGGAAAAGCTTCATCAGTACAATTCGTACATTTTGAATTCAGCGATAGTCAGATAGAGAAATTTAAAGATCAATCCAATGAAGTAATAATTGGAATTGATCACGATATGTACGCGCATACTTCGAAATTAACTGATGCTAACAAAAAAGCCTTAGCTTTGGATTTTATCTAAAGCAAACCCCAAAGACTTTTTTTTTGTAACCACCCTTTGAATTCTCCAGTAGAAATTTTACACCATTCATTTTTGCATTTGTTTATTCTTACAAGCCTTCCTTTTTTAAGTATTGCTGTTGGATTAGAATAAATCGTAGAATTACTAAATAAAATTAAATCATCATCTATGGTGATTGCAGCTTTTTTTTTTGATAATTGAGAAATATGTATCCATCCAGAATTATTTTCATGATCTCTTACTTTTCTAAAATTATCTGATTGATCTAGAATGATCACAGGTAAAAATTTTTTTTTATAAAATATCTTCACAGGATAATCAAATGAAGGGCCTTGTCGTAAGTTTACTTTATCATTTCTTAGCGTAAGAAAATATTCATCCATAGAATGAACAATTTCATATGGTAATAATAAAAATAAAATTATAATTAAAGGCATTTATTTAAACAATTTGAACTTTTGATAATTTTTATTTTTCTTAAAGACATAGTTAAAGAATTGAAAACTAAAATATTGTTATTTAGATCTTCTTTTAAGCCTAAAACTGTCTTTAAAACTTCATTTGCTTGTAAGGCCCCAATTATTCCGGCTACCGGAGCAAATATTCCTTCAGTTTCACAATTATTCTCTTCCATAGGCTGATCAGGCATAAAACATCTTAAGCAGGGCCCTTTCTTTTTAAAATTATACTTAAATAGATGGCCATCAAATTTACTAATGGCAGCTGAAATGAGAATTTTTTTTTTCTTTTTACAAAAATCATTTATCAAATATCTAGTATTAAAGTTATCAGTTCCATCACAAATAATATCAAAATTTTTTATAATTGAATCAATATTTTTTTTGGAAATTTTTATATTAAAAGTTTTAATCTTTATTTTTTTATAAATTTTTTTGATTTTAGATTTTGCCTGATTAACTTTCAATTTTCCAACATCTGAGGTATTAAATAAAATCTGTCTATTTAAGTTACTCAACTCAACCTTATCGTAGTCTACTATACCTATATTACATACTCCTGACGAGGCAAGATAGGTAAGAAGAGGGCAACCTAGGCCACCCATTCCAATAATAAGAACTTTTGCTTTATTAATTTTTTTTTGGCCAGAAAATCCAATTTTTTTTAAAATAATTTGTTTTTCAAATCTTTTATAGTCCTTTATGTCAAATTTCATAAATTACTTTACTCCAGTAGACCCAAATCCGCCTAAACCTCTCTTGGAGTCTTCTAGAGACTCCACTTCTCTTAACTTAGCTTTTACCACTGGACATAAAACCATTTGAGCTATTCGAAGACCTCTTTCTACTATAAAACTTTTATCACTAAGATTTATTAAAATTACTTTTAGTTCTCCTCTATAATCTGCATCAATTGTACCGGGAGTATTTAATACACTTATTTGATTTTTTGCAGCTAAACCAGATCTCGGTCTTATTTGTATTTCAAAATTTTTTGGTATTTCAACAGCTAAACCAGTTGGGATTATTTCAGACTTTCCTGGTTTTATCTCAATATTTTTATTTATAAATGCAGCCAGGTCTAATCCCGAAGATCCATCAGTTTCGTATTTTGGTAAATTAACTTCTTTTGATAACCTTTTAATTAATATTTCTGTCATCAATTAATTTGTCCAATAAAATTTGAGCAATTTTATTAGCAATAAAACTTTTTTTATTTTTTGGTATTATTTTTATATTTCCTTTTTGGTCTATTATCGAAACTTTGTTGAAGTCGGAATTAAAACCAATATCTTTTTTTGAGACATCATTAGCAAACATTATATCGCAATTTTTATTTTTCATTTTTAATGTAGAATTTTTAATAACATTTTTAGTTTCTGCAGAAAAACCAGCGACTATTTTAGGCCTATTTCTATTATTTTTTGATAAAAAATCTAAAATATCATCATTTTTGATAAAACTTATTGATTTGAAATTTAATTTATCTTTTTTAATTTTATTTTTACTTTTTTCAGCAGGCTTAAAGTCAGTTACTGCTGCTGTACACACAGCTAAATCTACAGGCAAAGTTTTTTTAACTTCATTTAACATTTCATCAGCTGATATTATTTTTTTTACCTTTATACTTTTTGGAAAAGATATCTTAGAGGGCCCTGTTATTAATGTTGTTTTTATTCCTAATTTATTTAGCGCTACAGCTATTTCATAACCTTGTTTTCCGCTTGACTCATTAGAAATATATCTTATTGGATCAATGTATTCTCGTGTAGGTCCTGCAGTAACTAAGGCTTTAAAGTTTTTCCCCTTAACAATATTTTTTTTGTCAAAGTAATTTTTTAAATATGCAAAAATTTGTCTTGGACTTGACATTTTACCCTCACCAAACTCTCCACACGCCATTTCGCCTTTTTCAGGTCCTAAAAATATATAGCCAAAATCCTGTAAAATTTTTAAGTTTGCTTGAGTGGCTTTATGTAACCACATTCTAACATTCATGGCTGGCACTAAAAGAATATCCTTATCTGCAGCTAACAAAACGGTTGTAGCTAAGTCCTCAGCTTTTCCTATTGATAGTTTACTCATGAAGTTAGCGGTAGTAGGTACTACTAAAATAATATCGGCCCATCTAGAAAGTGATATATGATCTATTTCAGACTCTGAAACACTGTCGAACATATTCTCAAATGTTTTTGATTTAGTTAAAGTTGATAGGGACAAAGGAGTAACAAATTCTCTCCCGCTTTTTGTAAGAATAGTTTTTATCTCAACGCTATTTTTTTTTAATAATCTAATTAGATCTAGCGATTTATAGGCAGCTATACCGCCTCCAATGATAATTAAAATTTTTTTATTTTTTAAAGTCATTTTTCTAGATTAAAATACTAACAAGAAGACAATTACAATACCAAAAAAACTAATTATGACATTATTTCTAAAATTTTTTAATTTCATCTGTTCCAATTCTAAGTTTTTGTTGTTCGTACCTAGATTTAATTTACCCTCAGATACAAGTTTTAATGCATATTCTGCCTTATCCATCAAGCCAGGAAAATCAGGTATTCGTTTTATTATTTCAGCCGATGTATTTAAAGCTGTATCAATTGTTGATTTAGGACTTTTTAGGTTTTTAAGCCAATCTTCCAAAACAGGTTTAGATACTTCCCAAATATTTGTTTCTGGGTATAATTTTCTGGCAACTCCTTCCACTACCACCATTGTTTTTTGAAGTAATAGTAATGGAGGTTGTGTAGCCATATTGAATTTTTCTGTAATCTCAAACAACTGAGCAAGTAAATTTCCACCAGAAATATCCTTTATAGACTGACCAAAAATTGGCTCACCTACAGAACGTAGTGCTTGAGCAAATTCATCCTTTGATGCATTTTGAGGAACTAGTCCAGCTTGAAAGTGAACTTCAGCTACTTTGACATAATCCCGTTGTATAAACCCATATAAAATTTCAGCTAAAAATTTTCTATTATTTTTATCAAGTCTACCCATAATTCCAAAATCAACAGGGACAATATTACCTTTTGGATCTACAAAAAGATTACCTTGGTGCATGTCGCCGTGAAAAAAACCATCTCTAACAGCTTGTTTTAAAAAATGTTGAATTAAATTTTCGGCTAAATATTTTAAATTTATACCTTGTTCCTCTAATTTTCCTTGTTCTCTAATTGAGACACCATCTACTTTGTCCAAAGTAAGTATTTTTTTTGTAGTGTAATTCCAATAAATTTTTGGAACATTAAACCCCTTATCTAATTTAGTATTTTCATATAATTCGTTTGCAGCTGCCGCTTCAAATCTTAAATCCATTTCGATATTGGTTATTTCTCTTAAAAGATGGACAACTTCTACCAGCTTCAATCGCTTAGCCTTTGAAATTGTATTTTCAACAATATATGCAAACAACATCAAAGCATCCAACTCCTCATTAAATAATTGTTCTATATCTGGTCGTAAAATTTTAATTGCCACCTGTTTTTCTTGATTTTCATTTTTAATTTTAGCGAAATGAACCTGGGCGATAGATGCCGCTGCTATAGGCTCACCTATTTCGATGATATTTTGATATTGTTTCTCACCGATTTCTTTTTTAATCACTTTCTTTGCTTCGTATAGCTCAAAAGCAGGAACTTTATCTTGAAGCTTTTCTAAATCTTTTGCCATCTCTTCACCGATTATATCTGGTCGTGTTGCTAGAAATTGTCCAAGTTTAATAAATGTAGTACCCATACCTTGTAGTGCCTCACAAAGGTTTTGACCTGGCTGATTATTTCGTAAATGAGCATTTTTTGAACCAATAGAAATCAAACTAAAAAATAAATTTATTGATAACGGAATTTGATGTACTTGATTTATTGTATCAACTGCCCCAGAGGTAGATAACTTTCGGGCAATTTTAAATAACTTAAAAACTCTTTTTATCATTTAAATTTTCCATCCAGAATGTATAGCTGAGATACCATTAGAAAGATTTCTATAACCTACATTGGTAAACCCATTTTTGGTTATTAACTCTAAAAGTTGTTCTTGATTATAGAAAGCATCTATACTGTTAACTAAATATTCGTAAGGTTTCGAAGATCCAACAATATATTTTCCTAGTGTAGGAATAGCTTTTGAATAGTTTTTATATAAAAAATTCAGTAATTCATTATCTATTTTTGAAAATTCTAAACACATAAAACGACCTCCTGGCTTTAAAACTCTGTAAGCCTCTTTAAGAGTTTTGTTAATATCAGAAACGTTCCTTATACCATAGCTAATTGAATAAAAGTCATAGATATTATCTTCAACAGGTAAAGACTCAGCTCTAGATTTGATCCATTTAATATTCTTTAACTTTTTAAGATTGTTTTTTCCTTTGTTAAACATATCTTCATTTGGCTCTACACAGGTGATGGGTGAGAAATTTTCATTTCTTAAAGAAAATAGTTTTGCTATATCTCCGGTACCTGACGCGACATCAATTAATGAGGAATTACGAGAGGGATTCATCCAGTTTATAAATTTATCCTTCCAAATACGATGTACACCCAGAGACATAATATCATTCATCAAATCGTACTTATCGTATACTTCCGAAAATACAGAATTGACTAATTTTGCTTTATCTTGAATAGTGCTTTTCATAAATTAATTATATGCCAGAATTACCAGAAGTTGAAGTTGTTAAAAGGTCCTTAGTTAACAAAACACAAAATTTAATTGTAAAAGCAGTCAAAATTAACGATGGAAGATTAAGATATAAAATTGATAGAAATAAAGTAAAAAAAATTATTGGGCTTAAGTTAAAAAAAATTTCTAGAAAATCAAAATATCTTTTATTCTTTTTTAACAAAGATATTGTAATGTTAGTACATTTAGGAATGACGGGAAAATTTTTTTTTGTTAACAGTAAAAGAACAAAATTTAAAACAAGTTTTTACTACGATATAAATGAAGTTAAGGACAAAAAACACGATCGCATAATCTTTACTTTATCAAATAATCAAAAACTAATTTATAATGATATAAGAAAATTTGGTTTTATAAAATTTATTAAAAAAACTAATGTAGATCAAAATGTTCACCTAAAATATTTAGGACCAGAACCGATAAGTACTAAATTTAATATAGAATACTTTAAAAACTATATAATTGGAAAAGAAAGAACCATAAAAGATCTACTAATGGATCAAAAATTTATATCTGGACTTGGTAATATTTATGTAAACGAAATTCTTTTTTTTAGCGGAGTAAGACCTACAAAAAAAATCAAAAAAATAAAAGATTTCGAGATCCAAAAAATTGTAAAATATTCAAAAAAAATAATCTCTAAAGCAATTATCCTCGGAGGCTCATCTATCAAAGATTTTTCTAGTAGCAGTGGAAAAAGAGGTTCATTTCAACAATATTTTAGCGTTTATGGAAAAAAGGGCAAAAATTGCTCTAAGGCTAAGTGCATAGGTAAGATTAAAAAAATTGTAATAGCTAATCGAGCATCATTTTTTTGCAACAAATGCCAAAAATAATAAAGTTGACCGTATTTGAATGCACATATATACAATCCTAAAAAAATGCCAAATACAAAATCAGCAATCAGAAGAGTAAGAAGGGTTAAAAAACAAACTCAGGTTAATAGAATAAGGAAAAGTAAGTACAAGACCGCTGTAAAGCAAATGGAGCTTCACCTTAAAGCAAAAGAAAAGGATAAAGCAAAGAAATATTTCTCAAAATTTCAATCAATTCTAATGCAGGTTGCTAAGTCTGGTATAATAAGCAGAAACACTGCAGCAAGAAAAATTTCAAGAATTTCAAAAAAAATTTCCTCTAAATAATCAATTTTAAGTTGATCGACCAAAAAAACTAAATCTACATTTAGTATCGACCAACCAAATATAGAAACCTTACTCAGAGAGTTGAATTTTTTTTTGATTCTATCTGAACGATAATAGTACAACCATTTTAAAATTTTATTTTTATTTACAACCTCTACTTAGTTGCAAAAGATTTGCAAAAGTCGTTTAAAGGAATCTCTTTAAGAAAATTCTACATGGAAAAAAATATAACAAAAAATCAAAATAAATTTATTTCTGAAGAAGAAAAAACGATCAATTGGGACGATGTAAAAAATGCATTTAAAAAAACTTTTGGAAGTGAAATTTATGAAAGTTGGTTACAAAAAATATCTTTAATCAAGGAGTATAATGATTATTTAATACTAGGCGTACCCACGCGATTTTTTAGAGATTGGATCGTATCTAGATACCTAGATAAGATATTGGAACAAGTGAAAGGCTTCAAATTAAGTCTTAATAGGATAGAGTTTAAGATCATTGAAGAAAGCAAGAAAAACCAGGAATTAATTAAGATAGATGAATTAAATAAAGTCACGGAAATAAAAGACTCAATTTTAAATTATAATAGATTAAATCCTAATTTAAGTTTTAACACATTCATACGTGGCAATAGCAATGATATTGCATTATCTTACTCAAAAAAGGTATGTGAGCACATTTCTCGTTATAATCCATTGTATTTATGTGGTGGAGTAGGACTAGGTAAAACGCATTTACTAAATGCCATTGGTTTAGAGCTTCAAGACAAAAATAATGTAATGTTCATTTCAGCTGAACGATTTATGTATCATTTTATAAAATCTATAAAAAAAAATGATATGGTAAATTTTAAAGACTTTTTTAGAAAATCTTCAGTTTTTATAATAGATGATATCCAATTTATCAGCGGTAAAGAAAGCTTACAGGAGGAGTTTTTTCACACTTTTAACAGTTTAATGGATAAGGGGTCTCAAATTATTATTTCAGCAGATAGAGCACCGATGAAATTAGATAGAGTCCAGGAGAGAATTAAATCAAGATTAGCCGGCGGATTAGTGGTTGATATTGAAACACCAGATTTGGAATTAAAAATTAAAATAATTAGAAGCAAAATAGAGGAAATACAAAACCAGTTTAAGGAAAATATAAATCTCAATGATGAGGTAATTTCATATATTGCCAGTGAAAGCAAAACAAATATAAGAGAACTTATTGGTGTTCTAAATAGAGTGGTTGCATTTAGTAGAGTTCACAACAAAAATTTGAACATAAGTGATTGTAAAAACATTCTCAAAGATGTTTTTAATCAAATAAAAATTATTACAGTTGATAAGATACAGAATGTAGTTTCAAATTATTTTAACATTGCTTTAAGTGAGATGCTTTCACAAAGAAGATCCAGGCCTCTTGCTAGACCAAGACAGGTGGCGATGTATTTAGCAAAAAAAATGACAACAAGATCTCTTCCAGAAATAGGTAGAAGATTTGCAAACCGAGATCATACTACAGTAATACATGCTGTTAAAACTATTACCAGATTATCCGAACAAGATGATGAAATGAAAAAGAATATAAGTCAGATCAAAAGTTTATTATTAGAACAATAATGAAATGCAATTTGTAGTTAAAAG
>CACJNX010000011.1 GCA_902594835.1 uncultured Pelagibacteraceae bacterium | reverse complement strand
AAATTTTTTGATTTCATCCAAATTTAATTCAGATAACATTTTTTTATTTTTTTCTGCATAATTGACAAGTTTTGCTGAAATAGCATAAGACTCTCTAAACGATAAATTTTTATTTTTAACAAGATAGTCTGCAAAATCAGTTGCTGTTGTATATCCTTGGTTAGCCATAAAAAGCATATTTGCTTTATTAGCATTTACAGAATTTATTAATTCGGCGCCAATAGTCAGAGTATCTTTCAAAGTATCATAGCCACCAAAAACTAACTCCTTGTCATCTTGCATGTCTTTAAAATATGACATGGGAAGACCTTTCATTATTGTTAGCATTGCATTTAACTTTCCATAATTCATTCCAACTTTCCCTCTTATTAGTTCTGCAGGATCAGGATTCTTTTTTTGTGGCATAATTGATGATCCTGTAAGCATGTTATCTTTGAATGAAATTAAATTGAAAGCATCGGAATTATAAATAATAAAGTCTTCTGCCAATCTAGATAGGTGCATTGCACAAACAGCAGAAGCATATAAAAAATCAATTGCAAAATCTCTATCCGATACAGAGTCCATAGAGTTATCTGTAGGTTTTTTAAAACCAAGTTTTTTTGCAGTATAGGTTCTGTCTATTTTATAAGATGTTCCTGAAAGTGCCGCAGATCCAAGCGGACACTCATTTAATAGCTCAAGATTATTTTCAAATCTTTTTTTATCTCTTTTTAACATCTCATAGTATGACAACAAATAATGTGCGAATGAAATAGGTTGTGCATTTTTTAAATGTGTTAATCCAGGCATAACCGTATCTGTATTTTTTTCAGCTTTTTTAATAAGATTTCTCATGACAATCGAAATATCTTTTATAATTTCGTTTGATGCTTTTTTAATCCATAATTTAAAATCAGTTACCACCTGATCATTTCTAGATCTTGCAGTGTGCAAAAATCCAGCTGATGGACCAATGATCTCAAATAATGCTTTTTCTATATTTAAGTGAATATCCTCGAACTTTTCTTTAAACTCAAAATTTCCCTTATCTATCTGAACTTTAATTTTTTTAAGTCCATTGATAATTTTGTTGCCATCTTCACTTTTAATAATCTTTTGTTTCACTAGCATTTGCGTGTGTACAACAGATGAAGCGATATCTTGTTCATAAAGTCTTTTATCAATATGAATTGAAGACCCAATCTTTTGAAAAGATTGAGACGTTTTATTTTTAAATCTATTAGACCAAATTGTTTTATTTTTCATTTTACTGTGTTATTTCTAATTTAAATTAATATGAAAATTAGTAAATCTTTTAAAATCTATATTCACATAATCCTTCTATATCTGATTAGCCACAATCTTTACGGGGCAGAAGATTTTTCAAAAAATATAGTAATCCACGAAAAACCGACTCAAATTAAAGAATTAAAATTCAAAGATTCAGATCTTAATGATGTCGATTTAACTAACAAAAAAGGCAACATCATGATCTTGAATTTCTGGGCAACCTGGTGTCTTCCTTGTAAAAGAGAGATGCCTTCGCTTGAAAAACTAACAAATCAATTTCCACAAGTTAAAGTTTACGCTATTAACATGGAACAACCTAATAAGCTAAAAGTTAGAGACTTTTTCAGAAGCATTGGTGTTGCTAGTTTAGATACTTACTACGATCCAAAGTTGAAATTAGTAAAGCAATTCAAAATGCGAGGACTTCCCACAAGTATTTTAATCGATAAAAATGGCAATGAGTTTGGCAGAGTTATCGGTGAAGTCGATTTCGTAAGTGATAATTTTATCAGTTTAATAAAAAAATATATTTAATTTTTAAAAAAATAAGCCATTAAAACCAAAACTATAATCGCAATAAACTGAAGTAGAACACGCAATTGCATTAATTTGTTTGAATATTTTTTACTAGTACTTCCACCCTTAAATAAAGTATATATACCCATTATTAAAACTATGGCTACAGCACCTAATAAAGTAAAACCTATAAAATTAAAAAAAAATTCAGACATTTAATAATCTACTATCATGACCTATTCATTAAATACAATTGTTTTAGAACCTCTTTCTAAAAATAAACCCAAAAACGCCGTAATACTTTGCCACGGTTATGGTGGTGATGGTAACGATATCTCAATCCTTGCAAATTACTGGCGTGCTCATTTACCAGACACAATATTTATTTGTCCCGATGCTCCTGAGAAATGTGCGGCAAGCCCTTCAGGTTTTCAATGGTTTGATTTAATGGATCAAACCCCTGAACAAGTTTTAGCCAAATCATTGGTCGCAGAGAATAAATTAAATAAGCTTATTGACGAGGTAAAAATAAAAAATAATTTAAAAGCTAGCGAAATTATCATTGGAGGATTTAGTCAAGGCTGTATGATTACTTTGCAGGCAGGTTTAAAAAGAAAAGACTCTGTGAATTCTGTAATTGGCTACTCAGGTAGAATTATTGACACCGAACATCTTTCAAAAAATATTAATTCTAGACCAAAGATTAGTTTAATGCATGGGGACATAGATCAAGTTGTTTCTATCGACTCATTATTAGAGGCTAAAGACTTTTTTAATAAAAATAATTACGAAATTGAAACACATATTTTCAAAAACTGTGAACATCGTATACCAACTGAAGGGTCAAGTTTGGGCCTACAATTTATAAAAAAACAATTTAATTCTTAATTATTTATAGTGATACATAATTATAACTTGATATAATTTTTTGTATCAGTTAGCTTTAAGACATGATTATTTCTTCAGTCGATAAAGTACCTCTTGAAAAGTGCCCAGCGCTAGTATTGAATGCTGACTTTAGGCCTTTAAGCTATTACCCACTTTCAATCTGGTGTTGGCAAGATGCAGTTAAGTCAGTTTTTTTAGACAGAGTAAGTATAGTTTCAAATTACAAAAGAAAAATTAGAAGTCCTTCATTTGAAATGAACTTGCCAAGTGTGATTGCACTTAAAAATTTTATACAACCATCAAAAAATCCAAACTTTACAAGGTTCAATGTTTTCTTAAGAGACAAGTTTGCCTGCCAGTATTGTGGAGATAAAAAAGATTTAACATTTGATCATCTTTTACCAAAATCAAGAGGCGGACTAACTGATTGGAACAATGTAGTAACAGCTTGTTCGAGCTGTAATGTTAAAAAAGGTGGAAAACTTTATAAAGATTGTGATCTTAAATTAGCAAATAAACCGTACGCACCGACAGTCGAAGATCTACATAGAAACGGAAGAAACTTTCCTCCAAATTTTTTACATGAGAGTTGGATGGACTATCTATACTGGGATATCGAACTAGAACCTTAATTAAATTTTTTCTGAAATCGTTATTGCTATTCTGGAAGAGGTTTTGATCACTTTATCCAAAACTCCAAACAAACCTTTTTTAGTAGCTCCATTATCATAGGCAATATCTTTATGATGTAACTCATCATCTCTAAATTTTTTTATTTTTTCTTTTAATTCTTTTTCGTCATCACCTAATTTGTATGTTTGATCCTTGTAGTGTCCATCAATTACTTCTTCCACTGAAGCTGTGCAAAGCATAGCTGCTTTTTCACCGAGCATTGCAGTTCCAAATCCAAGCGTTACACCCATTATATCCCAGAGAGGCAATAGTTTAGTAGGTTTAATATTTCTTTTCTTAATTTCTTTATCAAAAAACTCATAGTGTTCTTTTTCATGTTCTTTCATCTCTTCAATTTTCTTTTTCAAAAATTCATCTTGTTTGAACGTTTTAAGGGCTAGAAGTTGTCCTTCATATATTTTAATAGCACCGCGCTCACCTGCATGGTCAACTCTTATAATTTCTTCTAAAGTTTTTTTGTTAGTTTTTTCCATAATTCTTAATAACTTTAATCATAATACCACTAAGTATTATTGAGATAATTGTATTTATTGTAGCAAGTGAAAGTCCTAAAAATCTAAAAGTTACATCTTTACAGCTTACTATCTCTGCTTTTTTAAGCTGATTTAGAAGCTCTTCTTTATTTATGGGCTGGCTATTGCCTAAATCACAAACTAAAGATTCGCTAAAAAAACCTTGCTCTATTCCAAAATGATAAAACGAAACTATAGAACCAAAAATAAAGAATATTAAAATGAGGCTAGAAATTATTTTTTGATATCTGTTTAAAATAAAGATAAGTGAAATAAGTATTATCGCAGCAATATAAGGAATTCTCTCAATTATACATAAATTGCAAGGTTTGTGACCAAGTATATATTGTATGAAGTAAGCTATTGAAAGTGAGAGAATACTAAAGGCTAAAATACCATTTAATAATAATTTGTTTGAATTCATTTAACGAAAATTATGTATAAGACGGCTGCTAATATTACAATAAATATTCCAGTAATTGTAAACCATAACGCACCTTTCTTTTCGATAAATTCACCAAATTTTTTACCAAAAATATAAGTAAGGTAAGAAACTAATAAAAATCTCAAACCTCTTGTAAAAAGACATATAAAAAAGAAAACCGTAAGATTAAAACCAATTACACCGCTCGTAATAGTAAACACTTTAAAAGGTAAAGGCGTAAAGCCAGCCAAAAACATGATACCCAGCCAAGCTAAAAAACCACCCCTTGTAGACATCTTATCTTGAATCTGAAAAACTTTTTCTTCATAGCCGTAAAACTCAATAATGACCATTGAAGCATCTAAGAAAAACACACCCAACATGTAACCAAATAACCCTCCTAAAACAGATCCAACTGTAGCTATGAGAAATATTTTTAAATAATCTTCTCTTTTAGCCACGACCATAGGCACGATCATTAAATCTGGTGGAACGGGGAAAAAGAAACTTTCAATGAAGGCCACAAAGCCAAGCAAAGGCTTAGAAAATTTATGCCTAGCAAGTTCTACACATCTGTCGTATAATTTTTTCAACATGAATTTAAAATGCACAATTCTAAGATACCTCGCAAGTTTAATTTTATCGACAGTTGTGATCTACGCTATTGTAATAGTTGCGGGAATGTTTGGTGCAGATTACGGTTTTTCTCCGGGTGACACGTTTATCATTTGGATTTTGATGGCCATCCTTATTAATCAAAGCGTCACTTGGAATAAATAGTATTTATGAGCAATCCTGTAGATATAAAAATTGCTCGTATAAATAAAAGCGAGAACGTAGGCAGTAGCATAGATAAAGATAAAGTCCATGAAGTTTTTCAGCGAAACATCAATGACAAATTGAAGTCATTTTATAGATTACAACAAGACTGGGTAAACCGTGCTTATAAGAACTTTAATGATTTCGATACATATTTAATTTTAATGTATTTAATGAACAAGGTTTACGTTAATTATTCAGATCGATTTCATTATATGTCAATGGAAGCCTTTTATGGTCAAGACAAAGTAGGTATCGAAAAACTAAATTTAATTGAGATATCTAAAGATCTTAATATTCCAAAAGAAACAGTAAGACGGAAAGTTAATTATCTTCAATCTAATGACATTATTATAAGATCTGGAAAATCAATCTTTTTACATTCCAAAGGATTGGAAATCCAAAAACCCATGAGTACAATTGAAAATCTGTCCGGACTATTATCCAAACTTTCAATGCACTTATCCGCCGAAGACTGGTTTGGTCAACAATTAGAAAAAGAGGATATAAAAAAATTTATTATAGAGCACTTTACTGTAAGTTGGGAGTATTGGTATAGATTTCAAATACCTTATTTAGTGAGACATCGATCTTTTTTTGGAGATTTAGAGTCTTGGAACGTATGGGGGTCAATTGGCTTAGTTCAAATTAGAGATTTAATAGAATCTATTGAAAATGATGTAACAAGAAAACCTAAAACTTATGGGGATTTCTTTTTAGCTACTCTTAAACATAAGTCAAAACGAGGAATTAATGCTTCTTCAATTTCAGATATATCAGCCATACCAAGAGCCACAGTAATTCGAAAACTTAAGTCTTTGGAGAAAAATAAACAAATTATTAGAAATAAAAAACTAGAATATTCAATTGGAAATAATAAAGAGCATATGAAAGTAATAGGAGAAAACTACAAAACCACTCAAAGAGCATTCAGTGAATATTGTACTACAATGTTTAACTTGATGAAATTTTCAAAATTTAGTATTTAGAATTATTCAGTAAAATTATGGAAATAGCAAAAACAATAGCCCCGGTGTGTTTAGCCATAATAATGTTCGGATTAGGTCTTGGTCTAACTGTAGCAGACTTTAAAAGAGTAATTACAATCCCTAGAGATTTTTTCATAGGTTTTTTGGGTCAAGTAATAATACTACCAATTATCGCTTTTATCTTAATTCATATTATTTCAATACCACCAGAAATAGCTCTTGGAGTGATGATTATTGCAGCAGCTCCAGGAGGAGTAACATCAAATATATTAACTAAATTTGCTAATGGTGATGTTGCACTATCTGTAACGTTAACTGCAGTAGTGAGTTTAATATCTGTAATAACAGTACCTTTAATTGTCTACAATTCAGCAAGCTTTCTAGGTTTTGAAATAACTAAAGAAATTTCCATGCTTAACATTGCTGCTAAAATGTTTTTTGTAGTAACAGTTCCTGTAATTTTTGGCATGATTGTAAGAAGTTTAATGACGGATTTTATTATATCTAAAACTCTCTTAATACAGAGATTGTCGGTAATTTTATTTCTAATTGTCTTTATTTCTATTTGGGTTGAAGAATGGGATAGAATCATTAGCTTTATTACAAGGGCAGGTTTAGTAGCTTTCATTTTAAACATCACAATGATTTTTATAGGCTACTACATGGCAAAATATTTAGCTTCTGGATTAGAACAAAGGAAATGTATTTCACTTGAATGTGGTTTACAAAATGGAACTTTAGCTGTTTTCGTAGCCACTCAATTATGGGATGATATTGTGTTTATGGTGCCAACAGCTGCATATGCACTAATTATGTTCGTTACCTCAATTATTTTTGTTCTCATAGTTAGAAAAATAAATTAGATTATTTAAGAAAAATGGGCGAATGGTGGAACTGGTAGACGCGCCGGACTCAAAATCCGGTGGTAGCAATACCTTGAGAGTTCGAGTCTCTCTTCGCCCACCAAGTTATGGAAATAGATAAACTTAATAGTCTTGTAGAATTATATTTTAAAAAGTGTGAGGAAGTAGATCCCAACAGACCTTTTTTAAAATGGTTAAAACCAGGAAAACCAACTTATAGTTGGGGAGATATAAAAGAGAGAGTTTTTAAACTTTCATCAAAAATACAATCATTAATAAAAGAAGGAGATCGTTGTTTAATATTATCTGAGAATAGACCTTACTGGTTAATTTCAGATCTTGCTGTGATGAATGCAGGAGGAATATCGGTTCCTATTTTTACAACATACTCATCAAATGATTACGAACATATTTTAAATGACTGCAAGCCATCTTTAATTATAGTTTCAAATAACGATCAATTTAAAAAGATTAAAAAACATGTAAATTTAAATGAGCAAAAAATAATCTCTTTTGAGGAAATAGAAACTGACAGCTTATTAATTAAAGAAATTATAGAAGAAGAAAATTATAAAAAAGAGATTAACAACAAATTAAAGAGAAATATGCCTGCATGTATTATTTACACATCAGGAACATCAGGAAATCCTAAAGGAGTTATTTTAAGTCATGGTGGTATTTTATCAAACTGTGAGGGAGCAGTTGAGTTACTAGAAACTTTAACTAAAAAGAAAGAACCTGTATTTTTAACTTGGCTACCTTTATCACATTCCTATGAACATACAGTTCAATTTATACAAATCATTGTAGGTGCAAAAGTTTTCTACGCTGAAAGTTTAGAAAAATTAATTTCAAATATGGGTGTCGCTAAACCCACCATCATGACAGCTGTTCCAAGGTTTTATCAAAACCTTTTTACTAAAATAAATATGAATTTTGATAAACAAATAGGTCTTAAAAAAAAATTAATTAATCGAACCTTAGAATTAGGAAAAAAAATACTTAAAAAAGAGCAATTAAGTCTTAGTGAAAAAATTGTAAATTTTTTATGTGAAAAATTAGTGCGAAAAAAAATCAGAAATCAGTTTGGCGGAAATCTTCAAGCCTTCGTTTCTGGGGGTGGAGCTTTGGACCAAAATATTGGTGAATTTTTAAATGCTATAGGATTACCTACTTTGCAAGGTTATGGTCTTACTGAGGCTTCTCCTGTTGTAAGCTGTAATTTACCAGATTTAGTCAAAGTCGAATCAGTCGGTCCTCCTTTTAGAACCAATAAAGTTAAAATAGCAGGGGACGGCGAAATCTTAATAAAGGGTGAAAATGTGATGTTGGGTTATTGGAACCTAAAAGAAGAAACTGAAAAAGTAATTAAAGATGGATGGTTATATACCGGAGACATTGGTGAGTTTGATCAAAACAATTATTTAAAGATAACAGATAGAAAAAAAGATATTATAGTCAATTTAGGAGGTGACAACATTTCACCAAGTAAAATTGAAAATATTTTATGTTTAAATGAAAATATTAAACAATCTTTTGTTTATGGAGACAAAAAAAATTACTTAGTTGCAATATTAGTTACAGAAAAAGAAATTAATAAAGAAAAAATTAAACTTATAATTGAAAATACAAATAAAAGTTTAACTTTAATAGAAAAAATTAAAAAATTTGTTTTGATTCATAAAGAATTTACGATTGAAAACGGAATGTTAACACCAACTTTAAAGTTAAAAAGAAAAGAAATAATTAAAAATTATAAACAACAATTAGAAAATCTTTATTAAATTAACAATTAAAAGTTAATTTTTTGCTTAAAAAAACATTGATATTACTAACTTTTTTAAAAATTTATAAATATTTAAAAAAATAATTAAAAATTTAAATTTTGAATCAGTTTTGTAAATTAATTTATGTTTGACATGAATCTTTTAATAACTAATGTTTAATTAACAAACGAATCATTAAGATTTGTTTAATAACAAGGGAGAAAAGATGGCTAAAAGAAGAAAAAAAGCTAAAAAGAAAACTAAAAAGAAAAAAGCTAAAAAAAGAAGAAGAAAAAGAAGATAGTTTTCTCTTTAACTAAACGCCCTTTTTAATTTTTTAAAAAGGGCGTTTTTTTATTCTGCATTTTCAGAAATATTTGTTCTTCCTAGCGCCTTATCCATTTTTTTTTGAACATCTTCTGGACTAACTTTAAGTACTGCTTCAAATTCTGATTTTAGCCTTTCATAAGCTTTTTCGAATAATTGTCTTTCAGAATAGGATTGATCAGCAATAATATCTGTATTTTTATTAAGATCTTTAACTACCTCTGCTAATTCATAAATTTTACCAGAATTTATTTTTTGGTCATATTCTTGAGCACGTCTGCTCCACATAGTTCTTTTAATTTTTGGTTTTGTTTTCAGAATTGAAATACATTTATTTATTTGATTGATTGAAGCTATAGGTCTTAATTTTGATTGTTGGTTTATAGGGACTGTTAAAGTGAGTTTTTCTTTTTCAACTAAAATTTTGTAAAATTGGATATCAATTTCACCAATCTTAGCTTTTTCGATAGCTGTAATTTTACCCACCCCATGTTTGGGATAAACTACAAAATCTTTTAAATTATAAATTCTTTTTTCTGTAGGTTGTTTTTTAATTTTCTTTATCTCCGGCTTTTCATCCTGTCCAGAAATAGAACTTTTCTTATCTATCGGCTTTAAAACTGGTTTTATTTTATTTGATAATTTTGTTTTTTTAGTTTTTTTTACTTTTTTTATTTTTTTAGCTTTTTTCTTTTTTGGCATATTTATTATTTTCCTGGTTTTTCAGAAAAGTGTTTATCATACTTATCTTTGATATCCTTAAATTTTTCATGTTCAGACATTGGTTCTTTTTTTTTTGAAATATTAGGCCATAATGCAGAAAACTTTTTATTAAGCAACAACCATTTTTCCATGTCTTTAACATTTTCGTCTGTATCAGGTTTAATAGCATCTATTGGACACTCAGGTTCACAAACACCACAATCAATACATTCATCTGGATTTATAACAAGCATGTTTTCACCTTCATAAAAACAGTCTACAGGACAAACTTCTACACAATCAGTGAGCTTACATTTTATACATTCGTCTTTTACAATATAGGTCATTCTTTATTTATAAGTTTAAGTTTAATCTCTGCACATTCTTTATCTGGAAAATATATTAAACCACAAATTCTTCTCATTAAATTAGATTCGTATTGATCAATAGTTTTATCTGAAATAATTACCTTCCAAAGATGTTCGATGATATCCTTTTTAACATCCATTGAATTATTTTTTATAATATTTGTGAAACTTAATAGTTGATTGGAATTTTTTTCTAACTCCTCGGCCTTTTTTAAAATTTCACTAGAATCACTATCATTTAAATACGACTTTATAAAATCTTTAACCAAATCTTTTTCATGGTCAGAATAAATTTCGTCTATATTAGCTGCGTGGACCAGTAGCGCAGAAACACCAATTACACTTTCTTTATCTAATTTACTCATTTATTTTATATTTAAAGAGAGAAGCTTATTAAATGGATTTTCTTTTTTGTCAAATTGTATTATTTTCTTTTTTTTCTTCTTTTCGCCTTTAAAAATGTAAGTATCAGCCAATTTATCTTTTTTATAATTCATATATGTCATTAATTTATAAAAATTTTCTTTTGAACAGCCAAGTAAATTCATCATTTCAGCATTGATTTTAAATTTTCTATCTTTCGTGTTTTCTATAATTTTTAAAAATAATTTTTCTAGAATATCAATTCTTACAAAGAATTCTTTAAATTTTTCAAAACCGCATAACAATAAAAAGTTTCTTTCTAGATTGTGGTCTGTTAAAAAATTAAGTCCAGATTTAGGTATTTTATTTTTATCTGAAAGTTTATGGAAAATTTTCCATAATTTAACTCTAAATTCGACAGCTTTAGGTTTCAACATTTTAGGTAAGTAAATATGATATCTACCAATTTTAATTCCCATTCCCCATAATTTTTTCCTTTCATCTGCAGGAATAGACTTCACAATTTTCTCAACTTCACTTCTCTTAACTACTCCATTTTTTTCGTAAAGCTGAAAAGTTAAACCTCTTAGATATTGATTTGTAATTTTATGTTTTGTTAATTTTATTAAATCACCTAGAATTTCATTAGTATGGTTAACTAACCATTTATTCAAAAAAAATGTTAATTTAGATTTAGTTTCTTCATTTAATGAGTCATCAGCAATAATTTCTACATAAGGATAAAGATAATCATTACCTTTTTTTAATCTAGCAATCGGATTTTCTTTCCAAATAATTTTATCTTCATTATCTATATCAATTTCTGACTTAGAAATTATTTCATTAGCTCTTTTTTCTAGCTCCTTTTCTACACCTTTTCGTACGGCTTTTTTGATTGATTTAATGTCTGTATCAAGTGTTTTTGAAGTGACCTCAATTATGAATTTAAGCCCTTTAAGCTCCCCCATCAACTGTCCATCGATGTATATTTTATTCTCATTATTTATTTCTGTGTTTAAAACTAGATCCTGCTTTAGGCTTCGAGACAGAATACTTATTTTTTTATCAATAAAACTTTTAGTAAGTTCATCATGTAATTTATCTGATAGTTTATCTTCAATACTTTTTGTTAATTGCACCCAATAATCTGAATTTTCAACCCAATTTTTTTTATTAGCCACATAGGACCAAGTTCTAACATTAGATAGTCTATGAGATAATAAATCAACATTACCATGATCTTTTTCGAGTCCTTTTAATTGATTTTTCATAAACGTACTTGGTATTCTTTTTTTTCGAGTTGATAAAAACTGAAATACTTTATCGATAATATTTATATGTTGACCATAAGCTTTTTTTTCAAAATCTGGTATTTGGCAGCATTCCCATAATAACTCTAAATTTTTATGATAGATAATATTATTAGCTCCTTTTTTTAGAAAAAATCTTAAGACACTTTCATCAAGAGAGTCATTAGTTCTTAGAAGATTTTTTTGATCAGGTTTAAGCTCTAAAGAAGAAATAAGTTTATCAGGATTTTCAAAATTTAATTTAGAATTTCTCCAAAAAATTGCTTTAGTGTCAGGTAAATGATGCTTTTCAATCTTTTCTATTTCATCTGAATTAAGATTTTCACAATCTCCTGTTGTTCCAAATCCTCCGTCATTTTTGTACCTTCCAGCGCGACCTGCAATTTGAGACATCTCAATTAAATTAAGTCTTCTTGTTTTCTTTCCATCAAATTTTTTCAAATTTGAAAAATAAATTTCATTAATATCCATATTTAGTCCCATTCCGATTGCATCAGTCGCAATTAGATAATCAACATCGCCTGACTGATATAACCCAACTTGAGAATTTCTGGTTTTAGGACTTAAGGAACCCATTATAACTGCAGCTCCTCCTTTTTGTCGTCTTACTAATTCAGCTATTGCGTAAACTTCCTCAATAGAAAAAGCTATAATGGCTACTTTTCTATCTAGTCTAGAAATTTTTTTTATTCCTGAATAACTTAATTTTGAATATCTTTCCTTTTTTTCAAATTTGACGTTGTTTACTAGTTCATTAATTATTTTAGCCATGATTTGAGATCCAAGAAACATAGTTAATTTAGTTCCGCGAGACTCTAATAAACGTTCAGTAAAGATATGGCCTCTCTCTCTATCTGCACACATTTGAATTTCATCAATGGCAATAAATTCTACCTCTTTGTTTTTAGGCATAGATTCTACTGTGCAGATAAAATATTTAGCAGTGCTAGGAATTATTTTTTCTTCACCAGTAATTAAAGCTACCTTTTCAATTCCAACTTTATTTATGCATTTGTCATAAACTTCTCTAGCAAGAAGTCTTAAAGGTAGACCAAAAATGCCGGTCTCGTATCCGAGCATTTTCTCTATGGCCACATAAGTTTTTCCAGTATTAGTCGGTCCTAGAAGCGCAACTATTTTTTGGGAGGTAATATTCATAATTGTGTTAGATAAATTTTTTTATACTATATGTAGATCAAGGTTGAGAACAAAGTAAGATTAAAACATGACCGAATCGATTTGTCAAATGTTCCAATTTGAATAAATTGAATTGACTTTAAATGACCAGTCCCCGTATAGGTTAACAATATATAAGAAGATGTCGTCTAAAATTAAAAAAAGCATTCTTAAATTAAAAGAGTCATCTACCCTTGTAATTAATGAAAAGTCAAAAGAATTAATTAGCAAAGGCAAAAAAGTTTATCAATTTGGTTTTGGTCAATCTCCATTTCCTGTTCCAGAAAAAATTGTTGAAACTTTAAAACTTCATGCCCATAGAAAAGAATATTTACCGATACAAGGATTACCAAACTTGAGAGAAGCTATTTCAAATTACCTTAAGAAAAAAACTGGAAATGTTTATCCTAAGGAAAATATATTAATCACCCCGGGATCTAAAGAAGCAATGCTACTGATGCATATTGCTTTCAATGGTGAAATATTAATTCCAGCGCCAGGTTGGGTTTCTTATGAGCCCCAAGCGCAAATTGGGTCAAATAAAGTTCATTGGCTAGAAACATCAAGGGAAAATAATTGGTTTCCAACAGCAAAAGAACTTGAAAAAAAAATTAAAAAGATTGGGAAAAAAAATTTAATACTTATTTTAAATTCACCAAACAATCCGTCAGGTGCAGTTTGTAACAATCTAGAGGGTTTAGCTAAAGTAGCAAAAAAATATAAGTTGATAGTTCTTTCTGATGAAATTTATACTGATTTAACATTTGGAAAAAATTATAACTCTATATCGCAACACTATCCTGAACTTACTTTTATCACCGGAGGTTTAAGTAAATGGTGTGGAGCAGGAGGGTGGAGATTAGGATTTTTAGCTGTGCCTAAACAATTAAAAGATTTTTTAATAAGTTTAAAATCTTTAGCGAGTGAGTCTTATTCAACTGTAAATACTCCAACACAATATGCTGCAGTTGAAGCTTATGAAGGAAACTATGACGAATATAAAAATAAAGTAAAAGGAATTCTAAATGCTATAGGAATGTACGTTTATAATAATTTAAAATCAAACAAAGTTTTAATTAATCCTCCCCAAGGAGCTTTTTACTTAATGCCAGAGTTTAAAAATAACAAGTTTAAAAACTCATCAAAATTATGTGAGTCAATACTTAACGATACAGGTGTTGCTATGCTACCAGGTTCAGATTTTGGCTTTAAACCCAAAAAGATGTTAACCAGATTAAGCTATACTGATTTCGATGGAACTGATTTTTTTAGAAACGTTACAAACTGCAAAATGATAGATGATGAAATGATTAAAAAGTATGCCCCAAATGTAGTTGAAGGCGTTTCAAAATTGTCAAATTGGGTTAAAAATCTCTAAGAATCTCTTTGACCTCAATAGAATTACGTAGTTAAATTAACCAACTAACAAAAGGATGTACACATGAAAAAAATGATATCAATGATTTCAGCTTTTTTAGTAATGATAGCTTTTTCAAGCCCATTAACTTCAATAGCTAAGTCAGCAGAGTTCTTTACTATAGGAACTGGTGGACCTACTGGAGTATATTTCCAAACAGGTAACGCTATATGTAAAATGTTACACAAGTCAGCAATAAGTGCTGATCACGGTAGAAAAAAAGGTACAGCTAAAGCATATAGATGTACTGCACCTTCAACAGGTGGTTCTAACTACAATATTGGACAAATCAAAGATGGTGAGTTTCAATTTGGTGTTGCTCAGTCAGACTGGCAGTATCATGCTTACAATGGTTCAAGCAAATGGGAAGGAAAACAGTTTAGTAATTTAAGAGCTGTATTTTCTGTTCACAATGAACCTTTCCAAATTTGGGCAAGTAAAAAATCTAAAATAAAAGATTTTAAAGGCCTAAAAGGAAAAACAGTAAACATTGGTAACCCTGGTTCTGGTCAAAGAGGAACTATGGAAGAACTAATGAAAGCTATGGGAGCAGACATGAGTATGTTTAAAGCTACTACTGAGTTAACTTCTTCTGAACAAGTAAAAGCTCTTTGTGATGGGAAAATAGATGCATTTGGATATTCAGTTGGATTTCCTAATGGTGCTATGGAACAAGCAGCTACTTGTAAAGCAAAAGCTAGCCCAATTAATTTAACTGGTGCGCCAGTTCAAGGTTTAATTGACGGAGCTGACTACTATGCAAAAGCTGTAATTCCAAAAGGAACTTATTCTAATCAGAAAAAAGACGCTACAACGTTTGGTGTAAAAGCTACAGTTGTTACAAGCGCAGATGTTTCTGAAGAACTTGTATACTTAGTAACAAAAGCGGTAATGGAAAACTTTGATGATTTCAGAGCTCAACATCCTGCTTTTGGACCTCTGGAAAAGAAAAATATGATAGCTGATGGTTTATCAGCTCCATTACACCCAGGTGCAATTAAGTACTACAAAGAAGCTGGATTAATGTAATTCAACTTTTTAGTTTAATTGAAAAAGGCCCAATATTTTTTGGGCCTTTTTTTTTATAATAATGTATCTTAAGTGAAATGAATCAAACTATTCAAAGTAAGATAAAAGACAAAATTCAAGAAGATATATCTCCAACTCGAAATTTATCCGGTGTACATTTAAAAATAGTTTTTGGGATAGCCATTCTCTGGACACTGTTTCAGCTTTGGTATGCTTCTCCTTTTCCTTTTTGGTTTAACTTTGGAATGTTTAAAGGTTTACCCGCCAGGGCAATACATCTAGGTTTTGCACTAACACTAACATTTTTAATTTTTCCTGTTGTACGAGGAAAGAAAATATCAGTTTTTGATATTCTTATAAGTATTGTCGCTGCATTCTGTTGTCTTTATATTTATTTTTTTTATGATGATCTTGTTAATAGGGGCGGGATACTTTTAGTCAAAGAGATATTCGGATTTAAAGTCCCTGTAGAGCTTATTATTGGGGCAACAGGTATTTTAATACTTTTAGAGGCCACAAGAAGAGCCATCGGATTACCATTAGTAATAATTGCCACCTGTTTTCTTTTATTTTCTTATTTTGGCAAATATGCACCAGATATTATTTCTCACGGTGGTCTATCTGTCAAAAGACTAGTAGGTTTCCAATGGTTTGATCAAGAGGCTATTTTTGGAATACCTATTGGTGTTTCTGTTGATTTTATATTTTTATTCGTTCTTTTTGGAGCATTATTAGAAACCGCAGGTGGAGGAAAATATTTTTTAGATTTAGCTTTCGCAATGGTGGGTAAGATGCGAGGAGGGCCAGCTAAAGCTGCTATTTTAGGTTCTGGAATGACAGGTATGATTTCAGGTTCTTCAATTGCTAATACCGTTACTACTGGAACTTTTACGATTCCTATAATGAAAAAAACTGGTTTCTCTCAAGAGAAAGCAGGAGCTATTGAGGTTTCATCATCTGTTAATGGTCAAATCATGCCGCCAGTTATGGGAGCTGCGGCTTTTGTTATGGCAAGTTTTATAGGGGTTACTTATTTTGAAGTTGTTAAACATGCTTTTTTACCAGCTGTCATTTCATACATTGCTTTATTTTATATATCTCATCTTGAGGCTCTTAAATTAGGACTTAAAGGAATGGATGATGCAGACGTACCTCATCTTAAGAGAACTTTTTTATCTGGATTACATTTTCTAATACCAATTTTTGTTTTAATTTTTCTACTTGTTTACATGAGATACACAGCGGGTTTTTCAATTTTTTACGCCACGATTTCTTTAATTATAGTGAATTTGATAAATCGTATTATAAAAAACTCAGATTATAAAATTGGCTTAATCGAGTGGTGGAACCAAACTATTGTTGGACTTCAAAAAGGTGCAATTAACATGGTTGGAGTTGGAATAGCGATTGCCACTGCAGGTATAATAGTGGGAGCAGTTGGATCTACAGGACTTAGCACTAATTTAATTATAGTCATCGAGACAATAGCAAGAGATAATGTAATCGTATTAATTTTATTAACTATTATTCTTTGTTTGCTTCTTGGAATGGGTCTTCCCACAACTGCAAACTATGTGGTAGTGGCTTCACTAATGGCTACAGTTTTAGTTGATGTTGGAAATGCTTCGGGCTTTATTTTTCCATTAATTGCTGTTCATTTATTCGTGTTTTATTTTGGACTGATGGCTGATGTTACACCTCCTGTTGGTTTGGCATCATATGCGGCAGCAGCAATTTCTGGTGGCGATCCTCTAAGAACAGGGCTTCAAGCTATTTGGTATAGTTTGAGAACAGGAATTTTACCGATCGTCTTCTTATTTAACCACGAACTTTTATTAATTGGAGTAGACAGTATCTGGCAGGCACTATTGGTAATAGCAACTTCACTAATTGGTATTTTGGTTTTTACAGCGGCAACACAGCAATGGTTTATAAACAGATTAAGATGGTATGAAATCATAGCATTTTTGATTATCTCTTTATCTTTTTTAGCTCCAGACTATGTATTAGGTAAATTCTATCCAAAATTTAATGAACAAAAGCTTTCAGCAGAAAGTATTCAAAATTTATCTTTTGATCCATCGAAAGAAGTTCACATAAAAGTAACCAGAGTTACTGAATATGGAGAGAGATATAAACTATTTGTTATTGATAAAGGGAAGTTTGAAAATGATTACAATCTTGAAGAATACGGAATGACATTAGTAGATCAGAATGACCAACTTACTGTAGATAAATTAAATTGGAAAGGAGAGGCAAAAAAATCTGGTATTCAAATGGGTGACATCATAAGTAATTTTAAAATCGAAAATCCAGAAAGACCAAATAAAGCTATAGTTTACCCCTTTGCATTAATATTATTAATTTTATTCGGTTATATAAATTTTAAATTTGGAAAAAAAAATATCCTTACTTAAAAAACTAATTTTAAAAAATTTATTTAAGCTACTATTTACTAATTAAAAATAGCGTATACAATTACAACTACTGCAAGTATTTCCCATCCTGACATAAAATTACCTCCTTAATAAAATTAAAATTTATTTTTGTTTTAATTATGATTAAGTGGTTGTATTTATTGTTTTGTAAAGTAGGTATCCACAGATACGAAAAAGTGGATATTAACTATAGTTTCGGACCAGGTGGTTCAACTGAAACGATAAAATGCAGAGATTGTGGAATTAAAAAGATTAGAAAAAAAGTTTAAAGAATTTTCCAAGTTCCAGACGCGGAAACGACAATTTCTTTATCATTAGAAATTTCGCAGCTTATAAAAACAAGAGTCTTTGTCTTTTTTAAAATTTTAACATCTCCTTTAAGCTTGTCACCTAATTGACCTGCTGAAATAAATTTCATATCTAAATTTATAGTTACACATCTTCTATCACCAGCTACTCTATGTGCAGCAGTACCCATTCCTGTATCTGCAATCGTTGACAAGAAACCACCATGGGCAATCTTTCCAGTATTTAAATGTATTTCTTTTACCTCAACTATAAATTCGTATTGTGTTTCGCTGATCTGTTTTAATTCCAGCCCACCTAAATGTTTCATAAAACCTTTGTTAGTTTCATCCATATTTTTTCTTATCATATATTGGCATTAGTTGTGAGAAAATTACAGCAGCTAATATTAAAAATATTCCTAAAATTTTAATTTCATTTAAGAATTGGTCTAATATTAACCATGCCAAAATTGCTGCGAAAACACCCTCCAGTGAGAAAACTATTGCTGCAGGAGCTGGAGATATATTTTGCAAACTGTATGTTTGTAATAAAAAAGCAAGACCACTTGATAAAATTCCCACATATAAAACTTCATAGGAGTCTTTTAAAAAATTATTGAACGTTGGGTCTTCAAAGTAGAACATTGGACCAATCAAAACTAAACATGCTACTAAACATTGAGACATTGCTATAGTTATAGGAAAGTTAAACATTTCAATTGTTTTTCTAATCAGCAAAATATGAACCCCCCAACAAAAGGCACTTAGTATTCCAAGACTGTCACCTAGTCTTACCGAATAATTATTTAGTTCGCTTAGGAGCAAGCCACCAAGAATACAGATAAAAACAGATGGCCAAATTGACCAATGCATTTTTTTTGAAAAGATAAAATAAGAAATTACTGGAACGACCAAAACATAAAAAACTGTAAAAACACCAGTGTTTGCTACATCCGTATATATTAAAGAAATTTGTTGTAGCTCTTGGCCTATGGCTAAAACAAATCCTAAGTAAAATAAAAAATAAGCTATTTTTCTTTTTTCAAGTTGTTTGAAATTTATATTTTTATATTCAAAAATGAAAAAGAAAGGAAGTAAAGTTAAAAATCCGATTAAAAATCTTCCTACATTAAAAGTATGTGGCCCTATAAAATCCATGCCCATGTCTTGAGCCACAAAAGCTGAGCCCCAAAGAACAGACGTAACTATAGCGCAAATTAGTGAAAACGATTTTTTATCCATCAGGGGTTAATAGTTTAAGAAGTTCTAAACAGCAAGCTTAAAGGCAAAATCTTTACCAAGACATTTTCCAAGATAGACACAAAATCTAGCACCTTCTGCTCCATCTATTAATCTGTGATCGTAAGATAGTGAAATTGGAAGTATCTTTTTAGAAACAATTTGATTTTTTTCTTTAACAAGTCGATCAAAAGTTTTTCCAACTCCTAAAATTGCTACTTCTGGAGGATTGATGATGGGCGTAAAATGTGTTCCACCTATACCTCCTAAACTCGAGATAGTCATTGAGCCACCAAAAAATTCTTTTTTATCGATTTTAAGCTCTCTACAAAGTTGACTTGTATTTTTAAGCTCTTCTCCAATTTTTTGAATACTCATTTGATCAACGTTTCTCAATTTTGGAACCATTAGACCATGCGGTGTATCAACGGCAAAACCGATATGAAAATATTTTTTATAAATAATTTTATTAGAATCAGGATTTAACGATGCGTTAAAATTTGGAAATTCTTTTAAAGCACTCACCAAGGCTTTTGCAATAAAAGCAAGTGGAGTTACTTTTATTTTTTCACCGGTATAATAATCGTATAAAGAATTTCTAAACTGTTCCATGTCAGTAACATCTATTTCATCATGTTGAGTAACGTGTGGAATTTCTGTCCACGATCTGACTAAATGTGGTCCCGAAAGTTTCTTAACACGTGGTAGATCTTGTGTAGCTATTTCTCCAAATTCTTCGTGAGAATATTCTTCCACATACTTTACAACTTCTTTTTTTTGTACCTCACCTTGAGAAACAGTAACTTGAGATCTTATAAAATTTTTTACATCTTCTGCTGACACTCTTCCGGCACGTTGGGTACCAGAAATTTTAGAAATATCCGCTCCCAGCTCTCTTGCAAACTTTCTTATTTTTGGGCTTGCAGAACTTTTTCCTGAGGTAGGAACACTAGGTGCAGGCTGTTGCTGTTGTACCTGGACTACTTCGTTTTGTTTTTTTGGTTTTACAGGTTCCTTTTTAGATTTTTCTTTTATAGGTTCATTTGTTTCCTGCTTTGACTCTAAAGTAAGAATTAAATCCCCTTTGTTAATTTTATCACCTACAGAAACATTTATTTTTTCTATCTTGCCTTCGTGAGTTGATGGCACCTCAACACTTGATTTATCGCTTTCTAAAGTTATTAAAGAATCGTTTTTTTTAATAACTTGTCCTTTTTTAACAAGAACTTCAATGACTTCTACATCTTTAAAGTCACCCATATCTGGAACTAAAATTTTTTGAATTGTCATTTTATAAATTCGCTGGGAAATCTTTTTCTTTATCTATCTTATACTTTTTAATTGCTTTTTCTGCTTCTTCAGAACCAACAAGTTGTTCTTTTGCTAATGCGCTTAAGGTAAAGGCTACTATATGCTCTTTATCTACTTCAAAAAATTTTCTTAAATTTTTTCTAGTGTCGCTTCTTCCGTAACCATCTGTTCCGAATGAGTAAAATTTTTTATCTGTGTAAGGTCTTATCTGATCTGTGAATGCTCTAGTATAATCTGAAGCTGCTATGACTGGCCCATCTCTTTTAGACAAACATTCTTGAACATAAGATTTTTTTGGTTTTTTATTTGGATTTAAAAGATTTAATCTTTCAGTTTCCATTCCATCTCTTCTTAATTCATTAAAACTCGTCACGCTCCAAATATCTGCATCTATATTATATTCTTTTGATAGGATTTCAGATGCTGATATAATTTCTCTTAAAATTGTTCCTGAACCTAATAATTGAACTTTAGTTTTTCCTTTATTTTTTCCTTCTTTGAATAAGTACATACCTTTTAAAATTCCATCATCACAACCTTTAGGTTTTTCTGGATGAGCGTAGTTTTCATTCATTGCAGTGATGTAGTAGAAGACATTCTCTTTCTTTTCATGCATTCTTCTTAAGCCTTCTCTAAATATTGTTGCCATCTCATAAGCAAATGTTGGATCATAACTAATGCAGTTTGGAATATTTGATGCCAATAATTGGCTGTGCCCATCCTGGTGTTGCAATCCTTCTCCAGCTAATGTGGTTCTTCCAGCAGTTGCTCCAATTAAGAACCCTCTAGCTTGGGAGTCACCAGCTGCCCATGCTAGATCTCCAACTCTCTGGAATCCAAACATAGAGTAAAAAATATAAACAGGTACCATCTCGATATCGTGATTAGTGTAAGCGGTTCCAGCTGCAATCCAAGACGACATTGCCCCGGACTCATTAATACCTTCCTCTAAGACCTGACCACTTTTATCTTCTCGATATGAACTTAGTTGTTCAGAGTCGACCGGTTCATATTTTTGCCCTTCATGAGCATAAATACCAATTTTCTGAAAGAAACCTTCCATTCCGAAAGTTCTCGCTTCATCAGGAATGATTGGTACTAACCTTGGAGCAACGTTTTTATCTCTAAGTAGTGCAGTCATCATTCTTACCAAAGCCATTGTCGTAGACATTTCTTTTTTGCCAGTCGATTTCATAAAGGCATCGAAAATATCTTTTGGTGGAGCTTTAATTTGTTTAGCAAAAGATGATCGTTCTGGAATGTAACCTCCAAGTTTCATTCTCTTTTCTTTTAAATATTTTATCTCCTCAGAATTTTCGTCTGGTTTATAATATTCTATATTTTTGACTTGTTTATCAGTGAGCGGAACTTTAAATCTATCTCTATAATATAATAGATCTTCTTCATCTAATTTTTTTTGCTGGTGAGTTGTATTTACACTCTCACCTGTTTTACCCATTCCATATCCTTTGATTGTTTTTGCTAGGATAACCGTAGGCGATCCAGTATTCTGCATCGCAGCTGAGTAAGCTGCATAAACTTTGTGAGGATCATGGCCAC
>CACJNX010000010.1 GCA_902594835.1 uncultured Pelagibacteraceae bacterium | reverse complement strand
CAATTGACGCTGTGCAAAAAGCAAATTCTGGTCATCCAGGAATGCCAATGGGCATGTCCGATGTTGCAACTGTTTTATTTAAATACCACCTGAGGTTTAATCCAAAAAATCCGAACTGGATTAATCGTGACAGATTTATTTTGTCTGCTGGACACGGTTCAATGTTGCTTTATTCTCTTTTGTATCTTTGTGGTTACAAAAGTATTTCAATTGAAGATATAAAAAATTTTAGACAACTTAATTCTATTTGCGCTGGTCATCCGGAGTACAAAAAAGGCTCTGGAATTGAAACGACGACTGGACCTTTGGGACAAGGGTTAGGAAACGCTGTAGGTATGGCAATAGCAGAAGAAATATTCAGAAAAAAATTTAGTTCCTCTGTCATTAATAACAAAACATATGTAATTGCGAGTGACGGAGACTTAATGGAGGGAATTAGTCATGAAGCAATGAGTCTAGCTGGCCATCTTAAATTAAAGAATTTAATAGTTTTTTTTGACAATAATAAAATTTCAATTGATGGTTCAACATCGCTTAGTGTTTCAGATAATTACAAAAAAAGATTTGAGTCGTACGGTTGGAGCTTCTTAGAGGTAAACGGTCACAATGAAAAACAAATTTCAAAAGCAATCACAAAAGCATCAAAATCGAAAAAACCTACAATAATATCTTGTAAAACTATAATAGGATTTGGATCACCTAATAAATCTGGTAAAGCTTCCTCTCACGGTTCTCCTTTAGGAGATGAGGAAATAGCTTTAGTGAGAAAAAAACTAAAATGGAACAACCAGCCATTTGAAGTGCCTAAAGAAATATTAGATGAATGGAGAAATATAGGTAACAAGGGTGAACAACTGGAAAATAAATGGCATGAAACAGTCAATAAAAAAAATCCTAAAATTATAAGTGAACTTAACGGAGCTAATGAGAAATTGGATCTGAAGGGTTTAGAGAATTTAATTCGTCAAGAAAAAGATAAACATTTTGACTCCAAGCCAAGTTTAGCTACACGACAATGCTCAATGGCCGCTATAGAAAAAATTTCTACTTTTCTTCCTGAATTAATAGGTGGCTCCGCAGATTTAAGTGGTTCTAATAATACAAAAACAAATAATTCTAAAATTATAAACTCTAAAAATTTTAATGGAAATTATATTCATTACGGAGTTAGAGAACATGGTATGGCAGCAGTTATGAATGGTTTAGCACTTTATGGAGGTATAATACCTTATGGTGGAACATTTTTGATATTCTCAGATTATTGTAAACCCTCTATTAGACTCTCTGCTTTAATGGGTCTTAAGGTAATTTACGTTTTTTCACACGACTCTATTGGTCTTGGTGAAGATGGTCCTACTCACCAACCTATAGAACAACTTACTGGGTTGAGAGCAATTCCGAATTTAAATGTCTTCAGGCCAGCAGATATTAATGAAACATTTGAATGTTGGGAAATAGCTTTAAAAAGTGAAAATACCCCAAGTGCTATTGCTTTATCGAGACAAAAAGTTCCTTACATCAATCCAAGTAATTCTAAAGAGAATAAATGTGAAAAAGGAGCTTATGTAGTAAATTTAACTTCGCATGAGAGCAGTGTAACATTGATAGCTTCAGGTACTGAGGTAGAACTTGCCTTAAAAGTTCAAGATAAACTTAAAGAAAACAATATTCACTCTAAAGTAGTTTCAATGCCATGCATGGAGCTTTTTGATAAACAACCTGAGGATTACCGTAAAGATATTTTAGAAGAAAACTCATTGATCGTCACATTAGAAGCTGGAAGTATAATGTCTTGGCAAAAATATATTAAAAATAAAGGTGCCAATTTAGGTATAGATATATTTGGTGAAAGTGCTCCCTATAAAGAAGTTTACAAACATTTTAAATTATCAGAGGAAGATATAACAAATTTTATTCAAAAAAAATTGAGAGAGTAATAGAAGTCGATGGGTGAAATAAATTTCTTTCCTGACGATTTAGAAATCAAAGATCAAAAGATAATACTTAGATTAGATTTAAATGTTCCAATTAAAAACAAAGTTATAAAAGATGATACAAGGATCACTTTGTGTTTACCTTTTATAAATAGACTAATTGAAAAAAAAGCAAAAATTATAATTATTAGTCATTTAGGTCGACCAAAAGGAATTAATGTCCCTGAACTGTCTTTAATACCTGTCTATAAATATCTCAAAGATGCGCTTAAAACTAATGTTTATTTTTTTAGAGGAACTTTTGATGGTGAAACTAAAAGAAAATTTTCTCATTTAAAGGGGGGTGAGGTAATATTAATTGAGAATATAAGATTTTTTAAAGAAGAAACCGAAGATGACCAAGATTTTTCAAAAAAGTTAAGTGAACTTGGGGACATTTATGTTAATGATGCATTTTCATGCTCTCATAGGAAACAAGCTTCTGTGCATGGTATAACAAAATTTGTAAAAAAAAGTTATGCTGGTCCATTATTAAAAAAAGAAATAACGGCAATAAATCTTGTTATAAAAAATCAAAAAGAACCAGTTACTTGCATTATTGGAGGGTCAAAAATTTCTACAAAGATTAATGTTATTTCTAATCTTTTAAAAAAAGTAAATAATATAGTAATTGTTGGGGCAATGGCTAATAATTTCTTCGTTCATAACAATTTAAAAGTTGGTAAATCTTTAATTGAAAAAAATACAAAAGAGATAATAGCAGATATTTATAAAAAAGCAGAGGAACATAATTGTAAAATATTAATACCTGAAGATTGCATGGTAGGTACAGACTTTGAAGGAACCGGTAAAAATAAAAATCTTGATATGATTCAAGAAAATGAAATAATTTTAGATATTGGTGTCAATACAATCAAAAAAATTCAAAAAAAGATTAACGATTCAAATACTGTTCTGTGGAATGGACCAGCTGGGTATTTTGAAAATAAGAACTTCTTAAAAGGCACGTTATCGATTGCAGAAAATATCTCAAAAAATACTATTGAAAAATCTTTAATATCTATTCTTGGAGGTGGAGACACTCTCGCAGCTATAAATAAAAGTAATGACAAACTTACTTTCTCTCACTTATCAACAGCAGGAGGAGCATTTTTAGAGTACTTAGAAGGAAAAGACTTGCCTGGTATAAGTGTTTTAAAATAAATAATCGCTATGACATTAAATGAAATAGCTAAAAAAATGTGCGCTAAAGGAAAAGGTATCCTTGCTGCCGATGAAAGCACTGGAACTATAGCCAAAAGATTTAAAAGTATTAATGTTGAGAACGTAGAAAAAAATAGATTAAATTTTAGACAAACCCTTTTCAACTCAAGTGCAATGAAAGATTACATTGGAGGGGTAATTTTATTTGATGAAACCATTAGACAAAAAACTACTCTAGGTCCTTCAGTTCCAGAATTAATTTCTAAACATGGAGCTATACCTGGAATAAAAGTCGATAAAGGCGCTAAACCATTAGCAGGAACTTACGATGAAACAGTTACAGAGGGTTTAGACGGTTTACGAGAAAGATTAAAAGAATATTACGATTTGGGTGCTAGGTTTACAAAATGGAGAGCGGTATATAAAATTTCAAATGAATTTCCTTCATCTCAGTCAATTAAATCAAATGCACACGCGTTAGCAAGATATGCTGCTCTTGTTCAAGAAGCGAAAATGGTGCCGATAGTCGAGCCAGAAGTTTTAATGGACGGATCGCATAATATTGACAAATGTTATCAAGTTACAACTAATGTTCTTAATGAATGTTACAACGAACTTGAAATTCATAAAGTCGACTTAAAAGGAACAGTCCTCAAACCCAATATGATAATACCTGGATCAGAGTGTAAAGATAAATCTAGTCACGAAGAAATAGCTAAAAAAACATTGGACTGCTTAAAAAAAAATGTACCAAATGTTGTTCCTGGAATTGCTTTTTTGTCTGGGGGGCAATCAGAAATTGAGTCTAGTAAAAATCTCAATGAGATTAACAAAATTAACGATAGCAACTTTTTAATTACCTTTTCATATGGCAGAGGATTGCAAGCAAGTGCATTGAAAGAGTTTGGAAAAAATCAAGAGAATGTTGCTAATATACAAAAAGCTTTTAATCATAGAGCTAAAATGAATGGTCTTTCTTCAAAAGGAGAATGGTCTGAAGATTTAGAAAAAGAGTTTGCAGCTTAATTCCATTGAAGAGATTAGTATATTTAATTTCACCTAATAAGATAAGTAAAAAATTTTATAAAACTTTAGATAAAGTACTCTCAGTCAAAAATGTTAAGTTTTTTCAATTACGACTGAAAAGAGCAAGAAAAAATTCTCTTTTAAAAATTGCAAGAAAGATAAAGAAAATTACTCAAAAACATAGGGTAAAATTTATTATTAATGATAATTACATCTTAGCTTTGAAAATCAATGCTGATGGTTGTCATATGGGTCAATTAGATGGATCAATTTCTAATGCAAGAAAAAAGCTTAAAAAAAAGTTATTAGGAATAACTTGCCATAATTCTAAAACTTTTGCAGAGAAAGCAATATTTTATAAAGCAGATTATATTGCTTTTGGATCTTTTTATAAATCTAAGCTTAAACAAAATGCAAAAAGGGCAAATATTGATATTTTGAAGTGGGCGAAGAGGAATATTAAAAAACCTATTATCGCGATAGGCGGGATAAACAATCATAACTACAAAAAATTAATAAAAGCTGGAGCAAAATATATTGCAATATCAAGTTTTATTTGGGATAACCCGAGACTTAAACCTGAAATAGCTATTAAAAAATTTAGATGAAAATAACAGCCATTGAAATAAAACCTGGAATGATAATCGAACATAAGAATGATTATTGGAATGTTCTAAAAACTCAACACGTGAAACCTGGAAAAGGTGGAGCTTTTAATCAAGTTGAATTAAAAAGTATAGTTAAGGGGACAAAACTAAACGAGAGATTTAGATCAAGTGAAACTGTGGAAAAAGCAGAAGTGAATGAAAAAAAATTTAATTTTTTATATTTAGACGGTGAGAGTTGCCATTTTATGAATAATGAAAATTTTGAGCAAGTGGAAATTCCTAAATCTATTACTGGAGAGCAATACAAATTACTTAAAGAAAATTTAGAAGTTACCATTTCATTTATGGAAGAAAAACCAATTTCAATAGAACTACCCAATAATATTGAGTGTATAATTGAAACGACTGATGCTGCAATAAAAAATCAAACTGCTTCTTCATCATATAAACCTGCAATACTTGACTGCGGCATAAAAATAAATGTTCCGCCATTTATTGAGAGTGGAGAAAAAATTATAATTGATACTCGAACATTAGAATATGTAAAAAGAGTAAATTAATGAGATTAAACTCTCCTCAAATTAATTTAATAACAAAAGCATGTATGAAAGCATCTAGATCTCTAATAAGAGATTTTGGAGAAATTGAAAATTTACAAGTTTCTACAAAGGGTCCTGGTGATTTTGTTTCATCAGCAGATAAAAGAACTGAAAAAATATTAATTGAAGAATTACAAAAAGCTCATCCTGATTATGGAATAGTTACAGAAGAAACTGGAATAATCAATAAATCAAATATGAAAAATAGATGGATAATTGATCCAATCGATGGAACAATGAATTTTTTAAACAGTATTCCTCAATTTGCTATTTCTGTTGGTTATGAAGAAGAAGGAGAAATAAAATGTGGAGTAATATTTAATCCAATAATGAATGAAATGTTTTGTGCTGAAAAAGGTAACGGAGCTTACTTAAATAATAAAAGAATAAGGGTTTCAAAAAAAAAAAAAATTAAAGATGCATTACTCGTTACTGGTGGCCCAAAAGGATTAAGTAAAATTAAAGAAAAAATTTTTTCTGAGTATATAAATATTTCACTTAACGTATCCAATGTAAGGAAATTTGGAAGCGCTGCTTTAGATATGGCTTATGTTGCTTGCGGGAGATTTGACGGTTATTGGCAAAGAGAGTTAAATTATTGGGATATTGCTGCTGGGATAATAATTGTAAAAGAAGCTGGAGGATTTGTCGATTTTTTTGAGGAGGATTTAAACTCACCTTTAAAAAAGAATATTTTAGCTACTAATTCCAACATTCATGAAGAATTAAAAGATCTTTTTAAAAAAAAAGATATTGAGTAAAAACTATTATTAATATAAAACTCCGCACATGAAAAAAAACATACACCCTAATTACCATAAAATTAAAGTTGTAATGACTGATGGTACAGAATTTGAAACACGATCTACTTGGGGCAAAGAGAACGATGTATTAAAATTAGATATTGATCCAAAATCTCACTTTGCTTGGACAGGTGGGACTCAAAAAATTTTAGATAAAGGTAGAGTTAGTAAATACAATAAAAAATTTAGTAACCTTAGATCAAAAAAATAGCTTATGACTGAAACTCCTTTCATGCCAAAAGCAACTGCTGTTTGGCTTGTTGAAAACACAACGCTGACCTTTAAGCAAATTGCAGAATTTTGTAACCTTCACGAACTAGAAGTTAAAGGTATCGCAGATGGAGATGTAGCTAAAGGTATTAAAGCATATAATCCAATTTTAGCAGGCCAACTTTCTAGAGAAGAAATAGAAACATGTTCGAAAGAGCCCGAAAAAAAATTAAGATTATTAAAAAAAATTGAAGAAGTTGAGATTAAAGAAAGAAAGAGACCAAAATATACGCCATTATCAAAAAGGCAAGACCGGCCAGATGCTATACTTTGGTTGTGCAAGAATGCATCTGAACTAACGGATGGACAAATATCTAAATTAGTAGGAAGCACAAAAGGAACTGTATCTTTAATTAGAAAAAGAAGTTATTGGAATTTTTCAAATCTAAAACCAAGAGATCCTGTAATTTTGGCATTGTGTACACAAGAAGCTTTTCAAAAGGCTTTGGATAAAGCTAAAAGAAGAGTTGAAAGAGAAAAAAAAGCTAAAATTAGAGAGGAAAAAAAAGCTCAGGCTGCTTCTCTATAGACAAATAGATATTCAAATGGTAACTAGCAGAAAATTAACTGGAGGTTTTTATTAAAATAGACGTAAAAGACAATAACGTGGAGCAAGCAATTAGAGTTTTAAAGAGAAAACTTCAAAAAGAAGGTTTTTTCAAGGTAATGAAAATGAAGAGTACTTATGAAAAACCGTCTGAAAAAAAAAAGAGGGTTCAGACTGAAAATCTTAAAAGAATAAAAAAACTCCAAAAACTTAAAAACAGGTACTAAATTTTTTGAAAATGAGAGGATTAACAATGCCATCTGGTAAGGTAAAATGGTTTAACGCCAAAAAAGGTTATGGTTTTATAACTGACTCTGAAACACAAAAAGATATTTTTTTGCATGTTTCAGCATTAGAAGACTCAAAATTGAGAGTCTTGAAAGAAGATCAAACAATAGTTTACGACATAAAAAAAGAAAAAAATAAACTTCAAGCTATTAATATAAAAAAGAAATAATTTATCGCGGGGTGGAGCAGTCTGGTAGCTCGTCAGGCTCATAACCTGAAGGTCGTAGGTTCAAATCCTACCCCCGCAACCAAAATGACAAATACAATCAGAAATATTACTATTATAGCTCACGTCGATCATGGAAAAACTACTTTGATTGATAATCTTATGAAACAAAGTGGAACTTTTAGGGAAAACGAAAATGTTGAAGAAAGAGTAATGGACTCTGGAGAGCTAGAAAAAGAGAGAGGAATTACAATTCTTGCAAAACCTACTTCAATTAATTGGAAAAACTCAAGAATAAATATTATTGATACACCAGGCCATAGAGATTTTGCAGCTGAAGTTGAGAGAGTTTTACACATGGCTGATGGAGCTTTATTACTAATTGACTCAGCCGAAGGAGTGATGCCACAAACAAAATTTGTATTATCTAAAGCTTTGAAACAAGGTTTAAAACCAATTGTAGTAATTAATAAGCTTGATAAACAGGATCAAAGAGCAAATGAAGTATTAGATGAAACTTTTGACTTATTTGTAAGTCTTGATGCAAATGAGGAGCAATTAGACTTCCCGGTATTATACGCAAGCGGAAGATCTGGCTGGGCATCTAAAGAGATAGATGGCCCGAGGGAAAATTTGCAACCCTTGTTAAATTTAATAATTGACCATGTTAAACCATCAACTTTTGATAAAACAAAACCATTCGCTATGCTTTCTACACTCCTTTATGCCGACAGTTTTTTAGGAAGAAGTTTAGTAGGAAGAATTGCTCAAGGAACTGCAAAAGCAAATCAGCAAATTAAAGCAATAGATCTAAGTGGAAAAAAAGTTGATGAAGGAAGACTAACAAAGATATTTAGATATGAGGGAACAAAAAAAGTTCCGATCGAACAAGGTGAGGCTGGAGATATAGTAATTATTGCAGGTTTAGAAAAAGCTAACGTTGCTGATACAATTTGTGATTTAGAAATAAACGATCCAATTAATGCAACACCTATTGACCCTCCTACCATGTCAATAACAATTACAGTAAATAGTTCTCCTTTAGCAGGGACAGAGGGAAAAAAATTAACAAGCACTCAAATAAGGGATCGATTAATTTTGGAATCTGAAAACAATGTTGGGATCAACTTTGAAGAAAATGAAAATAAAGATGCTTTCGTTATAAGTGGTAGAGGTGAGTTGATGTTAGAGATTCTTTTAACACAGATGCGGAGAGAGGGTTTCGAAATGACCGTAAGCCCACCAAAAGTTTTAATTAGAAAAGATGATCAAGGTAACAAAATGGAGCCAATCGAAGAAATAACAATGGATTTAGATGAAGAGTTTTCATCAAGAATTATAGACTCTATGAATAGAAGAAAAGGTAAATTAATTGATCTTAAGGATACTGGAAAAAATAAAAAAAGATTAATTTTTCATGCTCCAACTAGAGGATTAATGGGTTACACAAGTAGATTTTTAACATTAACAAAAGGTACTGGCGTTATAAATAGAATTTTTCACTCTTATGGAGATTACACTGGAGATATGGAAGGAAGAAGAAACGGCGCTTTAATTTCCATAGAAAATGGTAAAGCAGTTGCCTTTGCAATTTTCAATTTACAAGCTCGAGGTGAAATGTTTGTGACACATAATGATCCAGTTTACGAGGGGATGATAGTAGGCCTTTCTTCAAAAAGTGGCGACTTGGAAATTAATGTTTTAAAAGGGAAAAAACTTACAAATATGAGGACACAAGGAACTGATGAAAACGTAGTTTTAACACCAGTAAGAAAGATGGCTATAGCTGAACAGCTAAGTATGCTTAATACAGATGAAGCTTTAGAGATAACACCAAAATCTTGTAGACTTAGAAAGTTAATATTAGATCCTCATGAAAGAAAAAGGCAATCAAGAGCCAAAGCTTCTTAAAGACTGAATTTTGATTTTTTACTATCAGTTAGAAAACCTTTAACAGTATCGAGTGTCATGGATTTGAAACTCTTACCAAATCCTGTAATTTGATTTATTATTTTTGGTGGCATTGTAATTATATTACAATTTAATTGTTTTGCTTGAGTAAAATTGTAAGCTTCTCTCGTACTAGCCCAAAGAATTTCGATATTTTTATTTTTCTTAGTCAAAAAGATACTTTTTTTAAATATTGGAAGGGGGTCTTTGCCTTTATCAGCCATTCTACCTGCAAATATTGAAATGATTGATTTTGTTTTTTTATTTAATTTTTTGAAAATCTTTTCAGTTTGTTCGAATGTGTAAACTGCAGTTATGTTGAGTTTAATTCCTTTATCACTTAATTCTTTGATTACTGGTCCTGTAAATACTCCTTTAGAATTTACAACTGGAATTTTTACATAAACATTTTTACCCCAAGAATTAATTTCGTAAGCTTGTTTGAGCATGTCTTTAAAATTATCTGCAAATACTTCAAAAGAAATAGGTTTTTTTTTGCAAAACCTCAAAATTTTTAGAGAATATTGTTTATAATTTTTTGCTCCAGCTAATCGCATTAAACTTGGATTAGTTGTAAAGCCATCAACTAGAGACTTATTATTAAAAAATTTAATTGTTTTATAGTCAGCAATGTCACAAAATATTTTTGTTTTCATTAGTCTAAATTTTTAACTATGTCTTCTGTCATTTTTTTTGCATCTGCAAACAACATTAAAGTATTATCTTTATAAAAGAGTTCATTATCTATACCCGCATACCCTGGGGATAAACTTCTTTTAACAAATAAAACAGATTTACATTTTTCAACATCAAGCACAGGCATTCCAAATATTGGACTTTTTGGATCTGTTTTTGCTACAGGATTTGTTACGTCGTTTGCTCCAATTACAAATGCAACATCGGAATTAGCAAAATCGTTATTTATATCTTCTAATTCAAAAACTTCATCATAAGGAACATTTGCTTCAGCTAATAAAACATTCATATGGCCAGGCATTCTTCCAGCTACAGGGTGTATGGCGTAGGTAACTTTAATGTCATTTTTTTTTAATTTATCAACCATCTCTCGAAGTGCGTGTTGAGCTTGGGCTACGGCCATACCGTACCCTGGAACTATAATTACAGATGAGGCATTTTTCATTAAAAAAGCTGCATCCTCTGCGTTACCACTTTTAACTGGTTTTTGATCTTTCTTTTCTTTTTTATCATCAGTAGAATTGTCTGCTCCAAAACCACCTAGAATTACACTTACAAAAGATCTGTTCATAGCTTTACACATTATATATGAAAGTATTGCTCCTGAAGATCCAACAAGTGCACCTGTTATAATCAAAGCAGTATTTTCTAATGTAAAACCTATTCCAGCTGCAGCCCACCCAGAATAGGAATTAAGCATTGAAATAACTACAGGCATATCTGCTCCACCAATAGGGATAATTAATAAAACTCCGACAAGAAATGAGATTATAACTACAGTCCAAAAAATATTTGTAGACTGAGTTTTACATAGATAAAAAATTAAAACAAAAATACCTATTCCGAGTATCAAATTTAAAATATGCTGACCACTAAATGTAATAGGAGCGCCAGACATTATTCCTCTTAACTTTAAAAAAGCTATTATAGAACCTGAAAAAGTTATCGCTCCTACTGCCGCTCCAATAGACATTTCAATAAGACTCGCTAATTTTATATCACCGACATTTCCTAGACTAAAAGCTGCGGGATTTAAAAAAGCTGCAATAGCTACTAAAACTGCAGCCAAACCCACTAAACTGTGAAAACCAGCTACTAATTCTGGCATTGCAGTCATCGGAATTTTAAAAGCTATAAAAGCGCCGATTGTTCCACCGATAACTAAAAATATAATTACATAAAATAGCGATGTTGAAAAATTTCCAATTGAGAGGAATGTCACTACGATTGCGATTATCATTCCAGCAATTCCGAAGTAGTTTCCCTGTCTAGATGTATCTGGTGATGATAATCCTCTAAGCGCAAGAATAAATAATATTCCAGATACTAAATAAAAAATTGCTGCTAGATTAGCTGAGATCATTTCTTTTTATCTTTCTTTTTTTTATACATTTGAAGCATTCTTTGGGTCACCAAAAAGCCTCCAAAAATATTTATTGCTGCTAAAATGATAGCTATAAATCCAAAGATACTCGACGTATTAAAAATACTCTCGGAAGTTCCTGCTAAAGCTGCAATAATAGCACCTACAATAATAACTGATGAGATTGCATTAGTAACTGACATTAACGGAGTATGAAGAGATGGAGTGACACTCCATACAACATAGTAACCAATAAAAATTGATAAAATAAAAATACTTAATCTAAATATAAACGGATCTACTTCCATAATTAAACTTTTTTAATTAATGATTTATCTAATATTTCGTCCTCTAAATTAATATTAAAATCTTTCTTCTCTTTACTATACAAGTTACGTATGAAACTAAATAAGTTTTTAGCATATAAGCTTGAAGCAGTAAGTGGTAAGCTGTTCATCAAACTTTTGACACCTATTATCTTTATGCCATCAACTAAATTAATTTTACCTGCTTCTGAAAATGCAGAGTTTCCTCCTTGTTCTGCTGCTAAATCATAAACAATAGACCCAGGTTTCATAAGTTTTACTAAATCCTCTGTCAAAATTCTTGGAGCAGGTTTTCCTGGAATTAATGCGGTACATATTACTATATCATTTTTTTTAAGTGCTTCTTTCATCATCTCTGCTTGTTTTTTTTTATATTCATTTGATGCTTCTTTCGCGTAACCACCAGCAGTTTCCATATCTTCATTTTGTTCAACTGTTAAAAATTTTCCTCCTAAGCTTTCTACTTGCTCTTTTGATGCAGCTCTTACATCTGTTGCTGAAACGATCGCACCTAACCTTTTAGCGGTTGCGATGGCTTGTAAACCTGCTACACCTGCTCCAATAACTAAAACTTTAGCTGCTGGCACCGTGCCTGCGGCCGTCATCATCATAGGTACAGCTTTTTCAAATTCCGCAACACAATCAACTACTGCTCTATATCCAGCTAAATTAGATTGAGAAGATAGAACATCCATTGATTGAGCTCTGGTTATTCTAGGTAATAATTCTAAAGAAAAAGGCTTAATCTTTTTATAAATCATTTTATCAATTTGTTTTTTATTTTTTGATGGATTAAGCATACCAATTACAATTGTGTCATTTTTAAAGATCTCAATTTCATCTTCCGATGGACAATTAACTTTCGTTATTAGATCGCTTGAGTTTAACACTTCGTTTGATGATGCTTTTATCTCAACACCATTATTTTTATATTCACTATCATTAATTCCAAGGTGAAGTGCATATCCTTTTTCAACACAAACTTTTAATCCAAGCCCAATGATGTTTTTTGCTGACTCGGGGGTTATAGAAACTCTTTTTTCTAATGTGGTATTTTCTTTAATTGAACCGACTATCATTATAAGTTGTTTTTGATTTTAAAGTAACGTAATCGCCAATATCACTAATATTGCAATAACTGCGATCGTTCCCCACAGAACAAATTTTGTAAAACCATTGTAAGTTTTTTTGAAATCGTTATCGCTCATCCTTAACCTTGGCGAGCTTTAAATTTAGGATTTTTTTTATTAATTACGTAAAGCTTTCCTCTTCGCTTAACTAGTTTCGAGTTAAGGTCTCTTTTTTTTAATGATTTTAATGAGCTAGCTATTTTCATAATTTTTAAAGCCTGGCAACGTCCTACTCTTCCATGTCTTAAGACAAAGTACCATCGGCGCTGAAGGACTTAACTTCCGAGTTCGGGATGGGATCGGGTGTGGCCCCTTCGCAAAAATTACCAGGCAAGGCTTTATAGTATTTTTAAAATAATAAGTAAATAGTTAAATTTTATACTATTATTGGTAACTAGGTCGATAATTAAATTTTTTTAAGTTTTACTATTTTATTTTTTAGCAAAGTTTTTAGAAGGTATAGATCATCTGGCGTATTAATATCGAAGCCTTCATAATTTTTCGAGTAAAAAGGTATTATTTTCTCTCCAGATATACTGGGAAACTTTCTTGTCAAAACTTTAGTCCACGCAATTTCTATGCTTGCATTTTGACAATAAATTTTTGGCAAATCTGAGTATTGCCGACTATGAAAAGGTATTATGCTTTTAGAGTCCAAAAGAGGTACGATAAAATTTTTTTTTTTTTTCCACATTTTGTATGGATGTTGTAAACATGGCTGCACAGCTCTTAAAGAATCAGCGTCCTTTTTTAAAAATATTTTAAAAGCCTCTCGAATTACTTTTTCAGTTCTAAGAGGATTCGTGGGCCTTAATATTGAAAAAATTTTGTAATTATTTTTTAAATTTATTTTTTTCATAATCCATAAAACCCAATTTATATCTGCTGAGTTTTTACCACTAATATTTCTGGGTCTAAGAAATGGAACAGAGGCGCCATATTTTTCAGCAATTTTTTTATATTTAAGACTGTCTGTTACACAAATAACCTTATCAAATAATCTGCTTTTAATTGCAGATTTTATTGTATAAGCCATTAATGGGTGCCCATTTAGATTGATAATATTTTTGTTTTTAATTCTTTTTGATCCTTGTCTCGCTGGAATCAATGCAACACTTTTAAACATCTTATTTAAAAATTATGTCTTTTTTTCTAGTTGATTTTAAACCTTTAATTATGTCAAAACCGTATTTTTTTTCTACACGAACCCTATCATTGAAATGAGGTGTTGAGGCTTCAATTATTTTACAATCACTTAATGCTTCTTCCTGATGAACTAAACTAGGAGGAAAGTGAAAACATTCTCCTTGTTTTAATATTCTTTTTGTTAATTTTCCTTTCCCGTTATCATATCTAATTAAAAGCTTACCCTCTAAAAGATACCCACACTCATTTTTTTTATGATGATATTGAAGTCCTCCTTTATGACCTTTTTTTATTATCAATAGCTTAAGTGAAATTTTTTTTGGTATTAAAGCCAATAAAATTTCTTTTCCCCAAGGTCTTTTTCCAACACTTTTACTCTTAGGAAATATTTTTTTTATAATTAGTTTTTTTGATTTTTTCATGTAATTGGATTATGAATAAGTATATAAAGAGTTTTGTAAAGAAAATATTGTAATTTAAATGATTAAAAAATCTTCTAGTTTTGTTATTAAAAATAAAGCATTAAAAAAAGACGAGTTTTATTTTATCGCTGAAATTGGACACAATCACCAAGGTTCTTTAGAAAAAGCAAAAAAACTATTTTTAGAAGCAAAAAATGCAGGTGCCCATGCTGTTAAATTACAAAAAAGAAATAATAAAAAATTATATACAAAGTCTTTTTTTAATGAAAAATATAATAATAGAAATAGTTATGCTGAAACATATGGCTTACATAGAGAGGCTCTTGAGTTTGGAGTTTCAGAATACAAAGAATTAAAAAAATTTGCCTCAGATATTAAAATTGATTTTTTTGCTACTCCATTTGATTTAGATAGTGTGGAATTTTTATCTAAATTAAACATGCCACTTTATAAAATAGCTTCTGCCGACTTGAAAAATACCATTCTTCAAAAAGAAATAGCTAAACTTAAAAAACCTATTATTTTAAGTACTGGAGGGGGGAACCTTGATGATGTAAAAAGAGCTAAAGATAATATTTTAAAATACAATAATAACCTAGCCATACTGCATTGCACGGCGTCCTATCCTGTAGATATAAATGATATGAATTTAAATGTCGTTCAAACTTATAAAAAAGAATTTCCAAATATTACCATTGGGTTATCTGATCATGAAAATGGGATTGAGGCCGCAACATTAGCTTATATGTTAGGCGCTAGAGTATTTGAAAAACATTTTACACTCAATAGAGCTTCTAAAGGAACCGACCACGCATTTTCTTTAGAACCAGAGGGGTTAAGAAAAGTCATTCGAAATTTAAAAAGAATACCTAGTATGCTTGGAAGTTTTGAAAAAAAACTTTTAAAATCTGAGGAGGCCCCGTTATTTAAAATGCAAAAGTCAATTGTTGCTAGAAAAAACTTAAAAAAAGGCGATAAAATTTCTTTAAAAGATTTAGATATAAAATCCCCTGGTGGCGGCCTACCTCCTTATAAAATTGAAGATGTTGTTGGAAAAAAATTAAAAAAAAGTCTCAAGTTAGATGAATTAGTTTTGCGTAAAGATCTAGAGTAAAACCAAAAAATTTAATGATATTTATAAAACTCAATGGTGGGCGTGATAAGAATTGAACTTATGACCTCTACGATGTCAACGTAGCGTTCTACCACTGAACTACACGCCCAAAATAATTTAAAAGATAAAATTACACTCTTTGTTAATCTATTAAATATTTTTTTTTAGTTTTTAAAATTAAAGATATTTAAGAAAATTTTTAATTTGAGAATAAAAATTTCTAATCTAAGATAATTTAGAGAATGTTTGAAATTTTTAAATATTTCTTTATTTTTAATTAACCAAAAATTTAGCTCCTCAACATGCTTTGAAATGTGCGTAGTAGAATAATTTGATGAATGAACTCTATAATATGCTAGAGGTGATTGTAGAGCTCCAATTTTATATAGCCTGCTAGCATTTATAAAAAAATCAAAATCTCCAATAATATTATACTTTTTATCAAACTTATCTTTCATGAAAACTTCTTTGAGTGCAAGCACAGTCAATATACCTATTGAATAATTTTTTAAAAGTTTACTGGTTATATCGCCAGACGGTAATGAAGATTTAAAGCAAATATTTTTTTTTTTTTTGAGTTCATTTAAAATGTAATAATTTGAATATACAATTTGATAATTTTTATTATTTTCCAAGAATTTTACTTGTTGCATTAATTTGTCATTTGACCATGTATCATCTACATCCAAAAAGGAAATATATTTTCCTTTAGCCTTTGAAATAGCTTTATTTCTCGCTTCATACAAGGTGTCATTATCATTAGAATAAAAATAATTAAATCTTTTATCATTATAACTTTTGAATATTTTGCTACTTCTATCTGATGAACCGTTATCCCAAAAAATTATTTCCCAATTTATATAGCTCTGATTAATTATGCTATCAAGACATTCCCTTAAATATCTCTCTCCATTAAGACAATTAATTATTATACTTACCAAAGGATTAACCGTAAAATTTTCTTTCATAGAAATCTTTTATTGTTGATTTTATACCCTGGTTAAAAGAAATTGTTGGTTTCCAATTCAGTTTTTTTTTTATTTTTTGTATATTAGGAAATAAAATTTTTATTTCATCTTTTCTTAATTTTATTTTTCCAAACTCTGGCTTACCACCTTTTGACATTCTCTTAATTAACAATATAATTGACTTTAATTTACGTGGCTTTCCTGATCCTACGTTAAATATCTCCCCCCTTGCTTTTTGATTAGTTAATGATTTAAAAATCGCACGAACTACATCTTTAACATGAATGAAATCTCTATATTGGGAACCAGCTGAGCACGGAAATTTTAGATTATTAATACATCCATTAATAATGATAGGTAAAAATCTATTAATATCTTGTCTAGGCCCATAACTTAAATAAAGTCTAAGTATTGTTACAGGAAACTTAAATTTCTCAAATAATTTCAATAAATATAAAGTTGAAAGTAACTTAGCTTTACCATACGTTGAAGTTTGTTTAATTGGGTTACAATTAAGAGTTTCTTTATGTGGTGAATTATATTTTCCATATTCTACAGAACTCCCAATTTGAACAAAAGAAATAATTTTTTTTTTTAAAAAAATACTCGCTAAATTTTTACAACCGTTATAATGACTATGATACGTTTTACTTTTATTTGTGTGGTCAACATACCCTCCTAAATTAACAACATAATCATAGTTTTTTTTCTTTAATTTTTTTTCTAAAATTTTTTTCTTCGAGATATCGCATAGTATATATTTAACTTTGGGCAGTTTTCTAAATTTTTTAGGTTTTTTTGATGATAAGCTTGTAATTTGAAAATTTTTTTTCAAAGCTGTTTTTGCAAGGTGGTATCCAATAAACCCTGTGCCACCCACTATTAGTATACTTTTTTTTTTATTCAAGAGATTTTTTTTTTTAATATTTTTGTCAGGGTATCTTTATCTTTTTTTGTGTCCATACATTGCCAAAATCCTTCATGTTTAAAAGCGGCTAATTGTTTTAGTTTTGCAATTCTTTCAAGCGGATTTCTCTCTAAAATTGATTTATCGCCGTCTATAAATCTTAAGAATTTTTTTTGCATTACAAAAAATCCACCATTAATCCAATTTTCATCTATTTTAGATTTTTCCTTAAAATATGAAACAATTCCATTATTAATTTTCAATGCGCCAAATCGAGCTGGAGGTCTTACAGCTGTTAAACTTACAAGCTTTTTTTTTTTGAGATGAAATTTTAATAACTTATTCAAATTAACATCTGATAATCCGTCTCCATATGTCATAAAAAAAGTATCATCTTTAAATAGCTTGCCTACTCTTTTAAGTCTTCCACCAGTCATTGTGTTTTTACCGGTGTCGATCAAATTAATGTTCCAATCTAAAATCTTTTTTGAGAAATATTTTTTTATTACCTGGCCTTTATACCCAAGAGCAATATAAAAATCTTTGTGACCATACCTAGCAAAATGTTCCATTATGTAAAGAATGATAGGTTTTTTATTTATTTTTACCATGGGTTTAGGCACCACTTTTGTGTACTCAGAAAGTCTTGTCCCAAATCCACCTGCTAATATAACTACTTTCATAATATTATCTAAAATCTTTATTTTCTAAAATTGGGATTACTCTATTTTTATATTTTAATTTTTTTAAATATTTTTTAATTTCTTTATTTATATGCCACGCAAAATTTATTATCGGGATTTTTTTGTCAATTTTTATCATTGATTTATCTGCCACTATTGGGATTCTGGTCGAGGGAACGAAATAGCCAATTTTTTTTGAATTATTTTTTTCATAGACAGAATAGATATTATTTTCATTTAAATTTAATAATTTTAGTAAAATTGCTGCCCTGCCAGGAAAGGCCTTAGCTGGCAAAGGTCCGTATTTCTTATTTAATGAGAGAATTTTATTTCGCTTAATAATTTTCCAAATATCAACCAATTTTTGTAATTTAATTAATTTTTTTAAAAATTTTTTTTCTTCATCCATTTTCTTTGTATAGTTTTTTTTGACCTTTTTATTTGATAAAAAAACTCTGATATTCCCACCATATCTTTTTGGAAAACTAAATTTTTCTACATTGAGATTCATTTTTTCTGCAATTTTTATAAAAGAGGTAAGAGAGTATGTTCTTGGATGTTCGTGATAAAAAGTATCAAATTGTTTTTTTTCTATTATTGATCCAAGATAATGATTTTCTATTATTATAGTTGTGTTCTTAGATACTAATTTTGATAAATTTTTTAAAAGATTTGATAAATTATTAATATGTGCAAAGACATTGGTAAAAGTTATAAAATCTATATTACCAAATTTTTTTAAGATTTTATTACAAACTTGACTGTTTAAATAACTATTATAAATTTTATGGACTTTTGATGCATCCTTGTATGCGTTAGTTGGCTCTATACCTATTGTAATTGCTTTCTCTTTTTTAAAATAACCTAGTAGTGTTCCATCATTACATCCTATATCTAATATTTTTTTTCCTTTTAAAGATTTATTATTTTTTTTTATTTCTTTTATTAAGTCTTTTTGTCCATTTATTACATCTTGAGTGAGCCGCGCTCTATAGTGATAACTTTTGGGAAATAATATTTTTTTTTCAACTTGAAATTTTTGAAAAGCGGTTTTGCAGCTTTTACAATATTGTATTACAATAGGATATTCTTGGTTTTTTTTGTTAGAATTAATTCTAATTAAATCATCACATAATGGATGACAGCCCAAAGATAAAACTTTTATTATTCTTTTTCTACAAATTTGGCATCTGTTGATAGCTGTAGTTCTCATTTAAATATTTTCTTAATCTTTCTAGTTAAAAAAAATATAACTGATAAGTAGCAATTAGGATAAATGAGGTTTTTAATAATGTTTTTTCTAAATTTTACATATTTTAAACCACTTTTTTTATAATTAAATAACATTTTAAAAAAGTTAGGTATAAAATTTCTTAGAGAATAATTTTTGTAATAGTGGTATTTAAAAAAAGATAATCCATTACCTCTATGTATGTCCAAGATTTCTGGTATCCTAACAATTTCAATAAAATCATACATTTCTCTCCACTCTCTCTCTCCTTTTAAGTTAACACTTAAAGGTTCTGCTTGAAGATAAACTTTTGATTTTGAAAATCCTTTTGAGATTACCTTAACATAACCACACGTATTATCGAAAGTAGAAAAGATTTCTGGTTTACTTATATCCTGTAAATTAATTTGATCTAAATTTCTGTCCCAAATTTTTTTTTTAAAGACCAAAAGATACATTCCCATCAAAAAATCAAATGAAATTTTCGGGTTTATTAAATCAAAAAAATTCATCTGTGAACTTTTTTGATAGTTTGAATATTTTTGCATTTTTTTTGGCAGATTGTTTGTATCAAAAGGTTGATTAAAAGAAAAAATAAATTTTGATTCAAGATTATAAGAATTTATAAAAAAAAAATCTAAATTAACATTCGAATTAAAAATTTTAAATAAGGTTCCTATAGCATGTGGCAGAATTAAATCATCATCTCCAATCGTCCAAACATACTTTCCTGTTGCCATTGAAACTACTTTCAAAAAATTTCTTCCATGACCCAAATTTTTATAATTTTTATTAAATTTAATATTAATTTTACTTTTAAATTTATTGATTATATCCTCCACATTTTGGTCTGAGTTATTATCTGATACACATACTTCAAACTTATTTTGGCAGTTTTTGCTAGATATTAAAATAGAGTTTAAACAATTGTTTAAACATTCAGATCTATTAAATGTAGGTATACAAATTGAAAGCAACATTTATAATTTTAAAATTTATTTAATATTTTAGTAATAAATTTTAATTCATTATTTGTAATTGTGGGGTAGTTAGGAATGCTAAGTATCTCACTGGATAATTTATCCGTTAATCCAAAATTTAATTTCCTGTATTCTTTAAATGCTATTTGTCTGTATGGAGGTATAGGATAGTGTATCATAGTCTGAATATTGTGTTTTTTAAGGTAGTTTCTTAATTTATTTCTTTTTTTAGTTCTAATTACAAAGAGATGCCAGGCATGCTTAAATTTTGAATTTACTTTAGGTAATATTATTTTTGGATTTAATATATTTTTAAGATAAAACTTTGAGATCTGCTCACGTCTCTTAAGATCTAAATTGTAAGTTTTTAATTTCTTAGATAAAATAACTGCCTGTACTTCATCCATTCTAGAATTTACACCCTTTAAAATATTTTTATATTTTCTATCTTTAAGATTAGAAAAATTTTCTTCTCCGTAATTTCTAAGGGATTTTAAGATTTTAAAAATGTCGTGTTTATTTGTTGTGATAGCACCTGCATCGCCAAAGGCACCAATATTTTTTCCTGGGAAAAAGCTAAAACACGTGGCATCGCTGATTGATCCTATAGGCCTGGAAAGTATCTCAGCCCCATGTGCTTGAGCAGCATCTTCAATAAGAATTAATTTTTTTTTTTTGGCTATATTCTTAATCTTCAAAAGATCAGCCGGATGACCATACAAATCAACTGCTAATATCGCTTTAGTTTTTTTACTTAACTTTTTTAAAATATGATTGACAGAAATATTGAAAGTATCTTGATCCGGTTCAACAAAAACAGGTTTCAAATTTGCAGCAACAATTGATAAAACTGAAGCTATATATGTATTTGCTGGAACTAACACTTCATCACCATCTTTTAATTTTTTATTAATTTTAAAAGCCATAAAAGAAAGCTTCAGCGCATCAAATCCGTTTCCAACAGCTACACAATATTTTGCTTTACAAAATTTTGCAAAATTTTTTTCAAATTTTTCCACGTAATTACCTATTATATATCTCCCTCGAAAATTAATTTTTTTAAAACTTTTAATAAAGTCTTTTTCAAAATCTTTATTTTTTTTTGGTAAATTATAAAATTTAATTTCTTTCATAAAAAAGAAAATTATACCTTTCTTAAATAAAAATTTATTGAGTCTAATGGTATTAAATGGCTAATAAAATTTTCATAAATTTTTGGATACTTATTAGCTAAATACCTGGTAATTGATTTTATTGTTCCATGTTTGAAATTTTCATTAAATTTCAGTTGCTCAACCTTAAATTTGGATTTGGTATATTTATATTTTATATAAAGTTCATTTTCAGGATCAAAGTAATCAAACGATTGAACAGTAAAAAATGATTTAATATTTGGATGTATAAATGCATAGGAAGATCTAAAATATGGAACACTAATTATGATTTTTGCATCGTCTTTAGATATTCTGTGCACCTCATCCATTACTTTCCATAAGTTATCTAATTCTCCAATAACGTTATCCATTGTAATTAAATCAAAAGTATTGTTTTCGAAAGGGTAAGGAAACTTATTTAAATCATGTAATACATCAGGATTAACATCAGGGTTAATATCGAGCCTAATGCCCTTATTGATTATTTTTTTTCCTGATCCAAGATTTAAAATTTTTTCACTCATAAAATCTTATTACAAATTTTTACTTTCTTGATTTAATTTTACTTTTATAAAGTCTTTTTTTTAATAGTTTTTGATAAAATTTTATCTGATTCGACGAAAATAAATAAATCTTTTTGGAATTTGAATAATATTCTTTGTACCAATCTACTGACATTTTAATTGTTTCTTTAAAGTTCAAAATACTAGACCAATTTAATTTAGTTTTTGCTTTATTACAATTTAAGTTTAATAAGTCGGATTCATGGAAATCTTTTTTACTCTTTTTTATAACTTTCCATGAGATACCTTTCCAATATTTTTCAATAATTTGCACTACAGATATAACCTTATAATTTCTTGTATTAGGTCCGAAGTTAAAAGCTTCGCCATGAAAATTAATATTTTTTTTTAAATTTGCTGCTAAAACGAAATAACCCCATGTAGCTTCTAGAACATGTTGCCAAGGTCTAGTTGATTTAGGACTTCTTATAATAACTTTTTTATTTTGAGACCAAGATTTTACACAATCTGGTATTAATCTGTTATCTGACCAGTCCCCTCCCCCTATAACATTTCCAGCTCTTGCAATACCAATCCTAACTCTAGTATTTTTTCTTTGAAAAAAAGAACTTAAGTGTGATTGTATTACTAATTCTGCTGAACCTTTCGAGGCACTGTAAGGGTCTTTTCCACCTAAAATATCGTTTTCATGATAGCCTCTTTTGACTTCTAAATTTTTATAGCTTTTATCACTTGTTATTAACACAGCAATACATTCTTTTTTAAGTAACCTTAGTGACTCAAGAACATTTAAAGTTCCTATTGTATTGGTTTCCCAAGTATAAACTGGGTCTGTGTATGATTTTTTTACCAAAGCCTGAGCACCAAGATGAAATACGAAGTCAGGTTGGTAGTTAATAAAAATTTTTTTAAGTTTTTTTAAATTTCTTAAATCTAACTTTTTGTGAATAATATTTTTTTTAAGGCCAAGAGCTTTAAAGTGGGAGGGATCTGATGGTATATAATTTGAAATACCAATAACTTTGGCTCCAAATAATTTAAGCCAAAGAGTTAGCCATGATCCTTTGAAACCAGTATGCCCTGTTACAATAATTTTTTTGTTTTTAAATATTTTTTGTAAATTCATTTAGTGGCAATTTTATTACTATTTAATAATATTTTAAGAAATTCCGATAATATCTGAAAATTTCTTTTTTTTTTATATTTATTATTTATTAATAAATAATCTTTGAAATATTTTGAATACATGCTTGTTTTAATTTTTAGTTTATCTAAAAATTGTTTTTTGTTAAAATTCTTTATATCGAAAGTTTTTGTGCCTAGAATTTTGGCGTGATGTTTAATAACTTTAAGTTCATGTGTCTCATAGACATGTTCGGATGAGTAAAAAAATACAATTGGTTTATGAAATATTGCCGCATAAGCAGATGAAAGTGACCCTTTACTTAAATAAAATAATGTTTCAGCAGATCTACTTATAATTGCTTCAGGTTTGTTATCTACAATAAAATCATTAAAAAAAGGATTGAGAGATTTTATTTTTTTTCCAGAAGATTTATATTTAGGATGTGGAACTATAACTATTTTACATTTAAATATTCTTTCTAATTTTAAGAAAAAATTTTTGTAATCATTATAAGTTTTTTTAATGTCATAATTTGGGTTCTTATAACCAATATTTATATCTCCAGAAAAATATGGCCCCCCACTGTCTAGAAAAATAATATATTTTTTACGTAATTTTTTTTTTTTAGCGTTTAAAGAATTTGAATAATCATAATTATGAATATATCTTTTATTTTTTTTATCATTTGAAAAAATAAATTCATTTTTATGTTTTAAATATAAAAAAAAAATACTATAAAAAAAACTTCTTAAATAAAAAAGGTATACCATAATATTAAATTTATGCTCTAGAAGTTTATCTATAAACCATCTTAAATTTTTTTTAATAGGTAATGTAAAACTAATTTGTCTTATAATGATCTCGATTAATTGTTTTCTTTTAATCATTAACTTAGAGTATGCAGTCCAAGCATTTCTTTCATTATCAAGAAAATTTATTACAACAGGTTTTTTATTTAATAAAATTTTTAGTTGATTTCTTAATTCAAAAAAATTTTTCGGTGCATATACCCCGGATAATCTTTTACTTTTCCATGATTTATTTGATCTTTTGCTAGAATAAGATAATTCTAAAATTTTTATTTTAAAGTTAAATTTCTCAAGTTCATATTTAAAGAATTCAAAATTTGTGAACTTATAAGGAAAAAGAACTAATAGATTGTTTTTCATAAAGACCAGCCATCATCAATTATTATATTTTGGCCATTAATATGTTTTGATTCTTCGTTGATTAAAAATTTTACAAGTCCATTTATATCATTAGATTTAAGTAAGCCTTTGGAGTTACACCTTTTCTTGTAATTTCTAATAAATAATTTTTCTTGATTATCTTCTATTCCTCCGGGGCTAATACAATTTACCCTAAGACCTTTTTTCTTATATAATTTTGCAAAATAACGAGTAATCGAAATTACTCCAGATTTAATTGCTCCATACTCTACATTGCTATATATTTTGTTATTATAGTCTTCAAAATTTGGTGAACTAAAACCATAAATAGAAGAAAAGAATATTAAATTTCCGCTCCGTTTTTTTATAAAATATTTTATTAGATGTTTTGAAAAAATTATTGTTGATCCTAATTGATTAGCTAAGTTTTTATCTAAACTTGTCTTTTTAAGTTTATCTAATGGCATGCCCCAGTCATTTGTTTTTGGATAAGAACAATGAAGAAAAACATCAATACTTCCTAAATTTTTAATTCCAAAATTTATAAATCTTTGAATATTTTTTTCTTTAGTCAAATCTGATTTAAATAAAAACAAGCTATTCTTATTTTCTTTTTTCTTTGTTATATTATTAAAATGTAAGTCTCCCACGACGATCTTGTGTCCTTTGTTTAAAAGGTAATTACTTAAGCTTGATCCT
>CACJNX010000009.1 GCA_902594835.1 uncultured Pelagibacteraceae bacterium | reverse complement strand
TAGCTCGGCTAATTTCATTGAACACGAAGGATCTTTTTCAGATGGCTTTAAAACAAAAGTGTTTCCACAAGCAATCGCCATAGGAAACATCCACATTGGAACCATAGCAGGAAAATTAAAAGGTGTAACACCAGCACAAACTCCCAATGGTTGTCGTATTGACCAACTATCAACGTTAGTGCCAACATTTTCTGTAAACTCTCCTTTAAGCATTTGAGGAATTCCACAGGCATATTCAACTACTTCTAAACCTCTTGTTAATGAACCTTTTGCATCCTCATAAACTTTACCATGCTCAGCAACTATAATTTTTGTAAGTTCATCAGAATTTTTTTCAATCAATTCCTTGAATTTAAACATTATTCTTGCTCTTTGTAAGGGAGGAGTATTTGCCCAAGGTTCAAAAGCTTTCTTAGCGTTTTCTACCGCTTGATTTACATCTTTAACAGAAGCAAGTTTTACTTCTGAACTTTGTTCTCCAGTTGCTGGATTAAATACCTTACCTTTTCTTTTTGAGTCTCCGCTGAATGATTTGCCTCCAACAAAGTGTTCAATAGTTTTCATGATGATATTGAATAAATAAGCTTTTAACTTGTTGCAAGCATTTTCTTAATAGATCCAATGGCTTTTGCTGGATTTAATCCTTTTGGACAAGAATTAGTGCAATTCATAATCGTATGACATCTATATAATTTTAGTTCATCTGCAACTTTTTTAAGTCTCTCTTCTTTGTCTCCGTCTCTACTATCATTAATCCAACGGTATGCTTGTAATAAAACTGCAGGCCCCAAGTATTTGTCACCGTTCCACCAATAACTTGGGCAAGAGGTTGAGCAGCAAGCGCATAATATACATTCATAATAACCATCTAATTTTTCTCTATCCTTTTGAGACTGTTTAATTTCCTCTTTTTCTTTTCCAGTTTGTTCAGTTTGTAGCCACGGTTTTATCGACTCGTACTGTTTATAAAGAGTGGTTAGATCTCCGATTAAGTCTTTTACCACCTTTAAATGAGGCAGAGGGTAAACATTTAAATCTCCATGAATATCAGTATGAGATTTAATGCAAGCTAAAGTATTTACTCCATCTATATTCATCGCACACGAACCGCAAACTCCATGGGCACATGATCTTCTGAATGTAAGTGATGGATCAATTTCGTTCTTAATTTTGAATAAGATATCCAAAACCTTTGGACCACAATTATCCATATCAACTTCAAAAGTATCAACTCTTGGATTTTGTTTTGTAGATGGGTCCCATCGATAAACATTTACTTTTTTTAAATTTTTTGAATTTGTCTTATCTTTATAATACTTACCAACTTCTATTTTTGAATTTTGAGGTAAGTTAAGTTGAACCATTCTTAATAAACTCTTTCCTTTGGTGGGAAGTATTGAACATCGTTCGTTAGTGTTCTTGAGTGGACATCTCTATATTTTATTTCTACTTTTTTGTCACTTTGCCAAGCCAAAGTGTGCTTCATAAAGTTTTTATCATCTCTCTTGCTATAATCCTCTCTTGCGTGAGCACCTCTGCTCTCTTTTCTGCTATAAGCTGAGTCCATAGTAGTCAGTGCTTGTCTTATTAAATTATCAAACTCCAAAGTTTCAACTAATTCTGTATTAAAAAGTAGAGATTTATCTTTAACTGAAATATCTTCCATACCTTCATAAGGTTTTCGAATTTGATCTACTCCTTCTTTTAATGTCTTTTCGGTTCTAAACACAGCACATTTTGATTGCATTGTTTTTTGCATATTTAATCTTAATTCTGCTGTCTTAGTAGCGCCCGAAGAGTTTCTAATTTTATCAAATCTATCTAAACATTTATCTGTTTCTGCACTTGAAACTTCCTCGTGTGCCATACCAGGTTTCACAAGTTCTGCTGCTCTTTTAGCAGCTGCTCTTCCAAAGACCACAAGGTCAATTAATGAATTTGAACCTAATCTATTAGCTCCATGCACTGATACGCAAGCAGCTTCCCCGATAGCCATAAGCCCAGGCACTGTTTTTTCTGAACCATTTAAAGTTAAAACTTCTGCTTTATAATTTGTTGGAATACCACCCATATTGTAGTGAACCGTAGGTACAACTGGAATTGGTTGTTTATTTACGTCAACATTTGCAAAAGTCTTTGCAGCCTCGGTTATACCTGGAAGCCTTTCTTCTAAAACCTCTTTATCCAAATGATCTAGGTGTAAATTTATGTGATCTTTATCTTTACCAACACCTCTACCTTCATTAATTTCCATCTCCATTGATCTGCTTACTACATCTCTAGAAGCTAAATCTTTTGCATTAGGTGCGTAACGCTCCATAAATCTTTCACCTTTGCCATTTACTAAGAATCCTCCCTCTCCCCTTGCACCTTCAGTTATTAAACATCCTACTCCATAAATTCCGGTAGGATGAAATTGTACAAACTCCATATCTTGTAAAGGCAATCCAGCTCTTAATACCATCGCATTACCGTCACCAGTACAAGTATGTGCTGAGGTAGCTGAATAATAAACTTTTCCATAACCACCTGTTGCTATTATTGTAATTTGTGATCGAAATCTATGAATAGTGCCGTCTGTTAAATTCCATGCTATGACTCCTTTACACTCACCATTTTTCATTATTAAGTCTAATGCAAAATATTCGATAAAAAATTCTGTATTATGTTTTAGTGCTTGACCATAAAGAGTGTGAAGAATCGCATGGCCCGTTCTATCAGCAGCAGCGCATGTTCTTTGGGCTGTTCCATTCCCGTAATTTTTTGTCATTCCACCAAAAGGTCTTTGATAAATTTTTCCATCATCTGTTCTGCTAAATGGGACACCATATCTCTCTAATTCAACAACTGCTCTTGGGGCCTCCTTACATAAATATTCAATAGCATCCTGGTCACCTAACCAGTCAGATCCCTTAACAGTATCATACATGTGCCATCTCCAGTCGTCCTCTCCCATATTTCCAAGTGCAGCAGATATACCTCCTTGAGCTGCAGATGTATGGCTTCGTGTTGGGAAGACTTTTGAAATACAGGCTGTTTTCAATCCAGCTTCTGATAAACCAACCGCTGCTCTAAGACCAGACCCTCCTGCTCCTAAAACAACAACATCATATTCATGATCTATAATTTTATATGCACTCATTATGATAAATTATATATTCCTGTAATAGTCATTAATGGCATAACTATAGCAAATATATTTAATAGTTTATTTGCGACATTTTTGATTTTTTGATCTTTAATATAGTCCTCGAATATCTCACTAATTGTTAAAGCTGAAAAAAAGAAAGCAATTACAATAAATATTGAAAATAAAATTCTTGTTGGCTGTTGAGTAAAGAAAAGGACCACTGATTGATAATCGTTCTCATAAATAGAAATAAAATTTACTATAAACCAAATCATAAAGGGAATAAGTAAAAAAGAACTTATTTTTGTGAATAACCATTTTTTCGTAGAAACATGCATATTAAAAAATATTTTTTCCAATTAGATAAAATAAAATTGTAAAAACAAATGATCCTAATAAAGCAAGGACCCCAGTAATCTTTGAAATTTTTAAATCGAAACCGTACCCTAAATCCCAAAATAAGTGTCTAAGCTCATTCAAAATATGAAAACTAAAGGTCCAACAAAGTCCAACAGCTACAAATTTTCCAAAAAAACTTTGAAGGAAATTATTAATAATTAAGTAGCTCTCTGCTCCAAGCAGTAAAGACAAACTCCAGAAACAAATTATCGTAATGGCTAAAATATTTACCACTCCAACAATTCTATGTGTAATGGAAAGCAAAGAAGATATTTGCCATCTATAAATTTGAAGATGAGGGCTTAAAGGATTATTTTTTTCTTCCATATAAGATTTATAAACTAAAGTTATAATTTTTTCACTAAGTGCTCAGCAATCTGAACAGTGTTTAAAGCCGCCCCTTTTAATAAGTTATCAGACACGACCCATATATTAATAGCTTTTACATTTGAATTGTCTTTTCTGATTCGAGAAATATAAGTCGTATAATCCCCCTCTGCCTCAATTGGTGTAATGTATCCACCATCTTTTCTTTCATCAATGACTTTACATCCTGGTGCGTTGCTTAAGATTTTTATAACATTTTCAAAATCATATAAATTATCAAATTCAATATTTATAGACTCAGAGTGTCCGGTTCTAACCGGCACCCTTACACATGTTGCGGTAACATCAATTTCATTATCAAGAATTTTTTTTGTCTCATTTGTCATTTTTAATTCTTCTTTTGTATAGCCATCTTTATCGAAAGTATCGATGTGTGGTATTAAATTAAAAGCAATTTGTTTAGTAAAATTTTTTGAATTAATTTTTTTATTTTCTAAATATGTTTGAGTTTGCTCAAATAATTCATCCATTGGAGCTTTGCCAGCACCAGATACTGCTTGATAAGTCGAAACAACAACTCTATTTATTTTATATTCATCATGCAAAGGTTTAAGTGCGAGAACCATCTGCATTGTTGAACAATTAGGATTTGAGATAATGTTGTTATGCTTATTTAATGCTTCAGCGTTTACTTCTGGAATAACTAAGGGAACATCTGATTGCATTCTGAAATAACTAGAATTATCAATCACTATAGTTTTTTTTGCAGCTTTAGGAGCCCACTCTTTAGCGATTTGGCTACCTGCAGCAAAAAAAGTTATTTGAGCTTTTGAAAAGTCGTAGCTTTTTAAATTTTCAATAACAATTTCTTCTCCTCGAAATTTAATTTTTTTTCCGGCGCTTTTTTCTGAGGCAACTAAATATAGTTCTTTAAATGGAATTTTAGATTTCTCTAATATCTCAATTGTTTTTCTTCCTACATTTCCTGATGCTCCAATAATTGCAAAATTCATATAATTACTACTTTATTTTAATTTTGCTATAATTGCATCACCCATGACAGAAGTAGAGACTTCTTTCATATTTTTTGACATGATATCTTTAGTTCTTAACCCGTCGTCAAGAACACTTTGAACAGCTTTATCTAATTGTTCTGCCTCTTTATCTAAATCGAGAGAATATTTTAATGCCATAGATAAGCTTAATATTGTAGCAATGGGGTTAGCAATGTTTTTGCCAGCAATATCTGGTGCAGACCCATGAACAGGTTCATACATTGATCTAATTTTTCCATTTTTGTCTTTAGCTCCTAAAGAGGCTGATGGTAGTAAACCCAAGGATCCAGTTAACATCGCAGCTTCATCTGAAAGAATGTCGCCAAATAAGTTATCAGTAACAATTACATCAAATTGCTTTGGATCTCTTAATAACTGCATTGCACAATTGTCTGCTAGCATATGACTTAATTCAATTTTTTTGTATTCTTTATCTTTAAGTGCTTGCACTTCCTCTCTCCATAAAATACCAGCTTCCATTACATTGGATTTTTCACAAGAGGTTACTTTATTTTTTCTTTTTTTTGCTAAATCAAAAGCTACTCTTGCTACCCTCTGTATCTCACTAGTAGTGTAGGTATGAGTATTAATTCCTTTTCTTTCATTATTTTCGATTGGTTCTATACCTCTAGGTTCTCCAAAATAAATTCCACCCGTGAGCTCTCTCACAATCATTATATCTAAACCTGATATTATTTCTGGTTTAAGTGAAGATGCTTCTACCAATTGTTTAAAACATATCGCTGGCCGCAGATTGGCAAATAATTTTAATTCTTTTCTTAATTTAAGAAGAGCTCTTTCAGGTCTCTTTGAAAATTCTAAATTATCGTACTTCGGTCCGCCAACTGCACCTAGAATTACAGCTTCACTCTCAAGTGCCTTGTAGAAAACTTCATCTGTAATTGGATTCTTATGTTTATCATAAGAAGCTCCACCTACAAGACCCTCTTCAATTTTAAAATCTAATGATTTATTTTTATTAAACCATTCAATTATTTTTCTTACTTCTCTTATAACTTCTGGTCCAATACCATCACCAGGTAGCAAAAGTAGTTTTCGATCCTTAACTTTAATCATTTTTAATTAACCAAGGTTTATTGGCTTCTAATTTTTTTTCAAAATCATCAATGTAATTTATTTTTTCCATAGATAAACCAATATCATCCAAACCCTCGATCAGACATTTTTTTTTGAAAGAATCTAGTTCAAATTTTACAACTTTATTTCCAAATTTAATTTCTTGTTTTTGAAGATCTACTTCAACCTCTTCTTTTCTTTTTGAATACTCTGATAACTCTATTACTATTTGCTCGCTAGTTTTTATTGGCAAAATACCATTTTTAAAACAATTATTATAAAATATATCTGCAAAGCTTGAGCTGATAATGCATTTAATACCAAAGTCAGATAAAGCCCATGGAGCATGCTCTCTAGATGAGCCGCATCCAAAATTTTTACCTGCTAATAAAATTTTCGATTTATTGTAAGGCTCATTATTTAAAGTAAAATCCTTTATAAGATTTCCATTTTCGTCATATCTCATCTCATAGAATAAACTTTTTCCCAAACCTGTCCTTTTAATAGTTTTCAGGAATTGTTTTGGAATAATCATGTCCGTATCGATATTCTGTAATGGTAAGTATGATGGGATGCTCTTTAAGTTTAAAAATTTTTCCATTATTGTATCTTTCTCACATCAGCTAAATGTCCATTTACTGCTGCCGCAACAGCCATACCTGGACTAACTAGATGTGTTCTTCCACCACGACCTTGTCTTCCCTCAAAATTTCTATTAGACGTTGATGCACATCTTTCTTTGGGTTTTAATTTATCCGCATTCATTGCAAGACACATAGAACAACCAGGCTCTCTCCATTCGAAACCAGCTTCTTTGAAAATTTTATCTAGACCTTCTTCTTCAGCTTGAGCTTTTACCAAACCAGAACCAGGGACAACAATAGCACTTACATTTTTTGCTACTTTCTTGCCTTTTAATAAATTTGCAGCATTCCTCAAATCTTCAATTCTACCATTTGTACAACTCCCGATAAAAACTTTGTCTATTTTAATATCTGAAATTTTTGTATTTGCTTTTAAACCCATATAAGAAAGCGATCTTTCCATTGCAGCTTTTCTATCTTCGTTAGACTCTTTGCTAGGATCTGGAACAATGCTTGTTACAGAAGCAACATCTTGAGGCGATGTCCCCCAAGTCACTAGAGGCTCAATTTCTTTTGCATCAATATTTATTTCTTTATCAAATTTACAATCTTTATCGGAATATAATTGTTTCCAATAAGTTAAAGCTTTTTCCCAATTCTCTCCTTTAGGTGACATAGGTTTGTTTTTAAAATATTCAAAAGTTTTTTCATCTGGTGCTATTAGTCCTGCTCTTGCACCGGCCTCAATGGTCATATTGCAAACTGTCATTCTCTCCTCGATACTAAGATTTCTTATGACTTCACCTGCAAACTCTATAACAAATCCAGTACCACCAGCTGTTCCAATTGTTCCAATAATTTTTAAAATTACATCTTTAGCAGTAACACCTATTGGTAATTTGCCGTTTACATTTATTCTTAAATTTTTTGATTTTTTTTGAATCAGCGTTTGAGTAGCTAAAACATGCTCAACTTCAGAAGTTCCGATTCCAAATGCCAAAGCCCCGAAAGCTCCGTGCGTTGCTGTATGACTATCACCACAAACAATAACAGTTCCCGGTTGAGTAAAACCTTGTTCTGGTCCTATAATGTGAACAATACCTTGCCTTTTGTCATTAACATCAAAAAGATTAATACCAAATTCTTTACAATTATTTCTTAAAGTATCTACTTGAATTTTAGATTCTTCGTCGTCTATTCCCTTTGATCTATCTGTAGTTGGAACATTATGATCTGGAACAGCTAAAGTTAATTCGGGTTTTCTTACTTTTCTTTTTTGTATTCTTAAACCTTCAAATGCTTGGGGGCTTGTAACTTCATGAATTAAGTGTCTATCAACATAAATTAATGAAGTACCGTCGTCCTGTTCATGGACAAGATGGTTTTCCCATATCTTATCATATAGCGTTTTTGACATTAAAAATTTTATTTTTTTTCTTTAGCCGGTTTTTCGTTTTTAACTTCTGGCGAAGTTTCTTTCTTTTCGACAGCTGCTTCTTTTTCAACAGTTGTCTCGACTTTAACAGTTTCAGCTACCTTTTTAGGTTCTTCTGCTTTTACAGATACATCAACACCAATTTTCTTTTTGATTTTTTCTGCGATTCTAGCAGATTTACCTTTTCTATCTCTTAAGTAATAAAGTTTGGCTCTTCTGACTTTTCCTGATCTTATAACTTTAATTGAGTCTACATTTGGACTATATAGCGCGAAAGTTCTTTCAACTCCCTCACCAAAAGAAATTTTTCTTACTGTGAAAGAAGAGTTTAAGTCTCTGTTCTTTTTTGCAATACAAACGCCCTCAAAATATTGAATTCTTTCTCTTTTACCTTCAACGATTTTTACACCAACTTTAATAGTATCTCCTGGAGCAAATTCTGTAATTTTCTTGTTGGCTGTTATTTTTTTAATTGCAGCTTTATTTATATCTTCAATGTTTTTCATTTTTTTTCTCTAAGTATTTTTTCCAAAGATCAGGTCTTTGGCGTTGTGTTATAGCCTCAGATTGAGCTAAACGCCACCCCTTTATTTTAGCATGATCACCAGAAAATAAGACTTCTGGCACTTTTTTACCCTCCCAATCTCTCGGTTTAGTGTATTGAGGATACTCCAAAAGATTATTCTCAAAACTTTCATCTTTAGCAGAATTTGCATTGCCTAAGACACCTGGTAGAAGTCTTACTAACGCATCAACAAATACAAATGATGCGCTCTCACCTCCAGATAAAATAAAATCTCCTATACTGTATTCTTCAATATTTCGTGTCTCTAAAAGTCTTTGATCAACACCTTCAAAATGACCACATAAAATATTTATTTTCTTTAGCCTACTCAAAGATTTTACTTCTTGTTGATCTAGTCTTTTGCCTTTAGGAGATAAGTAAATTATTTTTTCTTTAGCTTTTACGTTTTTATCTAAAGCAGATGCTACAACATCTGGTTTTAATAACATACCACTTCCACCACCAAAAGGTGTATCATCAACCGTTCGATTATCATCAAAAGCATAGTCTCTAATATCGATAATTTTAAGACTCCATTTTTGTTTTTCCTTAGCTTTCTTATAGATGCCCACATCTAAAAGCCCAGGATATAAATCCGGATACAAAGTAAATATTTGTACTTCGAGCATTTTTTAAAACCTTATTTTTTATCTTTTGGTTCTTCCTTTTTAGCTTCTGCTTTAGGTTGTTCCTTTTTAGGCTCTTCCTTTTTGGCTTCTGCTTTTGGTTCTTCCTTTTTAGCTTCTGCTTTAGGCTGTTCCTTTTTAGGCTCTTCCTTTTTGGCTTCTGCTTTAGGCTCTTCTTTTTTGGCTTCTGCTTTAGGCTCTTCTTTTTTACCGTCTGTTTTAGGTGCTTCTTTACTTTCTTCAGCACTTTTTTTTCTGTCCTTTTTAGGAATAGCTTTTTGAGGATTATTTCCCGGCTTCGGCATTGGCATTATTTGGAGTTCACCTAAAAGTCTAGAAACTCTAAGAGTTGGTTGAGCGCCTTTACTCATCCAATATTTTACCCTCTCAGCTTCTATCTTTATTCTTTCTTTTTTATCTTTTGGAAGTAATGGATTATAAGAACCAATTTTTTCAATAAATTTACCGTCTCGTGGATATCTTCCATCAGCGATAACTATTTTGTATATCGGTCTTTTCCTTACTCCTCCCATTGATAGTCTTATTCTTAACATGTTTTACCTTTCATTTTAGTTTATTGAGCATTTCATCTGGGATCATTCCAGATGGAATTTTTTTTCCTTGCGACATCTTTTTCATCATATCTGACATCATTTTAAATTGTTTAAGTAACTTATTTATTTTGGAAACATCTACTCCAGCGCCTTGGGAAATTCTTTTTCTTCGAGAACCACTAATGATTTTTGGATTATCTTTTTCATTTTTTGTCATAGATAAAATGATAGCCTCATTTTCAATCAGCATTCTTTCATCTATGTTAGCTTGATCCATTTTAGCTTTCATTTTATTTACACCAGGTAACATAGACATAACTCCTTCCATGCCTCCCATTTTTTTCATTTGTCTCAATTGTGAAAGATAAGAGTCCATTGTAAAAATACCTTGTTTAAGTTCTTCCTCAGTTTCTTTAATTTTTTCTTCGCTTAAATCTTGCGCTGCTTTTTCAACAAGTGTAACCACATCGCCCATACCAAGAATTCTATTAGCTAACCTGTCAGGGTGAAACATTTCAAAGTCAGAAACTTTTTCTCCGACACCAATATATTTTATAGGTTTGCCTGTGACGTGTTTCATGCTTAACGCAGCTCCACCTCGCGCATCTCCATCAACTCTGGTTAAAATAATTGATGAAAGGTTGACTGCTGTATCAAATTCTTTTGCAACGTTTACAGCTATTTGACCGGTTAAAGAATCGGCAACTAGAATAGTTTCGGCTGGTTTTGTTAAATCTTTAATTTGTTTAATCTCAGACATCATTGGTAAATCTATTTGTGTTCGACCAGCAGTATCAAAAATTATAACATCTGAACCACTTAAACTTGCAGCGTTGAGTGCTCTTTTAGTAATATCAATAGGTTGTTGTTTTTCTATGATAGGTAAATTCTGTATATTATTTTTTTCTGCTAATAATTTTAATTGATCTTGAGCAGCAGGTCTGTAAACGTCTAAGCTTACAAGCATAACTTTTTTTTTATGACTTTTTTCAATTAACTTAGCTAATTTAGCTGCTGAGGTTGTTTTTCCTGAACCTTGTAAACCTACCAATAATATAGAAACTGGTGGAACTGCTTTAAGATTAATCTCCTCATTCTTTGAACCAAGTATGTTAACTAATTCATCGTAGACAATTTTTACTATCATTTGACCAGGTGAAGTTGATCTAATGATCTCCTGGCCAATAGCTTTTGGTTTTACATTTTCAACGAAATCTTTAACAACTGGCAGTGCTACGTCAGCCTCTAATAAAGCTAAGCGTATTTCTTTTAAGCCAGAATCTACTTGTTCTTCCGTTAAGGAAGGAGCACTTTTTAGTTTAGAAAAAATATTTTCTAATTTATTTGTTAAGTTTTCAAACATTTTAATAACGTCCAACACCTATCGCACTAGTGGGCGAACCTTCGCTGACTAGTGTCGACACTCTTGTTTTCAAGAGCACCGCAAAAACTTAAGTATTTGCGGAAAGTTCGAGGAAACTACAATTTGGGGTTTTAAAAGTCAATGAATAATTATACTAATCTACTAATATGCCTTTGATTAAAGCTTTTAGAATGGATGGTTTAGGTAATAGATTTATTATCATAGATAGAAGAGAAAAATTCATAAATATACCTAAAGAAAAAATAATTCATTTAGGAAATTTAAAGTCTTTTCATCGTAACATTGAATTTGATCAAATTATATTTATTGAAAAAGAAATTAATAATACTTTTCCAATGACCATTTTTAATTCAGATGGAGGCGAGGTAAGTGCATGTGGGAATGGAAGTAGGTGTGTAGCTTACTTGTTAAGCAAAGATTTGAATAATAAAGAAATTAAATTAAAAACAAATAATAGATTGCTTAATGCAAAAATTGTTGGGGAGTCAGATGTTCAACTGGAAATGGGGAAACCAGTATTTGAGTGGAATAAAATTCCATTAAAAGAAAAGTTAGATCACAAAAATATAACTCTAGATATTGATGGTAAAAAATTTACTGATGGATTTAGCCTCAACGTGGGAAACCCTCATATAATTTTTTTTGTTAAAGATTGTTTTGAATATGATTTAAAAATGTTAGGACCTAAAATAGAAACTCATGAATTATTTCCTGAAAGAATTAATGTTACTTTTGCACAAATAGATGACGAAAATAATATTACAGTCAATGTTTGGGAACGAGGTGCAGGATTAACAAAAGCGTGTGGAACAGCTGCTTGTGCTACTGCTGTTGCAGCATGTATCAAGAAGTTAACAAAAAATGATATCAATATTAAATTTGAAGAAGGAAGTTTAAATATTAAAATCGATTCAGATCTCAATATATTTATGAGAGGTCCAGTTTCAGAAATAAAACATACTAGCCTTGAAATCTAAATGGGTTTATTTGATAAATTTAAGATAGGATTAGGTAAAAGTTCGGATGGGCTATCTACCGGCTTTAAAAATATATTTTCCAAAAAAAAAATTGATGAAAATGTCCTTACAGAATTTGAAGAATTAATTATTACATCTGATGCAGGAGTAGAAGTTGCAAAAGAATTAAGAAAAGATTTTGAGAACTTCAAAGTTGATAAAAAATTAGAAGATCATAAAGAAATTTTAAAACTGATAGCGGATAAATTAGCAATTAGTCTTCAAAAGTACGAAAAAGATCTAAGCCTGATGGGAAATGCAAAGTCTGCTGTGATAGTTGTATCCGGAGTTAACGGGGTTGGAAAAACTACTAGTATTGGAAAACTTGGGAAGTATTTTAAAGACAATAATAGATCTGTTGTTTTTGGAGCTGCGGATACTTTTAGAGCAGCTGCCATAGATCAACTGCAAGTTTGGGCTGCGAAAGTCAAAGTTGATATTATTAAATCCGAAATCAATAGTGATCCAGCTTCTGTGGCTTTTAAGACTGCTGAATTTGCAAAAAAAAATGAAATTGATGTAGCTTTGATTGACACAGCGGGAAGACTTCAAAATAAAAAAAATTTAATGGAAGAGTACAAAAAAATTATTAATGTCCTTAAAAAAATTGACCCATCTTATCCTAACGAAGTAATTCTTGTCTTAGATGCAACTACAGGTCAAAATGCACTTAATCAAGTTGAAGAATTTAGTAAGATACATGATTTGACAGGTTTAATTATTACTAAACTTGATAGTACTGCTAAGGGAGGAGTTGTTTTAGCAATTTGTAAAAAATTTAAACTTCCAATTGTTGCTGTAGGAATGGGTGAGAAAGAAACTGATTTACAACCTTTTAATGCTGAATATTTTTCAAAAGCTTTATTAGGAATTGAAAATTAAAGTTTATTGATAAAATTTTTAATCTTAGAGAGTAATTCTTCGTTATACTCCATCATGTGATCATCGTTATCAGGAAAATAACTAAATTTGGGATTATTGGCTTTTTCAAAAAGTTCTAGACCCATTACTTGAGGCACAATATTATCTTTTTTTCCATGCATAATTAAAATTGGAGAATTAATTTTTTTGATTTTATTTTTAGAGTCATATCTATCCTTAAGTAGTAAATTAATCGGTAAATATGGATAATAGATTTTTGCTGCATCAGCTATTGATGTAAATGGAGATTCTAAAATAACTCCAGCAAATTTATTATTTGAGGCTAGTTCGGTAGCTACACCAGTTCCTAAAGACTCTCCATATAGAATAATATCCTTTTTATTTATTCCTTGCTCATTAAGCCATTCAACAACCCTATTACCATCGTGATAGAGGTTTTTCTCTGAGGGTTTGCCCTTATTTCCACTAAAGCTTCTCCATGAAATCAATAAAATGTTTACATCAAGTTTATTAAGCTCATTAAGTTTATGTACTCTATTTAAGAGATTTCCAGCATTTCCATGAAAAAAGAGTATGGTCTTAAATTTAGATAAATCTTTTTTTATAAACCAAGATTTAAGTGAAATATTTTCATCTGTATTAATAAATAGTTCTTCGTATTCAAAAATAATTTTATCGTTTAAATAATTATTTTCACTGGGGTGATATAATAAATTTCTTTGATAAAAATATATAAAAATAGTTATTCCGATATAAGCTAAGATTATTGAGCTGGCTGCTAGATAAAAATATTTCATGATTTAATCTTCCTTGCTAAATATACACCAGCAAAAACAAATGCTGCTCCGAAATAATGGAAATTTAAAAGAGCTTCATCAAAAAGTATAATGCCATAAATAGCAGAATATATTGAAAAAATATAAAGGGTAAAACCAGTTAATGAAGCTCCCAGATATTTTTGCACTTTAGTATATAAAGTAAAAGCAATGATGCCCGGAGATATAGCTGCGAACAATACCCAAAATATGAAATTATTGTTGAAGCTGGTGTTAAAATAAAAAATTTCTTCTAAAATATAAAAAGGGAACAAAGATATAGCCCCAAACATTGCTATTAAAGTAAATCTAGCCATTAAACTAAATTTACTTTTCCAATTTAAAAGATAGATCGAATAAATTGCCCAGCCCATCGCAGCTCCTATCATCCATAAGTCCCCAGATGTAAATTTAAAATTTATTAATAAATCCAAGTTTCCTTTACTAATAATTGTAAGAACACCAATTAAACATAAAACTAAACCTAAAATTCTTGAAAAATTTATTTTATCTTTGAAAAACATGACTGATAAAATAATTATAAAAACCGGAGATGAAGTATAAATAATACCCATATTCGCCATCGTAGTTGACATTCCAGCTATGAAAGGAAATGCACCACAAACACCGCAACCCATGGACCCTAGGAAAAACAATTTCCAAAACTCTTTATTGATATATTTTTTATTTGAAAGAATTTCGCTATAGAAAAAAGGCAATAATATTAAAAATACAGTTAGCCAACGCCAAAAAGCTAAAGATACTGGAGGCACATACTCTACTCCTCCACGAGCAACAATAATATTTGTTGCCATAAAGATTGGCTGAATGAACAATAATAAATAAGGAAAGTAATTATTATTTTTTGTCAATGAAGGCTTCATAAAACATCATTACAATTACCATGCCCATTAAAATGTAAACAGGAAGCACATCAAAAAAACCTATCATCATTGATCTAGTTAATGTCGTAGCTAGACCAATTAAAAAAAACGTACAGAGTGCAACTCCAATAATTATTGTAACTTTATCCTTCATCTTTGCAATTTTTCTCTAACCAGTTCGCTGTTCCCAAAAATCTTAAGTCATCAAGTTTGTCACCAACTACCTGGACGCCTAATGGTAGGTCATTTTCACCTGTAAGTAAAGGTAAGGAAATTGTGGGCAATCCAAGATATGTCCAAATTTTTTGGAAGTCTGCGCTACCTGTCGATTTCAATCCCTTATCTGCTACTCCGCTTGATGAAGGAGATATAATTCCATAATAGTCTTCAAAAACTTCTTTGTAAGACTCATAGCTTTGCTTCATAAAATCTGCAGCGTCACCATATTCTTTTGCGGAATATTTTAATCCTCTGGAAATAGCTTCTCTCATTTCTTTTGATAGTTTTGTTTTATCTTTTTTATAATAAACCTGAAAATTATTTGCCATGTCAACTTCATGAATTATTTGATGATACTTTGGGATATCTTCAAAATATGATGGTGTATCAAATACCTCGATATTCTTTTTAAAATTTTTAATTAAAAATTCAAAAGCCTGCTGCGATTTTTTATTAATATTTTTCCAATTTTTTGTTTTATAAAAAATAAACTTAGGGTCAAAAACAGGACCTTTCTCACATTCCTCAACCATCTTTTCAGCAGCAAAATAAACTGTTGAGGGATCGTGTAAATCTTTTCTAATTAGTGACTTAGCTAGCAAGGCAACATCTTTTACTGTTTTACCAAATACACCCATTGTATCTAATTTATCTGAAACTTTTAGGACACCATTTCTTGAGATCAATCCATAAGAAGGTTTATAGCCAACAACTCCACAATATGATGCTGGCCTGATTACTGAACCACCAGTTTGAGAACCAACCGATAAAGGGGCCATATGTGCAGCAACTGCTGCTGCTGATCCACTTGATGACCCTCCTGGTGTTCTTGAATAATCATGAGGATTTTTTGTTTTAGAAGGATGTATATACGCGAGTTCACAAGTAACAGTCTTGCCCATTATAATTGCACCTGAATTTTTTAATAAGTTTACAATTTCAGAGTCCTGTGAGTTAGACATTTTTTTTCTAAAAACTGTTCCACATTCAGTTGGCATGTCATAAGTTCCAATAATATCTTTTATTGCAACCGGCATCCCATGTAGTGGCCCCAGAGGTTTTCCTGATTTTCTGTAAGTATCCGCTTCCTCAGCTTTTTCTATTAAAAGTTTCTTATCTATAAATTGCCAAGCTTGAACATCTTTTTCAAATTTTTTTATTCTATCTAAATATGCTGTGCAGAGATCAACGGAAGATATTTCACCTGAATAAAGTTTTTGAGATAACTCGTATGCACTTAAAGATGTAACGTCTATCATTTAAATTTATTAATTAGCAAATAATGTGTCTGGCAACCAAAGAGCTATTCCCGGGAAGAGATACATTAAAAACATAGCTAATATAACTATACCTAGAAAAGGCATAATACCTTTAAATATTTCCATTAACTCTACATTTTTACTTTGTACACCTTTTAAATAGTACGCGGACATTGCCATGGGTGGAGTTAAAAATGAAGTTTGTAAATTTAAAGCAATTAACATTGCAAAAAAGTAAGGGTTAACTTCAAAAAATGCCACTAAAGGTAAAAATATCGGCACAAAAATGATTAATATCTCTGTCCACTCTAATGGCCAACCCAGTAAGAAAATTATAATTTGAGTAATTACCAAGAACTGCCAAGGTTGTAGATTCATTGATTTGAAGAAATGTTCAAATACTTCGTGTCCACCTAAATAAGAGAAAACCGAAGCAAAGGTCCATGATCCTATAAACAACCACATAATCATGGCAGTCGTTTTCGCAGTTAAAAATACAGACTCTTTAAAATTTTTCCACTTAAGTGTTTTATAAAAATATGAAAGTACTAATGCCCCAAATGCTCCAACAGCTGCCGCTTCTGCAGGAGTTGCAAGTCCTCCTAAAATAGTTCCTAATACTAAAATTATTAAAGAGAAAAGCGGTAAGAAAGAAACCATTACCTCTTTTAGAATTACTGATCTTGGTGGAATATCCTCTTTAGGTGGTTTAGGTGCTATCGAAGGATTAAAATAAGCTAAAGTTATCGCATAACCTATATATAATCCTGCTAATAATAATCCTGGAAAAATTGCTGCAGCAAATAATCTCAAAGGAGAAAGTTGAGCAATTACAGAATAAACGATTAACATAATGCTTGGTGGTATTAAAATCCCCAAACAACCTCCAGAACAAATTACTCCAGATGCAAATTTTTTATCGTATCCAGCCCTAATCATCGCTGGCCAAGCAAGAAGCCCCATTAAAGTTACCACGGCTCCGATAATTCCAGTCGCTGTAGAAAATAAAGCACAAGTAACTAATGCAGCTACTGCCATTGAAGCTGGTAGTCTATGAGAAGCTAGTCTAATCGCAAAAAATAATCTTGAAACTATCCCTGCTCTTTCAACTAAATACCCCATAAATAAAAATAGTGGGACCGCTGTCAGAACCGTATTATCCATAACGGTGTAAGTATTTTGAACGAATAATTGAAAGATTCTGTTATCAAAAAGATGTTCCATTCTTGTCGGATCAAAGTAAGCGTAATAACCAAAACCAACACCCATTGCCATAAGCGTAAAAGCTATAGGAAAACCAAGTAGCACAGCGAACAGGAATATTCCCATCATTAAAATTGCGATTTCAGGATTAGTTAAACTAAATAACATCTTTTTGATCCTCGTCTTGTGAAGTTCTCATTAACATTTTTTCTGTTTCCTCTGCTACAACCATTCTTGCAGGCCAGTGTCCTGTTTGAATGCAAATGATTGCTCTACAAACTTCGCTGATACCTTGAATCGTTAATAATATTCCTGCAGCAGGAATTAAAGATTTAGCCATGTAAATTTGAATTTGTGCAGGGCTGTTCCAACTAGTTTCTTTTATCTTCCATGCAAGCGAAGCGTACTCATAGCCATAAAATGAAAGAGCAAGCACACCTGGAAAGAAAAATATAAAATATAAAATTAAATCGATGTAACCCTGAGTTCTTGGTTTAAAAAGTCTGTAAATTACATCACCTCTCACATGAGCCTCAGTAGAAAGAGTATAAGCACCTGCCATCATAAAAATCGCACCGTACATTTGTAAACTAAAATCAAAATTCCATAAGGTAGGGGCATTAAAGGCATATGCCATAACTACTTCGTAGCAAGTTCCGCCCATTAAAATTACGATACACCAAGAAAAAGCCTTTCCAACGGAAGTACTTAAAGTATCTGCAAAATGAATAAATCCCCTCATGAGTTTTTAAACTATGCTAATTTTTTTATTATTTCCATAAAAAAAGGGGGTGATAAATCACCCCCTTTTTACGTTTAAAATATAATTAAATTTTAACTTTAGCTATAGAGCCGAATTCATTCTCGTAAGCCAACTTATAATTAGGTTGGTTCATGAGTAAGTATTTCATAACTCTTTTTGCGTAAGCTTTTTGTGAATCTACAATCTTTTTAAAGAATGGATCTTTCTTATTGAAATCTCCGATTACTTTATCCCAACCTTTTAACTGTTGAGCTAAGATCGCATCAGATGTTTGATACACGTTTACTTTGTGCTGGTTCATCAATTTAGATAAGTCAGCAGAGTATCTTACTAATGCTTTGAAGTAGTTATCACTGTTTGCAGCATAAGCAGCATTTTTTAGAATAGCCTGATGTTTAGGCGATAATCCATTAAATGTCTTCTTATTAACTGGAATTTCAAACATCTCTTGTGATTGGTGGAAGCTTCCTAAGTGATAATGCTTAGAAACGTCTTGCATACCAAACTGAGAGTCTGAAGTTGGGTTGTTAAACTCAGCAGCTTCAATCAAACCTGTCTTCATTGCAGGCTGAATTTCACCACCTGGTAATTGTCTTACAACCATTCCCATTGCTGTTAATACGTTAGTAGCTAAACCTACTGTTCTGTACTTCATACCTTTTACATCAGATACTTTTGTTACGTTCTTTTTGAACCAACCAAAAGGCTGTGCAGGCATTGGCATATGGAAGAAACCAATATAGTCGAAACCAACTTTTGCAAGTGTTTCATCATAAAGTTTTCTACCTCCACCATACTCTATCCATCCCATAATTTCTTGAGATGACATTCCGTATGACGGACCAGTACCGAATAGAGAAGCTGCTGGATTTTTTCCATACCAGTAAGCTGTTACCCAGTGTCCCATATCAAGTACACCTGAACTTACTGCTTGTCCAATCTCCGAAGTCTTAACTACAGCTCCAACTGGCTGAAGATCAATTTTTAATTCACCTCCAGACATGTCGCTTACCATTTTTGCGTAGTCGCCAGCCATTTCAAAGAAAATGTTAGCGCCTGACGGCCAAGCCGCTTGCATCTTTAAAGTCTGTGGAGCACCTAATGCAATGTTTGGCATTGCAACAGTTGCTGCCGCTGCAGCACCCGTAGCTGCTGCTGCTTTAAAGAACTTACGTCTTGATGGAGTTTTTACTCCTTTTATTTTTTTTGACATATGTCCTCCGTTGTTAATTAACTAAAATATTTAAGCATAAACTCGTTACAGAGTCTCCATATATTTTTAGAATTATTTTAAAGTAAATTTATAAAATTCAATCTAAAGGTGTATTAGTTTACCTGATCTTGTGGTTTTTTTCCTGAAAAAAAATCTTCCAGATTTTTTGTAGCTCGGTAAGCCATGTCCCATCTTGTTCTTTTAGTCGCACTACCTAAATGAGGTAATAAAAAAATGTTTTTTAATTTTAAATATTCAGGATGAATTTTTGGTTCACCATTATAAACATCTAATCCATATGCGAAGACTGTTCCGTTTTTTATAGCTTCTATCATAGCTTCATCATCAACGATATCTCCTCTAGCCGCATTTCCAACAACAGTATTTTCTTTTAAATAACTTAGAGTTTCTTTATTTATTAAGTTTTTTGTTTCTGGAGTAGCGGGGCAATTAATTGATAAAAATTCACTTTGTTCGAATAAACTTTTAATATCTTTATGGTAAATCGCACCATCTTCTAAATCAGAAGAAAGCTTAGATCTATTATGATAATGAATTTCCATGCCAAATGCCTTTGCTCTTTTAGCTACCGCTCTACCTATCCTACCCATTCCAAGAATTCCAAGTCTTTTATTAGACATTTGTTTTCCTAATAAAAAATCCCAAGACCATTTCCAATTTTGTGTTTCTGCCGCAATACGACCTTCATAAGCTTTTCTGGATGCTCCTAATAATAATAATATTTGGATGTCGGCCGTCGCATCTGTTAAAACATCAGGTGTATTTGTTACGGTTATTCCTTTTTCTTTGGCTGCTTTAATATCTATGTTTCCAAAACCAACTGCGCCGTTAGCGATGATTTTAATAGAACTCGATAATTTTGATATGGTGTCTGCATTAATTGGATCAGTAACTGAACTTAAGATTCCATCATAATTTTTAGATCCATCAATAATTTCTTGGGACGTATATATTTTGTCATCTTTATTTAAAGTTACTTCAAATAAGCTTTGAAGCTTCTCCTCGTTTTCTTTAAGGAGCTTTCTAGTAACAAAAATTTTTTTTTTCATTTTAGAAATTATTTAATTTATATGGTTTCGGTCCTCCTGTGAACCAATCGAGTAATTCAACTGTATGAATAATAGGAATTCTAGTTCCAGATGAAATTTGTGTCATACAGCCTATATTACCTGTTGAAATAAAATCAGGAGAAATTTTTTCAATATTTTTGACTTTATTTTTTAATAACGATTTTGCCATTTTTTGATGAAGAATATTGTATGTCCCAGCAGATCCGCAACACAAATGTCCTTCTGGTATTTCTAAAACCTCGTTACCAGTTTTTGATATTAAATCTTTAGGTTGTTGATGAACTTTTTGCCCGTGCTGCATTGAACAGGCTGAATGATAAGCAATTTTATATTTTTTCTCAGAGTTTGTATTTATATTTAACTTTAAATTCTCATCAAGATACTCGGTAACATCTTTTGTTAACTCAGAAATTTTTTTTGCTTTTTTTTTCAAATCTTTATCATTTTTAAAAATATGTCCGTAATCTTTTAAAGTTGTACCACAGCCCGATGTATTGCTAATTATCGCATCCAAACCATTTTTAAGATATTCATCATGCCAACTATTTATATTTTTTTTGAAAGACTCGTGTGCCAATTTTTGTTTACCTAAATGATGATTCAATGAACCACAACAGTATATATCTGGCATCACAACAACTTCAACATTATGTCTATTTAAAAGTCTAATGGTCGACTCATTTATTTCGGGGGAGATGACTCTTTGAACACATCCAGTTAATAGTGCTACCCTTGAAATTTTTTTACCTTTAGTAACTTCATAAACTTTTTTTTCTTTTAATTTCTTGGAAGGTATTTTGTCTGGCATTAAACTTAGTGCGTTTTTCAGGAATTTTGGAAATAAAAAACTAAAAGGTTTAATAATTTTAGAAGACAAAGCCATTAATAAAAATACTTTTGGTCTTGGTAATACGAAAGAAAGTATATTTCTAAACAATCTATCAAAGAAAGGTCTTTTATAGGTTTCTTCAATATAATTTCTTCCATGATCGATGAGGTGCATGTAATTTACGCCTGATGGACAAGTCGTCATGCAAGAATAACAAGATAAGCAGCTATCAATATGTTTTGCAATTTGTTTGGTAGCAGGTTTTTTATTCTCTAACATATCTTTTATTAGATATATTCTTCCTCTTGGACCTTCTAATTCTTCTCCATTAATTCCGTAAGTTGGGCAAGTTGCATTACACATTCCGCAGTGCACACATTTTCTTATAATTGTTTCACTGGTTTTGTTATCTTTGTCTTTTAATTGGTTCTCTGTAAATGATGTCTGCATTTAAATTCCTGTATACATCTTACCCGGGTTAAAAATTCTTTTCGGGTCAAAACTTTTTTTTATTTTTTCACTGATTTTATACTTAATTGGATCTATTGTAAAAATGTCAGCAGAGGCCTTAAAGTCATCCTCTATTTTAATTAATGTATAATATCCTTGGTGATTCTTGGTTATTTCCTTTATTTCTGAAAGGATTTTAGAATTTAAATGATCAAACGCCATCCAAATAAGGCTACCACCCCAGTCAATGAAATAATTTAAATCATCTTTTTTAAGCTTTTGAATAACTTGTAACGTTTCGCTTATAGGCACAACTATTCTTATTAAATTACTTTTTGAATTTTTAAAAACTTCTAAGTTTTTTGTTTTATTCCAAAAAATTTCTGTCTGAACGCTATCTAAAACCGAAAACTCATTGTCAATAAGATCTAATTCTTTTGAGAGTCTATCAATCCTCTGGTCAACTGAGTTCATGGGACCTTCTATTCTTATACCAGTCAAACCACCATCATGTGTAAGATCATTTAAAATAAAATTTTTTCCAAAATAATCTGGATAAAAAACACCTCCAGAGGGATCGGTTGATGATGATAAAGATTGTCCTAAATAATCAAGTGCTTTTTTAACATGAGGATTTTTTATAATTAGTGTTTTACTTGTCTCTGGTTTTGGTAAAACTTTAATTGATATTTCTGTTAATATGGTAAGTGTTCCAAAAGATCCTGATAATATCTTGCACAAGTCGTAGCCGGTAACGTTTTTTACGACAGTCCCACCTGATTTTATCGTTTCACCTTTTCCATTAATACCTTGAAAACCAAGAAGATGATCTCTAACACTTCCAACTTTAAATCTTCTTGATCCAGCAAAGTTACATGCAACCACTCCCCCGATTGAACCACTGTTGCTCTCTCCAGAAAATAAGTAACCAAAGTCATTAGGTTCAAACGCTAATTGTTGATTATTTTTTTTAAGTGCTTCTTCAATTTCACTTATAGGAGTACCTGCCTTAACTTTAATATAAAGTTCCTCAGGTTTATAATCTATGATCCCTTTATAATTAGAAAGATCTAAAGTTTTCTCTGCCTGAAAATTTCTACCAATTTTATTTTTTGATTGTAAACCGCTTATTTCCAAAGGAATACTTTTTTTGTAGCAATTTTTTACGATCTCTACAATTTCCTCTCTAGTAGATGGTTTAAAAATATTTTGGTTAAAATCTAGGGATGTCTGGAAATTTTGTTTTTCCTCCATGGACGTGAACTCTCCCTTCCTCAGCACATTTTCTAAGTATTGGATAAACTTTGCCTGGATTTAATAATGAATTTGGGTCTAAAGCTACTTTTATAGTGAGCTGCTGCTGAATGTCTTTGTCGTTGAAAGCCTCACACATTAATTCTCTTTTCTCTATTCCTACTCCATGCTCACCTGTAAGAGCTCCACCAACTTTTACGCAATATTTTAATATATCAGCTCCGAAGTCTTCGCATTTCTTAAGCGAGTTCTTATCATTAGCATCAAACATAATTAATGGATGAAGGTTTCCATCACCTGCATGAAAGGCATTAGCAACTGGTAGATCATATTTTTTTGACAGTCTTGTGATTTCTCTAAGAACTTCAGCAAGTTTACCTCTTGGTATTGAACCGTCCATGCACATATAATCTGGTGCTAAAACTCCACATGCTGGGAAAGCTGCTTTTCTACCTGCCCAAAATTTTAATCTCTCTTCATTAGATTTACTTACCTTTAAACTGGATGAATTATTTTTTTCAGCAATTTGTTTTGCTTTTTCAATGTAAGCCTCTACTTCATGCTCAGTTCCATCAAACTCAACGATCATCATTGCCTCTGCATCTGTTGGATATCCTGCCTTCGAATAATCATTTGTCGCTTTAGTGAGAGCTTTGTCCATAATTTCCATCCCTGCAGGTATACATCCCTCTGCTATTATTTCTGCTACACAATTTCCTGCGTCTTCAATGGTTGGAAAGCCAATTAATGCAGCCTTGACAATCTCTGGTGACTTAAGAATTTTTACTGTTACTTCTGTTATAACTCCTAGTAAACCTTCCGAACCAGTCATTAAACCTAAAAAGTCGTAACCTTCTGAGTCCATTGCCTTACCACCAAATTTAGTTATTGTTCCATCCATGAGCACAACTTCAATACCTAAAAGATTATTTGTTGTAGCTCCATATTTTAAAGAGTGCACGCCTCCAGAATTTTCAGCTACATTTCCACCTATAGAACATGCAATTTGACTAGAAGGATCCGGAGCATAGTAAAATCCTTTATCTTGAACAGCATGAGTGATTGCTAAATTTGTTACGCATGGTTGTGTTACTACACATCTATTCTCATAATCGATTTCTAGAATTTTATTAAATTTTCCCATCGCCATTAACACACAATCTTCTAAAGGCAATGATCCACCAGATAGGCCCGTTCCGGCTCCTCTTGGAACTACTTTAACTCTATTTTCATTACAATATTTTAATATATTACTAACTTCCTCCACAGTCTCGGGCATTACTACGACAAGAGGCATTTGCCTGTAAGCGGTTAAGCCATCAGTTTCAAAAGGTCTTAATTCATCTGGGTGTGAAAGAACGTTCTTAGGATTTATTATTCTTCCTATATCAGAAACAATTTTATCTTTTTTTGATAAAATTGAACTATCAACTTTTGGCATTTGTAAACTACTCATAAGTTTCCTTACTTAAGCATTTTTGATATTTTATCTAGTGCTTTTTGAATATTGTCCTGAGAAGCTGCGAAGCTAAAACGCACAAAATCTACAGATGTCTTACCAAAAGCTGTACCAGGAACAATTGCCACACCAGCTTCATGCATACATTTTTTAGAAAATTCAGATCCACTCATACCTGTTCCACTTACATTAGGAAAAGCATAAAAAGCCCCTCCAGGCATACTACATGTAACCCCTGGCAAATCATTTAAGCCTTTGTGAATTAATTTTCTTCTTTGATCAAATTTTTTCATCATGTGATGAATAGAGTCATCGGGCCCATCAAGTGCGGCTATACCCGCAAATTGCGAAGGTGCATTTACACAAGAAAAACTATTGATAGCTAATTTTGTTACGTGAGGAATTAATTTTTCTGGCCACACACTCCAACCCATTCTCCAACCTGTCATAGAGTATGCTTTACTCCATCCATCAAGCACTATTAATCTTTCTTGTAAATCAGGATAATTAAAAAATGTAGGCATTTCCTTGCCGTCAAAAATTTGTCTGCTATAAATTTCATCACTCAATATGTAAACATGCGGATGTTTTTTTAAACCTTCAGCAAGAAAATCTATAGCAGGTTTTTCAACAAAACTTCCAGTTGGATTGTTTGGATTAATTAAAATTACTAATCTTGTTTTGTCAGTAATTGAAGATAAAATTTTTTCTGGATCAAACTTTAAATCTTTTTCTTTTGTTAAATCATAAGGAACAGCTTTGGCTCCGGTATAATTAATCATGGACTCATAGATTGGAAATCCAGGTGTTGGATGAACTATCTCGGCACCAGGCTCACCAATCATTTGAATAGCATAATACATTGTGGGTTTCCCTCCAGGCATAATCATGATTCTCTCTGGATCTACATCTTTTTTGTAAAGACTTTTAATTTTTCTAGAAACAGCTTGTCTACACTCTGTAATACCGTTCGCTAAAACATATCCATGATGTCCATCATCGATTGCTTTTTTTGCTGCATCCATAATATGCTGAGGTGTTTTAAAATCAGGTTGACCCAACCCTAAATGGATCATTTCTTTACCTTGGGCTTCAAGTTTCTTAGCTTCTGCTAAGACACTAAAAGCTGTTTCGGTTCCTAATCTTTCTAAATTTTTTGCTAACTTCATATTAAAATTTTATTAAAATTTTGACTATCTTTCAAACTCCCAAATTGCATCACCTATATGCAATTTTTGAGCTATCAAGTTCTTTTATGCTTTTACAGCCTAATAAAATCATGTCTCTTCTTATTTCTTCCCTCATTCTTCTTAAAATTTGTTCTACTCCAGCTTGACCGCCGGCACCTAAAGCAAATAAAAAGCCTTTTCCAAAACTACAAGCTGTTGCACCTAATGACAAAGCTTTTAAAACGTGAGTGCCTCTTCTTATTCCTCCATCTAAAATAATTTCTAACTTATCTCCTACAGCTTCCTTTATTACTGGCAGTTGATCAAAAGGTGATCGTGAACCATCTAATTGTCTTCCACCGTGATTGGATAATAAAATTGCCGAAGCTCCAATATCTATTGCTCTTTTAGCATCTTCAACTGACATGACGCCTTTTAATGCAAATGGTCCTCCCCATTTTTTTACAACATACTCAGCATCTTTCCAGCTCATCGCCGGATCATATTGTTCGTTGATATAATCCATTACTCCTTTCGCGATACTAGATCCTTTTTTCGTCCAATGAGAAACATTTGCTAACTCAAATTTTTTATTAGTCAAATAATTGAATGCCCATTTAGGATGCATTGCAAAACTCATAATACTTTTTAAAGTTAATTTTGGTGGCGTAGTAAAACCCCATTTATGATCTCTTTCTCTATTTCCTGCTACAACTGTATCAACAGTTAAACACAAAGATTTAAATCCTGCTGTTTTACATCTATCTATTAAATTATCTGTTAAACCTTGATCTTTATGAATATAAAGTTGAAACATCTTAGGTCCGCTTGCAACATTTGCTATTTCCTCAATTGAAGATGTTGCCATAGTCGACATACTATAAAAGGTTCCAAATTTTTCTGCAGCTCTCGCAGATGCTTTGTCTCCATCGTGATGATATAATCTTTGCATTGCAGTTGGTGCTAAAAACAAAGGCATATCAATTTTCTGACCAAAAACAGTTGTTGAGAGATCGGGTTCTCCAACGCTAGCCAGAATATTAGGTACCAAATCACATTTTAAAAATGACTCTGTATTTCTTCTTAAAGTAGTCTCATCATCAGAGCCTCCGTCAATGTAATGAAAAATTGGAGCCGGTAAGTTTTTTTTTGCTAATTTTCTAAAATCTTCAAAATTATAACAATCTTCAAGACTCATTATTATTAAAAGTTTGTTGAAAAAGTTATATGTTGATTATCTGTTCCTGGATTAGTATCGCCCCAGTTATTATTTGAAATATGACTGTAACTGTAACTTAATTTTGAATTTTCGAAAATATCCAAACCTATTTTAACTTCACTTTTAAATTCTAGTACACTGCCTAAATCTTTTCCGTCACCTTTCTCATAATAACCAGGGGTAAAACTTGGCAAAATTTTTAAAGGACCAATTCCATATTGCCCTTCAACACCTGTGTAAAGATAAACTGAACTATTTCCTGTCATAAAAGCTCCAGTAACAGGTTTAAACTTTCCAAGAATAGTATTTCTAAATAAGTTTGGATTTTTGTGTTCTATTCCAAATAAAGTGGTTTGGTCATCCCCCTCTTTATCTATTATGTCAAAAGTACCAGTATAAAATGAGATATCTGCATCTCCCTGTTCTGCTTGTGCATGAACAAATGTGATGACAGTGAATAATAAACTTATTAGCAGTTTGAATTTCATATAAAAAAATACAACTAAATGTTTAATATGTACAGTTTCCTTTAGTGCCTTATTGTCTTTTTTTTAGAAAAGAGAAAATGAAAAACCCTCCAAAAATTAGTGCTATATAAGGCAAAATCCATAACAAGGAATTTTGAGTATTAAATTGAGGTTTGAACACAATCCAGTCTCCATATTTATCAGACATAAATTCATAAATTTCATCTTCTGTTTTGCCCTCATCAATTAAGTCTTTCACAACTAATTTTATTGTCTGCGCAAAATCAGAATTTGAATCTGATATAGATTGTCCCTGGCAAACTAGACAACGTAAATTTTTATGAATTAAATTTGGATCAACAGTCTTCTCTGCTGCAAAAGAAAATTTTGAAAAAAAAATAAATAATAATAAAAGTAAATTTAATTTCATAATTATTTTATAATTTTGATAATATTATTATAATCATCAACTGATAGCGGTCCTACAAATTTTTGTATAACTATTAATTCTTTATTTATTAATATACTTTCTGGAATTCCATAAATACCGAATTTCACTGAATGTTTGCCATTTTTATCTTTCGCCAATAAATCATAAGGATTACCTAGCTCACTTAAAAAGGTTTTAGCTTGAGGCTCTTTATCCTTAAAATTGATACCTAGTAACATTAAATTTTTTTTTTGGGACAATTTCATTAATATAGGATGTTCAATTCTACAAGGAGCACACCATGATGCCCAAAAATTTATTAGTGTATAATTATTCTTTTTTATGTCATCTCTTGTATAGAAATTTGAATTATCAAAAGAAATAATTTTAAATTCTGGAGTCTCTTTATTTATTAGACTTGAAGTATTATAATTTGTGTCTCTTGTTAAACTTACATAAAATATACCTATTACAAATAAGAAAATGAATAAAATTATTATCTTAATTATTTTTTGCATTACTAAATAGTCTTATAGA
>CACJNX010000008.1 GCA_902594835.1 uncultured Pelagibacteraceae bacterium | reverse complement strand
TACTGTTTTTAATTTTTTTACATTTTAAAATTTCGTTTTCATTAAAGATACGGTTAACAAAATTTTTATTTTTTAAAGAACTTTTAATTCTATCAATGCTTACAATATCAGTTCCAATACCAAAAATACTCATGATTTCAAAATTCTCTTAAACTTTCTTATTGTTAATGGCATACCCTCAAATATTGACTCACCAACTAAAAAATGACCGATATTAAATTCTTGTATACCTTTAATCTTAGATAATATTCTTGCAGAAGTATAAGTTAAACCATGCCCTGCATGGACTTCTAGTCCCAGGTTATTACCTTTTTGAACTGCTTTCTTAATTCTTTTAAGTTCATTTTTATAATTTTTTTTTTTATTAATAAGATTACAAAGTTTGCCTGTGTGTATTTCAACGCAATCAGCATTTAGTTTTTTTGCTGTTTCTAAATCATTTAGACTTGGTTCTATAAATAGACTTATACGAGATTTGTTTTTCTTTAATTTTTTAATTAATTCTCTTAAAAAGTTTTTATTGTGATTTAAATTAAGGCCTCCTTCAGTGGTTATTTCCTTCCTTTTTTCAGGGACAATACAAATAAAGGGCGGTTTGCTTCTTGAAGCTATCTTTAACATCTCTTTTGTAGCTGCAATTTCTAGATTTAGGGGAATCATTAATTTCTTGATAATTTTTTTTAAATCAAATTCATTGATATGTCTTCTGTCTTCTCTCAAATGAATAGTAACGGAGTCAGCGCCGTTTTTCTCAGCTAATATTGCTGCTCTTAATGGACTTGGATAAGACTCTCCTCTAGCATTTCTAACAGTTGCAACGTGATCTATATTTACACCCAACCTAATTCTTTTCATTAAAGATTTCTGCTTCCAGGTTTAACTGCTTCTATGGATAATAGTTCTTTAGGTAAATTGTCTTTATTATATGTTGGAATATTAAGTTCTACTTGAGAAACAATTTTCCCTTTGATTTCTGATTTACCATTTGACCTATCTATTATGCAAGCGTAACCAATTATACTCGCATTAATTGATGTAACTAAATTTGAACATTCCATACTAGATTTGCCAGTAGTAATTACATCTTCAACAATTAATACTTTATCTCCCTCTTTTATTTTGAAATCTCTCCTTAATTTAAATTCACCATTTACTCTCTCAGAAAATATAGTTTGTTTACCTAAAATTTTTCCTAATTCATAACCAATGATAATTCCTCCCATTGCTGGAGATAATATTAAATCAAAGTCACTAAATTCATTTTGTATTTTACTTGCAAGAGACTCGCATATCTTTATTGCTTGATTTGGTTTGCTCATTAATTGAGCACATTGAATATATTTTGGGCTATGTAAACCTGAAGAAAGTATAAAATGACCCTCAATTAAAGCGTTAGTTTCTTTTAAAATTTTCAAAGATTCTTTTAATGAAAGCATTTTTTTTCTGTTTGTGTCGAATTATTTTAAATCTTAAATTACTTTGCTTTATTTGACTTATCAAGTTTGTAAAATTTTTCAAATCTTTAATTTGGAGATCAATTGAAAAAGTAAGATGTTCTTTTTTTCTCTTAATAATTTCTAAATTTATGATATTTCCCTTGTTCAGGCCTATAAGTGAAGTAATATGACCGAGAACACCAGGTTTATGTGGTAAATCAACTTCTATTGAACTTGAGTAATTTTTTTCAACAATATTCGAGTTTTCAGTTGATTTATCTTGCCAGTATCTTCGAATAGCAGAGCGAGCTTTACCTGTAGCAGAAGATGACAGCCAATGTAAAGAAGGTGACGCATTCTTAGAAGTTTCTATATTTACGAGATCTCCATTCTTCAAAATAGTTTGCAGCATAGAATGTTGACCATTCACTGTACAACCAATGGCACTATTTCCTATCTTAGTATGAACAGCATAAGCAAAATCTATCGGAGTAGCTTTTTGAGGTAATTTAATCACGGCTCCTTTTGGGGTGAAACAAAAAACATTTTCCTGAAACATTTGTAGCTTTGTAAACTCGTAATAATGCTCAGGGCTAGTACCTGCTTCTATAATTTCAACTAAATCTCTTAACCAGTCGTATTCTTTCCAAGACAGTTCAGAAAATTTTTCTGATGATTTGTATTTCCAATGCGAAGCTATCCCTCTTTGTGCAAACTCATGCATTTCGTGAGTTCTTATTTGTATTTCAATTCTATTTTTTTTGGGACCGATTACAGCAGTATGTATTGATTTATAATTATTAATTTTTGGTGTGGAAATATAATCCTTAAATTTTCCAGGAATTGTTGAAAATCTACTATGGAAAATACCAAGTGTTTTATAACAGTCTTCTATGTTTTTAACTATGACTCTAAAACCAATTATATCCGTAAGTTGTTCTAATGATATTTTTTTATTTTGAATTTTTCTCCAAATAGAAAATGGAGTTTTTTCACGACCGGTTATTGTTGCTGTAATTCCATTTTCTTTTAATATCTCAATCAATTCTTGCGATATTAATTTAAAAGTGTCTTCTGTATTGTTTTTGATAAAGTTTAATCTTTCTATAATTAAATCTCTTGCTGGTTTATTCAAAACAGAAAAAGATAAATCTTCAAGTTCATCGCGAATTCTGTTCATTCCCATTCTATCAGCTAATGGGGCGTAGATTTCCATTGTTTCTTTTGCCTTTCTAATGACCTTGTCTTTATCTTTAACAAATTGGATAGTTCGCATGTTATGTAATCTGTCTGCTAATTTGACAAGCAAAACTCTAATATCTTTAGATGTAGCAAGTATTAATTTTCTGAAATTTTCTGCTTTTGAATCGCTAGATGCTTTGTCTTCTAATGCAGAAATTTTAGTAACACCTTCTACTAGGTTTGCAACTTCTTCACCAAATTCTTTTTTAACTGTTTCATAAGTTACATTAGTGTCTTCTATGGTATCATGCAGTAAACCAGTAGTTATAGTAGCACTGTCTAACTTTAATTCTGTTAAAATTTTAGCTACAGCAACCGGATGTATTATGTAAGGAACCCCTTCGTCCCTCTTTTGATTTTGATGAGCTTCTAAAGCAAAATTATAAGCTTTGTTTAAAGACTCTGAATTTAAAAATCTGTTGTATGTTTTAATTTGATCAATTAATTCGTTATTATTAATCATATTAAGATATTAACATTTTTATTCAATCTTGTAATCTCAATCCTGAATTTTTGACTAAGTTTATTTATCAAAAATTGGGCATTTTTCTTAAATATTGGATGAGACCAATTAGGATCAATTTCTAAAATTGGATACAAAACAAAATTTCTTATATGACATTTTGGGTGTGGTAAAATCAATTTTTTAGTGTTTTTAATTTCGCCATTAAAATCAATAATATCTATATCAATTATTCTAGGATCATTTTTTACTGTCTTAATTCGTCCTAATTTTTTTTCAATTTTTTTAATCTCATTTAAAAGATCAAGATAATTTTTATGAAAATCAATAATTATTCCTACATTTAAAAATTTAGGAAAGTTTTGATTGGGATATGAGGGCGTTTCATAAAAATTTGAAAGTTTTTTAATTTTAATTTTTGAATTAATTAAAAGATTTATAGCCAAAGAAATATTATCAAACCTAGAACCGTGGTTTGAGTCCAAATTTGATCCAATATTTAAGTGTATCATTTATTGTTCTTACTTAACAATCTTGCCTTCTCTCTATTCCAATCTCTAGTTTTTTTAACTTGCCTTTTGTCATATAATTTTTTACCTTTAGCTACTGCTATTTCTACTTTTACCTTACCTTTTAAAAAATATAGCTTTGTGGGTATTAAAGTTAAACCTTCCTGATTAATTCTGCCAATTAATTTATTTATTTCTCTCCTATTCAATAACAACTTTCTGTCTCCCTTTGGATCGTGATTATTGTATGAGGATTGACGATACAAAGGTATATGAGAATTTATTAGAAATAATTCTCCATTGTTATCGACAGCATATGAGTCTGCTATACTCCCTTTTCCATCTCTAAGTGATTTAACTTCAGAGCCTTTTAAAACTATTCCAGCTTCTAATAATTCTATAAAAAAATAATTAAAACTAGCTTTACGGTTCAAGCAAATAATCTTTTGACCAGGAACTAATTTTTGTTTCATTAAAGTAACTTAGCTACTTTAAGAGCATCTGACACTTTTTTTTTTGTTTCTTCTTTAATCTCTACCAGCGGCAATCTTACAGTAGGGTTGCACATACCTAGAAGTGAAGCAGCGTATTTAACGGGAGATGGATTGCTCTCAATAAATAGAGATGTATGTAACGGTTGAAGAAGTTTATCTAACTCTGATGCTTTATTAATATTATTCACACAAGCCTTTTGAAAATCAGATGTAAGTTTTGCGGCAACATTTGCAGTTACACCAATGGCACCAACTCCACCTCTTTTATTGAATTCAAAAGCATTATCATCATTACCTGTTAATTGTATAAACTCTTTTCCCATAGCTTTTAATTGTTGATCTACCCGGTTTAAATCACCTGTAGCATCTTTCACTCCTTTAATATTTTTGAGTTCGAATAATTTGGCCATTGTATCTACGCTCATGTCTATGACAGATCTTGAAGGAATATTGTAAATAATTATAGGGATACCAACGTTGTCATTAATCATTTTATAATGTTGATAAAGACCTTCTTGGGTCGGTTTGTTATAATACGGAGTCACTACCAACAGTGCATCAGATCCAGCCTTTTCAGCAAATTTAGATAACTCTATAGCTTCATCTGTAGAGTTCGAACCCGTTCCCGCAATGACCGGAATTTTGCCTTTACATTCTTTTACTGCAATTTCGATTATTTTTTTGTGCTCATTATGAGATAAAGTGGGAGACTCACCAGTCGTACCACCTGGTACAACACCATTTGTACCATTCTCTAAATGGTAATTAATCAGTTTTACATAATTATCCTCACTTAGGTTTTCACCATCAAAAGGGGTAATTAAAGCTACAATTGATCCTTTAAGCATAAAACAAAATAAGATAAATAAGTCTTAACTTATGACCAATAAATTAATTAGTCTAGTAATAATAACATTTTTTTTATCATTTGGTTATAGTTATTCTAATGAGCCGTTCCTTTTTCCTAAAGAAAAACCATCAATATTTAAAAAAATTGAAAAAGATTCAGACAAAAGTTTTTCTAGTAATCTACCTCAAAAAAAGCCTTTAATTGGTCAAAATGAAGATCAAAAGAAAGATCCTGTTGTTAAACAAAAAAAAGAATTACCTATTAAAGAAAAAGAAGAAGTTAAAAAAGTTGAGGTAAAAAAAAAAGAAAGTTCTTTTGTATTTCCAGAAAAAAAACCATCAATTTATAAATCAAAAACGGAAACTGCTGAAAAATCAACAATTTTAAATCAAAAGGATTTTGATAGAGCTAAAGAAACTATTCAATTCATAAAAGATAGGAAATGGAATAGTGCTTTAAAAAGTGCTGCAAAAGTAAAAGATAGAGAATTTAAGAACCTTATTACTTGGATGCATCTTAAAACCACTAGAAATGGAGCTTCGTTTGCTGAATATAAAAAATTTATTGAACAAAATGAAGACTATCCAAGAATAAATAGAATAAGATACTTAGCAGAAGAAAAAATATATTTACGAAATAATTCACCTACTTCAATAATTAATTGGTTTGAAAAATATCCACCAGTTGGTGGATTGGGGAAAATAAAATTAGCTGAGGCTTATCTAGAACAAGGTAAAACCGATAAAGTAAAAGAATTAATAAAACAAGGTTGGGTTGAAGCTACAATAAGAAAAAATGATTTAGGATATTACAGGGCAAAATTTAAAAAATTTCTTGATTCTGACGATCATATTAAAAGAGCTGATTATTTAGCTTGGGAAAGAAAATATTGGGACCTTAAAAGAATGCTAAAATATTTACCTACAGATCAAAGAGCTCTTTACAATGCAAGACAAATTTTAATGAGTAACTCTTACGGAGTTGATAATGCGATTTCAAAAGTTCCTCAATATCTTAAGGAAGATCCTGGTCTTGAATTTGATAGACTTAGGTGGAGAAATCGTAGAGGAAGATTAGATGGATCTTTAGAAATTTTATATAGAAATTCACTTAAGACAGAAAATCAAATGGTCCGTCCTGACAAATGGTGGGATCAAAGAGAAAGTGTTGTCAGAAGTTTAATCTACAAAAAAAGATATAAAACCGCTTATAAAATCTCAAGTGAACATGCGTTATCTGCAGGCCCCTCTTTCGCTGAAGCCGAATGGTTGTCTGGATGGATAGCTTTAACTTTTTTAAATTCACCTGAATATGCAATTAATCATTTTCAAAATTTTTATAATAACGTTGGATATCCAATTAGTTTAGCTAGAGGAGCTTATTGGTTGGGAGCTTCATATGAATTGCTTGATGAAGAAGAATTATCAAAACAATTTTACTCCGAAGCTGCAGAATTTCCAATGACATATTATGGCCAGCTTGCATTTAACAAAATTAATCCAGGCGGAAATTTTGAACTTAAAGACCAAAGCTTTTTTGATAAAGAATATGAGAAAGAATTTAAAAAAAATAAATTAATTAGGCATTTAATTTTGTTAAAAGAACTTAATGCTACTCAATTAGGAAAGGATATTTTCAAACATTTAGCTGATTTAAATATTGAAAAAGGGAGTGAAGTTTTAGCTGCAGATTTAGCTACTAGTCTAGAAAGATATGACTTTGCTATACAAATTTCAAAAAAAGCATCTTACGAAAAAAGATTTTATAATCAATACAACTATCCGATTATAGCAACTCCAAAAATAATTAATAATAAAGTTATGCCTAAATCAGAAGTTATTTTGGCTATCATTAGACAAGAAAGTGAGTTTGATAAAAGTGCCAACAGTTGGGCTGGAGCAAGAGGTATGATGCAGTTGATGAAATACACTGCTAAGATTGTTGCTAAACAAGCAAAGCTTCCCTATAGCATAAGTGGTTTAACTAGAGATCCTGAATATAATATTAAATTAGGTTCATATTATTTTAATTCTTTGATTGAAGATTATAACGGTGTTTACCCCTTCGCCATAGCTGCTTACAACGCTGGACCTAATCGTGTTAAAACGTGGAGAAGGGTTAATGGAGATCCATCTAAAGGACAGCTATCTTATATAAACTGGATTGAGCAGATAAGGTTTGAAGAAACGAGAAATTATGTACAAAGAGTTTTAGAAAATATAAATGTTTACAAATACATTCTAAGTAAAGAACCAGTCAAAATTGACAGTTATTTTAATTAAATTAGTGGCGGAAGAGGAGAGATTCGAACTCTCGGTACGATGTTACTCGTACGGTTAGTTAGCAACCAACTGGTTTAAACCGCTCACCCACTCTTCCTTTTAAACAAGCTAATTTAGTACTATTTATTAATTAATTACCTTATAAATCAATCAAAAAAATGGTCAAATGAAGAAAAGTTTATTTAAAGGAATTTCTTTCACAGTAGGTGCCTCCCTTTGGTGGGGTATAATTGGGGTTATATACTTTAAGTTTGTATCATATGCATCACCATTAGAGTTAACTATTCATAGAACTATTTGGACTGCTTTACTATTAATTCTCACCACGTCCTATTATTCTAAATGGAAAGAGTTTAATAAAATAATCAAAAATAAGATAAATATACTCGTTCTTCTTTTAACAGGACTTCTTATTTCAATTAATTGGTTTACCTGGCTTTATGCTGTAAGCACAAACAATTTATTAGATTCAGCTCTTGGCTATTACATTTTTCCAATTTTAAGTGTATTTCTTGGGATAATTTTTTTGAAAGAAAAATATAATCGGAATAAAATTATTTCAGTTTTCTTGGTTATTTCAGCACTAATTTATTTTCTTATTAAACTCGGTGAAGTTCCTTGGATAGGGATTACTGTAGCTCTAACATTTAGTTTATATGGTTTAATAAGAAAGAAAGTAAAAGTATCTTCAGATATAGGTTTGCTTATAGAAACTTTACTTCTAGCTCCTATTGCAATTGTTCTTTTTATTTTTTTAATAAATGTTAATTTAAATATTTTTTCCTTAAATGAACCACTGCTTTCTTTTTATCTATTTTGGGCAGGTTTAATGACTTTGATACCTCTGTTTTGGTACACTAAAGGCTTTAAATTAATAGGAATTGGACCAGCAAGCATGATTTTTTTTCTAACACCGACTGCACAATTTTTCTTAGGATTGTATTATTTTAATGAACCTTTAGCATTGGATGAACTAATATCATTTATTTTAATTTGGTTGGCTGTAATAATCTATTTAAATGAACTTCGCAAAGAATAAAATATTATAAAGAAGAATTGAGTAATTATCGCTATTGCAAATGAGATAAAAAGTAGGTTAGTGGTAATAATTGAACTAAAATATTCTATTGGTAATAAATTCCCTACTAATATACTCGATTGAAAATCTATACTTGGAAAAAATAATGTTCCTAAAATTAACGCACTTAAAATAGACAAATATGACATTAGAGAATTAACTTTCTTATTAAAAAAACCGTAAAAAATTGTAACAACTGCTGCACAACAAAATAAATCTGCTAGTAAAAATAAATATAAAATACTAAATCCCTTTGATGCTAAAATAAAAACTAAAATACATATAAGTAAAATTATATAATTTGTTTTATTTTTTAAAGAACTACTAAAAATTGATTTACTAATTTGATTGCCATTTACAATTAGAATGCTTGATATCGCATTTATTAAAGTGTCTATTGTGCTTAATGTTAAAGCCAATGCTAGTACTAAAATTGATATAATTAATAGAAAATTCTTTGATAGTATTAAATCAAAAAAAGCTAAATCAGGAATTACTTTTGAATTTATAGAAAAAGAAATAAGACCAGTATACCCCATCCATAAAACTATCAAGAACGTTATTAATGATGAATAAATTAAACTTTTCTTTAATATTAAATTGTTTTTAGCAGCAAATACTCTTTGCCAGTTTCCTTGATGAAATAAATTTGTTGCAGCTACTGCTATAAAAAAAGTAAGACCGGCTGTATAATTAGGTAAATATTTACTATTTATAAGATTTGGTGAATTTTCTTTGATTAGTTTAAAACTATTTATTTCTAAGTTTCCAAGAATTAAAATCACAGAAGCAAATATCAGAACTGCTATTATCATGAATTGATACTTGTCAGTTATTATTGAAAGCTTGAACCCTCCTCTTAAAATATAAAGTAAACATATTATTAGGGTTATTCCTGCTGTAATCCATAATGGAGTTTTAGAGATAAAGTTTAACAGAAAGGCTATTGCGGTAACTTCAGCTATCAAAAAAATAACTAAATAAAACAATATTAAAAATAAGCTTAATTTAAGTATTCCTACTCCAAACCGTTTTTTAATAAATTCTGTTAAGGAGAGACCTCTGGGAAACTCTTTTCTAATTTTAGGTCCAAAATTATATAATAATAACATTGGTGTTGCAGCACCCAGTGCGTATCCTATTACTGCTCCAAAACCTCCCCATGTAGCAGCTGAGGCTGGACCAAATAGTATCCATGCTCCTAAAGCGGATGCGGCCAAACTTGTTGTTAATGAAAATGTATTTTCGTCTCTATTTCCAATTATATAATTTCTATTATCGACAGTTTTTTTTGAGTTTAAATACCCTAGCCCGATAAAAAAAAGGCCAACTATAATAATTACTGTTAATGATGATTGTATTGATAAATATATTGTTTCCATAGTTCCCTCACTGAATTACCGGTCAGGTTCGTCGGGTTTAATCTCAGTCTTCTAGACACCCCGTGCTTACTTTATATACTTATCTTAGGCAATGAGTCAAACGATGCAGTATCTATTTTTGATGAATGTTCTCTTCGCATTTTCCAATCATTATTTATCCCTGCTTGAGCTATACTTATTGCATTACGACCATATTTTGCATTAGTAAAATCTATTGCTTTCATTAATGTTTTTGATTTATTTTCTAAAATCGGCGCCAACAAGTTTAATTCTTTTTCTGATGAATTTTTTAATTTTGATAAAATAATTCCAGCTTTCTGATAAAAATATCCATATTTATAAATTTTATTCAATCCACTTATAGCAGTTTTTACTAGCTCTAAACTATTATTAGTATCTACTGGTAGCTCGATTGTTATGGAGTTTGAATAATACTTTCTATTTTTATCAAAAGGACTTGTTCTAATAAATACTGTCACCGCTCTTGTGGTTTGTTTATCTGTTCTAATTTTTTCAGCAGCATTCAAGCAATGTGTTGTTATGGACTCTTTTAATTTATCTAAACTTTCAACTTTTTTTCCAAAAGATCTTGATACGCAACAACTTTTTCTTTTTGTTTCCTCTGTTTCTAAATCAATACAAGGTATTCCTCTCAACTCCATCACTGTTTTAGCGCCTAATACATTTGTGCTTTTTTTTACCCAGGTGTTAGATATGTTTTTTAGTTTATATGCATTATCTATTCCATTTTTAATGTATAGTTTTGATAGTTGTCGACCAACTCCCCATACATCTGAAATTTCAAATTTTTTTAATATTTCATCGATATCTTCTTTTAAAAATATTACGCCAGCTTTATTTTTTTTCGCAACATGATTTGCAACTTTGCTTAAAGTTTTAGTGCATGAGATACCAACGCTTGTTGGAATTCCAGTCCACTTAAGAACTCTTTCTCTAATTTTTTTTCCATATTCTTCTGTCATTTCATCTTTTATATGTGATAAATCTATGAATGCTTCATCTATTGAATAAATTTCTATTTTATCTGAAAATCCTTTTAATACTCTCATTACTCTCCTAGATAAATCACCGTATAATGAATAGTTAGAAGAAAATATTTGAACATTATTTTTTTTAACTAATTCTTTAACTTTAAAATATGGTTCTCCCATCTTAATTCCTAATGCTTTAGCCTCTGTTGATCTTGATATTACACAGCCATCATTATTTGACAGTACAACAACGGGTACATTTCTTATCTTAGGATTAAATAATCTCTCACATGAAACGTAGAAAGAATTACAATCAACAAGAGCAATTTTTTTTTTACTATTGTTTATGAATGACATATGTCACTACTCCCCAAATTATAATTTCTGGATTATCTGTTAAATTAATCCTATCTGATGTATTTTTAGACCCAGATGTCAGATAGTTAGTTTCTTTGCTCTTGATTAAAGTTTTTACAACAAGTTCCTCATTAACATTTGCTATTACTGTGGAAAAATTTTTTGGGTTTAGGCTTTTATCTACTATTAATAAATCTCCATCGTATATTCCGGCGTTAGTCATAGACTTTCCTTGGACTCTTATAATAAAAGTAGCTGGTGCATTTGTTATTAGGTGTGAATTTAAGTCTATATCATCTTCAATATAATCAGTGGCTGGTGATGGGAATCCTGCCCCTACTTTATGCAAATAAAATGGTATCGTTAGCTTCATAAATGTTCTTGTTTTGTTCTTTATAGCTGATAAACTGCCCTTCAGTCAACCCCTATGATTTAAGTTAATTAAGTGGGTCAAATTGCAAATCGAAAAAAAGGAGAGGATTAGCTATTAAATAAATGTGATTAAAAATATTTTTTCAGCATTATTAATATTACTTATAACGACAAGCGCTCAAGCAGCATCTAAATTAGACTCAATCAAAAAAAGTGGAGAATTAAGAGTTGGAACTACAGGAGACTGGGATCCAATGTCAATGAAAGACCCTGCTACAAACAAGTACAAAGGTTTTGATATAGACGTGATGAAAGAGTTAGCCAAAGATTTAGGTGTAAAAGTAAAATTTGTTCCTGCTGAGTGGAAGACTATTGTTGCTGGAATAACTGCTGACAGATATGACATTTCTACTAGTGTAACTAAAACACCTAAAAGAGCTGAAGTAGCAGGTTTTACAGCTACGTATTACAAATATGGAACAGTTCCTTTGGTACTAAAAAAGAACTTAAAAAAATTTCCAACTTGGGACTCTTTAAACAGTAAAGATGTTAAAATAGCAACTACGCTCGGAACTTCTCAAGAAGAAAAAGCAAAAGAATTTTTCCCAAAATCAAAATTACAATCGGTAGAAGCACCTGCTAGGGACTTTCAAGAAGTACTTGCAGGCAGAGCTGACGGAAATATTACAAGTTCAACTGAAGCTAACAAATTAGTAATTAAATATCCTCAATTGGCCATTGTACCAGATGGTGAAAAAAATCCAGCGTTCTTGGCTATGATGGTTCCAAAAGGTGATAAAGTTTGGAACGATTATGTAAGCAATTGGATAAAGGGGAAACAATCTTCAGGATTTTTCAAACGATTACTAGCCAAGTATAACTTAAAGAGCTTATAATTTAAGTTTCAATACCCTTAATTAACAAATATAGTCAATTAGTGAAATTTTTAAAAATAATTGCTCTATTATTTTTACTACAAGGTTGTAGCTCAAATTACGAATGGGGCTGGTATATCTTAAGTCCTGAAAATATAGATGGATTAACTAATCTAAAATTTTTAATAAGTGGTATTACTACAACTATTTATATTTCTATTGTGTCAATCATTCTAGCAATGATAATTGGTTTGATCGTAGCTCTTCCTTCTCTGTCAAATAATAAATTTCTAAGTTATTTTAATATAACGTATGTAGAAATTGTAAGAGCTATTCCATTATTAGTTTTAATTCTTTGGATTTATTATGGCCTACCAATAATGATGGGTGTGAGTTTCTCTCCATTTGTTTCAGGTATAATCGCTTTGACTATAAGTGAAAGTGCTTTTCAAGCAGAAATTTTTAGAGCGGGGATAAATTCAATATCTAAGGGCCAACATGAGGTATCCGAGTCTTTAGGAATGGATTTCTGGAGAAAAATGAGATTTGTAATCTTGCCTCAAGCAATTAAAGTAGTACTGCCTGCTATGGGAAATCAATTTGTGTATGTCTTAAAAATGTCTTCACTAGTATCTATTATTGGTATTGGTGATTTAACAAGAAAAGCAAATGAGCTTGTTACGACAACTTATAGACCTCTGGAAATTTATACTTTTTTAATATTGGAATATTTAGTACTAATTCTAGTCGTTTCATACTTTGTCAGAAAATTAGAAAATAAATTAAAATACAAATAATTTTTTAAAGGTTATTCTAAATTTATTTTTTAAAAAAAACGGAACAAACGTTAATACAACTAAGCCCATCATCCAATTTGTAACTAAAATTGTATAGAATATATCTTGGTATTCGCCGTTTCTTATATTTATCACGTACCAAAGAGAAGAGAATGGTATCACTGTAAGTCTTAGTATTGTCATATACAAACTGTAAATTGGTTTTTTGAGTGCTTGAAATAAAGCTGAAGTTATAAAAAATACTGGGTAAACTGGACCAATTAAAGCCGCAACTTGTAAATATAGTGCCCCACTTTGAATGACTTGAGAGTCACTGGTAAAAAAAGAAATAATTATTTCAGATGTTAGAAAGACAAAAATACCAGCCAAAACCATGAATCCAGACCCAAACATCAATGCTTTTGCATATACTTCCTTAACTCTAAAATGCATTTTAGCTCCAAAATTTTGACCAGCTATAGATAAAACCGCAGTGTTCAAACCAATTACAGGAAGAAGTAAAACTTGCTCAATTCTTACTGCTGTACCGTAACCTGCCGTTGCTAGTTCACCAAATTGACCAACGAAGTAGAAAATATTAAACACTCCAAACATAATCATTAACATAGTAAACATAATAGGAACTGACTGTTTAAATAAAGTACTTAAGTAATCCATCTTAGGTTTAAAACATTCAATCATTAAATATGTTTTCAATTTACAGCTATAAACTTTATTAGCTAAATAAATTAAACCTACACATTGAGATACTATTGTTGCTATAGCTAAACCAGCTATTCCAAATGCAGGTATAAATCCATATCCAAAAATAAATAATGGATTTAAAAAAATATTTAGAAAGAAGGTGAATATAAGTACGTTTCTATAACTTTTTGTATCGCCTTGTGCATTAAGTGTCCCGTTCAAAGATAACTGCACTAAAACAATTATAGCACCAAAAAATATTATATCTAAATACTCTTGTGTTAAAATTATACTTTCTTCAGTTGATCCCATTATTCTTAAAAGTTCATCTGAAAAATTTAATCCAAAAAGAGTTACAAAAATAGAAATTGCAATTGCTAAAACAATTGACTGAGCAACATACATTGATGCTTTTCTATCTTCTTTTGCTCCAATAGCATTACTAATAAGCGCTGTGGTACCAGCTCCAATACCAACAGCTACTGCAATTGCAATAAAATATATTGGCCAAGATTTTGCTATCGCTGCTAGAGCCTCTGGTGAAATTCTACCCGCAAAATAAGTATCAACAAGATTGTAAAATGTTTGAAAAAGAGATCCGGTGCTAGCTGGTATGGTAACTTTTCTCAATAATTGCCAAATAGAACCTTTTGTTAAATCCATATAATTAGTATTCCTTTTGGAACTTATGCTTTTTTCCAGACTTTTTAGCAACATTAATCTGACTTTGTCTCATTCGAAATCTAGATTTTTGTGTGCTAGTTAGTGTGTCATAACATCTTGAACAGGAAACTCCCTCCTCATATTTATTTGATTTTTTGTCTTGAACAGAAAGTGGAGTCCGGCATCCGCTGCACATTGAGAAAGATCCTTGTTTAAGTTTATGCTTTAAAGAAATTCTATTATCAAACACAAAACATTCACCTTTCCATAAACTATCTTTTTTTTCAGTTTTATTTAAATAATTAAGTATTCCACCCTTTAATTGAAATACATTTTTAAATCCCTTGTTTTTTAAAAAAATTGAGGCTTTTTCACATCTAATACCTCCAGTACAAAACATAGCGACAGGCTTTGTTTTTTCAATTTTTTTCAAAAATTTTGGAAAATCTCTAAAGTTTTGTATTTTAGGATTAATTGCATTCTTAAAAGTTCCCACACTATGTTCAAAAGGTTTGCGTGCATCTATAACTAAAGTTTCTTTATTTGAAATTAATTTATTCCAAGATTTATTTGAAACATATTTATTCAGTTTTTTATTTTTTTTATTTACCTTTATACCTAATGGAACTACTTCTTTTTTAATCTTAATTTTTCCCTTATGAAATGGTTGAAAGTCACATTGTGATGTATTTTTGCTGTCAAAATCTTTAAACATAAATACTTTTTTTAAAGATTTTATTATCAGGCTAATATTTCTCTTCTTACCAGCAATTGTTCCATTAATTCCTTCTTGGGAAAGAATAATTGTACCCTTTATGTTATTTTTTAATATTTCTCTTTGCAGAAACTCTTTATTTTTTCTTAAAAAATTACTTTTCTTAAACTTATAAAATCCAAAAATAGTAAACATTAATTTTTAATACAAATTGTTAACCCATCACCAATGGGAATGATATTTTTTACCACTCTATTATCTTCTTTCACATGTTTGTTAAATTCTCTGATAATATTGGTGAATTTTTCATTTTTTAATTTATCAGCTACTTCACCATGCCATAAAACATTATCAATTATAATCAGTCCATTTTTATCAATCAATTTAATACTTTTTTCATAATAATTTATATAATTTTCTTTATCTGCATCAATAAAAATCAAATCAAATTTTTGTTTAGAATTTTCTAGTTCTTTCAAACTCTCAAGTGCTGGCTTTATAATTTGTGTTATCTTGTTTTCATTAGCCTTATCATAAAAAGATTTTGCTTTTTTACTAAATTCAACGTTTTTATCTAAGCTAATTAAAGATCCATCATCAGGTAATGAAAGGGCCATTGATAAAGCACTAAAACCTGTAAAGCTTCCAATTTCTAAAACTTTTTTTGTATTAGATGTTTTAATTAATGTTTGAAGAAATTGTGCTTGTGAAATAGATATTTGCAGTTTCTTCTGGTCACCAAGACTAAGATTGTAATCTAAGATTTCTTTTTGAATGTCAGTAAAATCTTCAGAATGGTCAATAATGTACTTTTCAAGATTATCTGTTAAATCTAATTTTTTAGGCATAATTAGCCTTTTAAAAGTTTTTTTAGAATCTCGTTTGTTAATTGGGGATTTGCTTTTCCTCCAGAAGACTTCATTACTTGACCAACAAAAAAACCAAATAATTTTTCTTTTCCGGATTTATATTGATCAACTTTATCTTTGTTTTTAGTTAAAATTTCATTAATCATTTTTTCTAATTCTTTAGGGTCGCTCTGTTGTTTCAGGCCTTTTGACTCAATTATTTTTTTTGGATTGTCACCTGTTTCAAGCATTATTTCAAAAACTTCTTTCGCTATTCTACCTGAAATTTCTCCAGATTTTATTGATTGAACTAATTCTGCAAAATGCTTTGCTGATATAGGAGATTTTGATATATCAAGTCCTTTATCATTTAACATTGCAAATAAATCCCCCATCATCCAAGTAGCTGCAAGTTTTTTGTCTGATAATTTTGCAACCTCTTCGTAATAGTCAGATATTTCTTTTTCAGAAACTAGAACATTTGCTTCATATGCATTTAGTCCATATTCTTTTATAAATCTTTCTTTTTTCTTATCGGGAAGTTCTGGAAGAGTTTTTTTTAAGTCGTCGATTAATTTTTGTTCTAACTTTAAAGGTAAAAGGTCAGGATCTGGAAAATATCTGTAATCATGAGCATCTTCTTTTGATCTCATTGATCTTGTCTCATTTTTTTTAGTATCAAAAAGCCTAGTTTCTTGATCTATCGCTTTACCATTTTCTATTAGTTCAACTTGTCTTGCGGCTTCGTACTCTATTGCCATCTGCATAAATTTTATAGAATTTACATTTTTTATTTCACAACGTGTTCCAAAATTTTTATCACCTTCTTTTCTTACAGATACATTTACATCTGCTCTAAGTGATCCCTCTTGCATATTTCCATCACAGGTTCCTAAATATCTCATGATTGATCTTAATTTTTTTATGTAAGCATTAACCTCATCTGGTGATCTAAGATCTGGTTTGCTGACTATTTCCATTAAAGCAATTCCTGAACGATTTAAATCTACGTAAGTGTTAGATGGATCCATATCATGAATACTTTTACCCGCATCTTGCTCGAGATGAAGTCTTTCTATGCCAATTTCTTTTGATCCATAAGGCATATCTAATAAAACTTTACCTTCTCCTACGATGGGGTTCTTATATTGAGATATTTGATAACCTTGAGGTAAATCTGCATAAAAATAATTTTTCCTATCAAAAACCGAGTAATTATTTATTTTAGCATTTAAACCAAGACCAGTTCTTACTGCTTGCTTAACACATTCTTCATTAATGACCGGTAACATTCCAGGAAAAGCAGAGTCAATCAAACTTACCTGGTTATTAGGATCAGCGCCAAATTTAGTTGATGAACCAGAAAAAAGTTTAGATTTAGATAAAACTTGAGCATGAACCTCAAGACCTATCACAACTTCATATTTCCCTTTTTCTCCCTTAATAAAATAATCAAATTTTTCTTTACTCATGACCACCACTTTTTAATTTCATTTTTAAAACCACAATTTTTTTCAAATGCGTAACCAATATTAAGAATTTTTTGCTCGTCTAATGCTTTACCAATAAGTTGCAATCCTAAAGGATAACCTTGCTTATCAACACCTGCAGGCATTGATAAAGCTGGTAGACCAGCTAAATTCACAGGTACAGTAAAAATATCATTCAAATACATAGAAACGGGATCATTTGTTTTTTCCCCTATTTTAAATGCAGAACTTGGAGTTGATGGCGTTAGAATTGCATCTATTTTTGTAAAACTATCATCAAAATCTTTTTTTATTAGTTGTCTCACTTTTTGTGCTTTAAGATAATAAGCATCATAATAACCTGATGAGAGAACATAAGTGCCAATTAGTATTCTACGTTTTACTTCATCTCCAAAACCTTCGGAACGTGTTTTTTCATACATCTCGATTAAATCTTTTCCTTGCTTTGATCTATAACCGTATCTAACTCCATCATATCTTGCTAAATTAGATGAAGCTTCAGCCGGAGCAACTATATAATAAGTTGGTAAAGCATATTTTGTATGAGGCAATGAAATATCAATTAATTGTGCACCAAGATCTTTTAATATCTTTTTTCCTTTTTCCCAAAGTTCATCAACCTCCTTTGGCATATTATCAACACGATATTCTTTTGGAATTCCAATTTTTAAACCTTTAATATTATCTTTTAAATTTTTTGAATATTGTTCTTTCTTTTTATTTATTGAAGTAGAGTCTTTATCATCAAATCCAGACATTGACTCCAGCATGATTGCACAATCTTTTATTGTTTTTGTCATTGGGCCAGCTTGATCTAAAGAAGATGCAAAAGCTACGATACCCCATCTAGAACATAAACCATAAGTTGGTTTTAAACCTACGGTACCTGTGAATGAAGCTGGTTGCCTAATTGATCCACCTGTATCTGTTCCAATTGTAGCTGGAGTTAAGTCTGCGGCTAAAGCAGATGAGGATCCTCCAGATGAGCCTCCGGGCACTAATTGATCTCCTACAGGATTAATTACATTTCCATAATGGCTTGTCTCGTTAGAAGAGCCCATCGCAAATTCATCACAATTTAATTTTCCTAAAAGAAAAGATCCATTGTTCCATAAATTTTTTGTGACAGTTGACTCATAAGATGGAATAAAATTATTTAAAATGTTGCTTCCAGCAGTTGTTTTTGTATTTTCTGTACAAAATAAATCTTTTACAGCTAAAGGTATTCCTGGCAGCAATTGATCAAAATTTGGTTTATTATCGAATTGTTTAGCTTTATCCAAAGCTTGATCAAATGTTGTAGTAACAAATGCATTTAACTTTTTTGCGCTTTCAATGTTTTTTATATATGCTTTGGTTAAATCTGTAGAGGAGACTTTTTTCGTTTTTACGTTTTCTATAATTTCATTAAGACTTTGATTTGTAATATCAGCCATTACTCCACCACCTTAGGAACTACAAAAAATTCTTCATTTTCTTTAGGTGAATTTTTCAGAACTTTCTCTCTTATCTTACCATCGCTAATTTCGTCTTTTCTCGATCTTAATGATTGATTAAGTATAGAAGTTAATGGTTCGACTTTGTCTGTATTTAGTTCATTTAATTGCTCTATAAACTTAAAAATAGAGTTTAAATCTTTTGTTAGGCTCTCCACTTTAGCGTCATCAACTGAAATTCGAGCTAATTTTGCAACATGTTTAATTTTTTCTTTATCTAGGGACATTTGTGAAATAAGTTAACTTAAATGTGTTTTATCACAAATTAGGTAAATTTCATGCTTGATATTGAAGAATTTAAGAAAAAACTCGATAAAAAGTCTAGGTTAATGGGTATTGACCCGGGTAGAAAACGCGTTGGTATAGCCATTTCTGATGAAAATAAAATTATTGCAACTCCTTATACAACTTTATTAAAAAATAAATACTCAGAATTTCTCAAAGAAATAATAAAGATTTTTAATGAAAATCAGATTAAAGGCATAGTGGTTGGCAATCCAATCAATATGGACGGGTCATCTAGTCAATCGTCACAATCAGCCAAAGATTTAGCTATTAATCTATCAAAAGATGTTACTGAAAATGTCACTTTATGGGATGAGAGATTATCAAGTCAGGGGGCGTTCAATTTATCCAATTATTTAGCATCAAACACATCAAAAAAAATAAGCAAATTAGATGAAAATTCTGCACAATTTATACTTCAAGGAGCCTTGGACTACTTAACTAAAGAAAATACTTGATCTGATACTATAAAACGCCTATAGAGTTGATTTTAATGGCAGTTAAGAAAAACAACACAGCTATTAAAAACTCTCCCAAACATCTTCTTGGTATTCAAAACCTTTCAATATTAGAAGCAAAAGCAATATTAGATGAAGCAAAAAAATTTATTGAATTAAACAGAAGTAGCTCAAAAAAATTAGATGTTCTCAGAGGAAAAACTCAAATTAATCTATTTTTTGAACCATCCACAAGAACTCAAAGTTCGTTTGATCTAGCAGGAAAAAGATTAGGAGCAGATGTAATGTCTATGAACATGGACAACTCAGCTCTTAAAAAAGGTGAAACCTTAATTGATACTGCAATGACTTTAAACGCTATGCACCCTGACTTAATTGTAATCAGGCATCAAGACTCCGGTGCACCAAATTTATTATCTCAAAAAGTTAACTGTGCAGTTATTAATGCTGGTGATGGAAGAAGAGAACACCCTACTCAAGCTTTGCTTGATGCTTTAACTATAATAAACAGAAAAGGTAAAATTGAAGGACTGAAGATAGCAATTTGTGGAGACATACTTCACTCAAGAGTAGCTAGATCAAATATTTACTTAATGAATATGTTAGGTGCTGAAGTAAATGTAATAGCTCCTAAAACATTGATGCCAAAATCAATTGATAGAATGGGAGTAAAGTCTTTTACAGATATGAAGAAAGGTCTTGATGGTTGTGACATTGTAATGATGTTAAGATTACAAAATGAACGAATGCAAGGTTCTTTCTTGCCTTCAAAAAGAGAATATTATGAATTTTATGGTTTAACCCCAGAGAAATTAAAATTTGCAAAAAAAGATGCGTTGATTATGCATCCCGGTCCAATGAATAGAGGAGTAGAAATAGATACAAAACTTGCAGATGACATAAATGTTAGCTTAGTTAAAGAGCAAGTTGAATTAGGTGTTGCAGTGAGAATGGCTTGTTTAAAAAAGTATTGTAAATAAATGAAAGAAAAAATATTTATTAACGCAAGAATTATAGATCCATCACAAAATATGGATGAGATAGGCTCTTTAATATTAAATGAAAAAGGAAAAGTAAAAGCTATAGGAAAAATTGTAAAAAAAACTGACGCTGATAAAGATGCTGAAATAATTGATTTAAAAGGTAACGTTTTAATTCCAGGGTTGGTAGATATGAAGGCTTTTGTAGGTGAGCCAGGATATGAATATAAAGAAAACTTTAGGACTCTTAGCCAAGCTGCTTTAGCTGGTGGGGTTACATCTATAGTAACAATGCCTAATACAAAACCAATTATCGATAACGTTTCAATGGTTGATTTCATTATTAGAAGAGGAAGAGACAAAGCAAATGTTAACCTTTATCCTTGTGCTTCAATAACCAAACAATGCGAAGGTAAATTAATGACTGAGTTTGGTTTACTCTCTGGTAGAGGAATAATTGGTTTTAGCGATGTAAATAAAACTATTCAAAATACAGAGCTAATGTCTAGGATAATGGATTATGCATCCGATATTGGTGTATTGATAATGCAACATGTAGAAGACTATGAGCTGTCAAAAAACACTTGTATCAACGATGGAGAGATAGCTACAAGACTCGGACTACAAGGCGTATCAGCTCTAGCTGAAAAAATAATAATCGAACGAGACTTAAGTTTACTTAGTGAATATCCTTGTAGATATCATATAAATCAGATTTCATCTAAACAATCATTAGATGTTATCAAAAAAAATAAAAATAATGGTAAAAAATTTAGCGTAGGTGTTTCAATAAATAATTTATCACTAAATGAGAATGATATTGGTGAATTTAAAACTTTTTTAAAATTATCTCCTCCTCTAAGACTTGAAGACGATAGATTATCACTTGTTCAAGGTATCAAGGATGGGTTAATAGATGTAATAGTTTCAGATCATTTACCTGAAGATGAGGAAAGCAAAAGATTGCCATTTGCGCAAGCAGCTACAGGCGCTATTGGTGTAGAGACCCTTCTGCCTCTTTCATTAGAAATGTATCACAATGACTCTCTTCCTCTGAATAAAATTATAGAAACATTAACCATTAATCCTGCTAAAATATTAAATATAAAAAAAGGAACTTTAACTAAAGGGTCAGATGGAGATATTTGTATTTTTGATTTAGAAGCTCCATGGAAAGTAGATGCTGGTAAACTGAAATCTAAATCCAAAAATACAGCTATAGAAAATAGAAATCTTCAAGGAAAGATTTTAATGACTTATCTTAATGGTGAACTAGTCTACTCAAACTAATGGATATAAATTTAATAATAGTTGCAATTTATTCTTATCTTTTAGGATCTATTCCTTTTGGATTGGTTTTAACAAAAATTTTTTTAAAAAAAGATATTAGAGAAATAGGATCAGGAAATATTGGGACCACAAACGTTTTAAGAACTGGAAAAAAATCTTTAGCAATTGCTACCCTTGTACTTGACTTATTAAAAGGATATTTTTCTATATTCATAACATTTATTTATTTTGAAAATCTTATTACTTATTCTGCTTTGATTTGTTTTATCGGTCATATTTTTCCTTTGTGGTTAAAATTTAAAGGAGGAAAAGGAGTTGCGACTTACCTGGGCGTTATATTAGCACTTTCATATAAATTTTTTTTAATTTTTGGAATTACTTGGCTTGTTTTATCTTTTTTATTTAGATACGCATCATTATCTTCGATCATTTCATCTTTAATTGTTTTTGTTTATTCATATTTTTTTATTAATAATTTTTCTTTAATACTTTTTATTTTTTTCGTAATTATCATTTACACACATCGAGAAAATATTGTTCGATTAAAAAATTCTGAAGAAAATAAAATTAAGTTATAAGTGTTGTCTTTTCTAGTTTTTAAATAATAAATTTGACAAATTCGTTTAATTTTGAAAATAAACGAATAATGAATTTAGTAATTGTTGAAAGTCCAGCAAAAGCAAAAACAATAAATAAATATTTAGGTAAAGATTATTTAGTTTTAGCTAGTTACGGACACATAAGAGACCTTCCTTCAAAAAATGGATCTGTTGATCCTGAAAATAAATTTCAAATGGAATGGGAAATAGATTCTTTTTCAAAAAAATATTTAAAAGAAATTACAAATGCTGCCGAAGACTCTGATAAAATTATTTTAGCCACGGACCCTGATCGTGAAGGTGAAGCTATTGCATGGCACGTTAAAGAAGTTTTAGATAAAAAAAAATTATTAAAAGATAAGCATCTTGAGCGAGTTGTTTTTAACGAGATTACGAAGAAAGCAATTCTTGATGCTATTAAAAATCCAAGAGAAATTCACTTACCTTTAGTTGAAGCTTATCTTGCGCGAAGAGCTTTGGACTATCTTGTAGGATTTAATATCTCGCCAATTCTTTGGACAAAATTACCTGGATCAAAATCAGCAGGAAGAGTTCAATCTGTGGCATTAAAACTTATTACCGAAAGAGAAAAGGAAATAGAGTTGTTTAAACCAGAAGAATACTGGACTCTTACGTCGGACTTTACGAACAAAGATAATAAAAATATTTTTTCAAAATTAAGTTTATTTAATGGAGATAAAATTGAAAAATTTTCTTTCAAAAATAAAGAAGAAATACAAAAAGCAATTGATGTAATTAACAAAACAAAATTTAAAATTGCTGATGTAAACACTAAAGTATTTAGACGAAACCCTCTAGCCCCTTTTACAACTTCAACCTTACAACAAACTGCTTCTGGAAGATTTGGTTTTGGAGCTTCCAGAACAATGCAAATTGCACAACGACTTTATCAAGGAGTAGATATCGAGGGTGAAACCACTGGATTAATTACTTATATGAGAACTGATGGAACTAATATTTCAAAAGAAGCAATTAATGATTTTAGGAAATTCATTACCAATGATTATGGTGATAAATATTTACCAAAGGCACCAAATAGTTATACAGGAAAAAAAGCAAAGAATGCTCAGGAAGCTCATGAAGCAATTAGACCAACCAATATAAGTAGGAAACCTTCTGATATCAAAAAATATGTGAACGCAGATCAATTTAAACTCTATGAATTAATTTGGAGTAGAGCCTTATCTTCTCAAATGACTCCAGCAGAGTTTGATAGAAATACGATAATTATTTCATCAAACGATAATAAAATTAACTTTAGAGCTAGCGGTTCAGTAGTAAAATTTGATGGATTTTTAAAAGTTTATCAAGTTCAAGAAACTGACGAAGATGCAAAGAATATTTTGCCTGAAGTCAAAATCGGAGAAGAAATTAGTATACTTAAGCTAAATGACGAACAGCACTTTACAGATCCACCGCCACGTTACTCTGAAGCTAGTTTAGTGAAAAAGATGGAAGAATTAGGCATAGGAAGACCTTCCACTTATGCTAGCATTATTTCGGTACTATCAACGAGAAATTATGTCGAATTAATTAATAAAAGGTTTAATCCAACCGACAGAGGTAAGCTAATTTCAGCTTTTTTGGAGAAATTATTCTCTAAATACGTGGATTATAATTTCACTGCGGACCTTGAAAACCAACTAGATGAAATCACTAGTGGTAAAATTGAATGGGTTCAAGTTTTAGATAATTTTTGGAAAGATTTTTACGAAAATGTTGGGAAAGTCAAAGAAAAGAGAACTAGAGAAGTATTAGACTTATTAAATGAAAGTTTAGGAGCTTTAATTTTTGAAAGAGATGATAAAGATGCTATAGATCGAAAATGTAAATTATGCTCCAATGGTGAACTAAGTCTTAAGAATAGTTTTAGAGGTGGAGCTTTTATAGGATGTTCAAATTACCCAGAGTGTAAATTTACTAGACCTTTGTCTAAAGCTAAAGCTGCAGCTCAATATAACTTAGCTGAACCTAAATTACTTGGTCAAAATGAAAAGGGTAAAGATATATATCTAAAGAATGGTAGATTTGGTCCTTACTTACAATATGAAAAAGAGAATGAAGAAGTGGAAACAAAAAAGAAAAAAGGAAGAAAGAAAAAAAATGAGAATGATCACCTTAAAAATGTTTCAATTCCAAAAGGTATTGATGTTGACAGTGTTGATTTAGATAAAGCAAAATATTTGTGTTCTCTTCCTAAAGTATTAGGAAAACATCCAGATAATGGACAAGATATAACTTTAAATTCTGGAAGATTCGGTCCTTATCTAAAATGTGAAAATAAATCTGCGAGACTTGAAAATGTCGAAGATCTTTTTTCTATTGGAATTAATCGAGCCATAACGTTAATTGCTGAAGCTAAACCAGGAAGAATATCATCTTCGCTAATTAAAGATCTTGGAGAACACCCTGAAGATAAAAAACCTGTAAGAATTATGAAAGGTCAATACGGACCGTATATTAAATATAAGTCACTTAATGCTACAATACCAGAAGAGAAAGACCCAAATGAAATTACAATGGAAGAAGCTCTAATTTTAATTGAAAAAAGAAGGGAATACGATAAATCTAAAAAGAAAAAAAAGAAAATATGAAAAAAAAAATATTTACAATAATTTTGAGCTTATTCTTGTGGTCTTCTGTTTTTGCTAATGAAAATAAATTATGTAAAGAGTTAGTAGATAAACCGATTGAATGGTCGAAATGTGTCAAAGAAAAAAGTATATCATTGGGAAAAAAAGGTATTGAATTAGGTAAAGAAGGTTCAAAAAAATTGAATACTGATTCTAAACTTACTGACTGGTTGAAAAAAATGAGAGAAAAAAATTAATGAGTGAGATAGATAAAGTAATAAATTCTCTTAATATTATATTACCAGAACCTAAAGCTCCAGTTGGAGCATACGTAGCGACAAAAATAGTTGGGAAATTGTTATTTATTTCTGGTCAAGTCTCAATAGATAAAAACTCAAAACTTATTACAGGTAAAATTGGGAAAGACTTAAATACTGAGCAGGGATATCAAGCTGCAGAGAGATGTGGCTTAAGTATTATTGCACATGCAAAAAAATCCTGTGATAACAACTTAGATAAAATTAAATCATGTGTAAAATTAACTGGATATGTAAATTCAATAGATGATTATAAAGAACAGCCTAAAGTAATTAATGGAGCTTCAGATATCATATCTAAAATATTTGGGGTAAAAGGTGCTCACACTCGTGCGGCAGTGAGTGTAAACAGCCTTCCATTAGGTGTTTCTGTTGAAGTAGATGCAATATTCGAACTTAATTAATATTTGGTCTTCCAACCGAGTAATATTTGATTTTTTTACTTTTCATTTCCTCAGCGTCGTAAAGATTTCTTAAATCATAAACTTTAAATTTATTATTTTTTACAATTTTTCTGAAATCTATTGATTTAAATTCATCCCATTCTGTAAGTAAAATTACTAGATCTGAATTTATGCAATTCGATCTAATATTATTTTTATAATGACAGTTTTTAATCTTTTTAAACTCAATTTTTTCTCCAGAGGGATCATAATAGTTTACTTTTGCACCCTGTTTACAAAGATAAGGTATCATTTTAAGGCTAGTTGAGTCTCTCATATCGTCTGTATTTGGTTTAAAGGTTACACCCAAGAATGAAATTTTTTTGTTTTTAATATTCGAGCCTAAAATTTTATGAATTCTTTGAGTAAGTAAATTTACTCTATTAAGATTAGATTTTATAACTGATTTTACTAATGATAAATCTATTTTATATTTTTCTGCAGCCGACACTAATCCCTTAGTATCTTTAGGAAAACATGAGCCGCCATAAGCTGGGCCAGCTCGCAAAAATCTGCCGCCTATTCTATTATCAGAACCCATGCCTAAGGAAATATCTTCTATATTAACTCCAGATTTTTCACATAAATTAGCAAGCTCATTAATAAAGGTAATTTTAGTAGCGAGAAAAGCATTTGAAGCGTACTTTATCAACTCTGCTCCCCTTCTTGATGTGGTAAAAAACTTTGAACCTTTGTTTACCAACGGTGCATAAAGTTTTCTCATAACATTAAAGGCTTTTTTTTCATTAGATCCTATAACAATTCTATCTGGATATCTAAAATCACGTATTGCTTCTCCTTCCCTTAAGAATTCGGGGTTAGAGATAACAGTAAAAAGTTTTTTCTTTTTTTTTAAGATTTTTTCTATTTCATCTCCTGTTCCGATTGGAACAGTAGACTTAGTTACAAGAATTTTTTTTCTTTTTGAATATTTTAATATTTCTTTCGAACATTTGTAGACATAAGACAAATCAACTTTGATTGATCCTTTTTTTGTAGGTGTTCCAACACATATAAATATTAAATCAGATGAATCTATAGCTTGTTTTATGTTTGTAGTAAAAGCTAATCGTTTAGCGGTATAATTTTTTTTAATTAATTCATTTAATCCTGGTTCATAGATAGGAGAAATACCAGAATTGAGTTTATCGATTTTATTTTTATCCTTATCAACACAAATAACTTGATTTCCTATGTCAGCAAAACAAGTGCCGCTTACTAATCCAACATAACCTGTTCCAATCATACACAACTTCATTTTTTTCCTTTTGAAATTATTTTTCCAGAATTAATATAACCACCCATTGTTCCGCAATCTAAATATTCTCCTTTAAAAATATTTCCGTAAAATTTATAATTTTTCTTAATTAAATTCTTAATAGCATCTGTTATATGTATTTCTCCTCCACTGCCTGGTTTAAGAGTTTTAATTTCATTAAATATTTTTGAAGGCAATATATACCTTCCTATAATTGCAAAATTTGATGGCGCCTTTTTGACACTTGGTTTTTCAATCACATCTTTTATTTGGAAATGATGTTTTTTTTTACTTTTAATTGATAAAATACCCCATCTAGATACATCTGCTTTACTCACTTTTTTTGTTGCAATTACAGAGCTTTTGGTTTTTTGGTGTAATTTAATCATTTCTTTGGAGCAGTTATTATTTATTATTAAATCATCAGCTAACAACATTAGAAAATATTTATCTTTTATGTATTTTTTACATTTAAGAACAGCATCTCCTGTTCCCTTCGGTTTATTTTGATAAACAAATTTTATCATTTTCTGATATTTTTTTATTTTTGCGAATTCTTTTTTAATTCTTTTATCATTCTTTTTTTTAATTATTTTCTTGTAAAATTTGTCATTAAAAAAATATTTTTTAATAGCAGATTTGTCCTCAGAAATTATGAATATAAATTCTTTTATTCCTGCTGAGAGACATTCTTCTAAAATATACTCTAGATTTGGTTTTCCATTAATTGGTATAAGCTCTTTTGGCATGACACTTGTTAACGGCAACATTCTAGTGCCTAATCCAGCTAATGGAATAATTGCTTGTTTTATCATATGATTCTTATATTAGTTATTACCATTGCTTTACAGAAATGAAAATATTTAAAGAGAAACAGGGCCTTCAAAAAGAGATTTTTAAAAAAAAGGGAGTATCTTTTATTCCTACAATGGGTGGGCTTCATAAAGGGCATATTTCATTGATTAATCAATCAAAGAAATCTAAGTTAAAAACATTAGTTTCTATTTTTGTTAATCCAAAACAGTTTAATAGTAAAAGTGATTTCAGTTCTTATCCAAGGAATACTAGAAAAGATATAAATTTATTAAAAAAATTAAGAGTTAACTACTTATACATTCCGACATTTAATGATATTTACGGTTTTAAACCTAAACACAAAATTTTCTTAGATAAATCTTCAAAAAAATTATGCGGTAAATTTAGAAAAGGTCATTTTGAGGGAGTGCTAAATGTTGTTAATAGATTTTTGGAAATAATAAATCCTAAATATATTTATTTAGGAAAAAAAGATTATCAACAATTATATCTCATAAAGAAACACATTAAAAAAAGAAATATAAAGTCCAAAATAATAGAATGTAAAACTATTAGAGAAAAAAATGGTGTTGCCTGTTCATCAAGAAATTTAAAACTTAATCAACAACAAATGGAGATAGCTTCTAACGTTTTTAATTACCTTTTAGATTTAAAAAAGAAAATAAGGAAAAATTATAATTTTTTTAAGATTAAAAAGATAGAAAGGGATATTATTAGCTTAGGTGCTAAAAAAA
>CACJNX010000007.1 GCA_902594835.1 uncultured Pelagibacteraceae bacterium | reverse complement strand
AGCTTATGTATTAGACAATTTAAATAAATTTTTTACATTCAACCTTAGTCAAAATTCTTTGATTAGTGCTATAAATAGTAAATTAAATAATGGCTAAAAATTTTTATATTACAACACCAATTTATTACCCATCTGGTAAACCACATATGGGTCATGCTTATTCAAGTATAGTGGCTGATATTTTTGCACGATTTAAAAGACTAGAAGGTTTTAATGTTTTATTTTTAACAGGAACAGATGAACATGGCCAAAAAATTCAAAAAGAAGCACAAAAAAAAAATAAAGATCCAAAAATTTTTTGTGATGAGCTCTCTGAAACATTTAGATCTTTAACAAAGACTTTAAATTTATCAAATGATGATTTTATTAGAACTACTGAAAACAGACATCACAAATCTGTAATTGAAATATGGAATAAGCTTGTAAGTTCAGGTGACATTTACCTAGATAAATATAGTGGTTGGTATTCAGTTTCAGATGAAGCATTTTACGATGAAGATGAAATAGAAGATAAGAACGGCAAGAAAATATCCAAATCTTCTGGTTCATTAGTAGAATGGGTAGAAGAAGAATCTTATTTTTTTAAATTATCAGCTTGGTCAAATAAACTTTCGGAGTTCTACAAAAAAAATCCAAATTTTATTCTCCCTGAATCTAGAAAAAATGAGGTTGTTAAATTTGTTGAAAAAGGATTAAAAGATTTATCCATAAGCAGAACCTCATTTACGTGGGGTATACCTGTACCAAAAAATAAAAAACATGTAATTTATGTGTGGTTAGACGCCTTAACTAATTATATAAGCGCATTAAATTTTCCTAATACAGAAGATAAAAAATATAAAGCTTTTTGGCCTGCGGATGTTCATATCATTGGTAAAGATATCTTAAGGTTTCATGCTGTTTTTTGGCCAGCTTTTTTATTAGCTGCAAAATTACCATTACCAAAGAGAGTTTTCGGTCATGGCTGGATACTTTCGGATGATAAAAAAATGTCTAAATCATTAGGAAATATTCTAGATCCTTTAGAAATCATAGAAAAATATGGAATAGACCAATTAAGATATTATTTAGTTAAAGAAGTATCACTTGGTAACGATGGATCAATTTCTTTAGAAAATTTAAAAAATTGTATTAATAATGATTTGGCAAATAATTATGGAAATTTATGTCAAAGGGTTTTGTCATTTATTAAAAAGAATTGTGGAAATAAAATACCATATAGCACAAAATTAAACGATTCAGACAAAACACTTTTAAATAATTTAAAGAATAGTTTACCAAAACTTCAAAATTTGATGGATAATCAAAATTTAAATGAGTATATGAAAGCAGTTGTAGGATTCTCCTTCGAAGCCAATAAATATTTTAATGACTCTGAGCCATGGACAGTTAAAAAAAGTGACCCAGAAAGAATGAATGCCATTTTATTTACTATTGTCGATCAAATTAAAAACATTAGTATATTGCTTAACCCAATAATTCCAAATGCAACAAATAAAGTTCTTGCTATGATAAATATTTCAAATGAAAATATAAAGATTGATAACATAAAAAATGAAAAAACTCTAAATCATAAAAAAGAACTAGGTGAACTAGAAATACTTTTTAATAAGATTGAAAATGATAATTGATTCCCACTGTCACTTAAATTATGAACCCATGTCTTTGTCTTTAAAAGAGACTATCAAAAGAGCCAATAGAGATGGAGTTAAATATTTACTCACAATCTCAACAGAAGATAAATCTTTTGATAAAATTCTGAATATTATTTCAAATAATGAATGTGTTTATGGTTCTTACGGAATTCATCCTCATGAAGCTAAAAACCATCGATCTTTAAAATCAGATGAAATAGTTAAAAAAGCTAAACTTAATAAAAAAATAATTGGTATAGGAGAAAGTGGTCTTGATTTTTACTATAACCATTCTGATAAATTAGATCAGATTAGATGCTTTGAAGAGCATATAACTGCTGCACAGAACTCACAATTACCATTAATAGTACACACTAGAAATGCAGAAACAGAAACATTAGAAATACTTAATAAAAAACTAAAAGAAAAAAATTTCAAAATTTTAATTCATTGCTTTACAGGTTCAAAAAAATTTGCATTTAACTTGTTAGATCTTGGCGCTTATATTTCTGCAAGTGGTGTAGTTACTTTTAAAAAATCTGATACCTTAGCAAATACCTTTAAAGAACTACCGAACGATAGAATATTAGTTGAAACAGACTCTCCTTACTTAGCGCCAGTACCATTAAGAGGAAAACCTAATGAACCTAGTTATATTATTCATACTGTAAAATTTTTATCAAAATTAAAGAATATCTCTTTTGAAGATTTTTCAAAAATTACTACTAAAAATTTTTTTAATTTATTTGGTGAGTTAAATTGAAAAATAAATTTACTATTCTTGGGTGTGGTAGCTCACTTGGATCGCCTTGGATAACAAATTATTCAGGCAAACTTAAAAAAAACTCAAAAAATTTTAGAACACGATGTTGTGCTCATATTCAAAAAGGAGATTTATCAATACTTATCGACACATCTCCTGACATTAAAAGTCAATTTTTAAAAAATAAGATTAATACACTTGATGCGATAATCTACACGCATGAACACGCTGATCAAACAACAGGAATTTTTGAAATGAGGCCTTTTTTTTGGAAGAATAAAAAAAAGATACCAATTTACGGATCTTCAAGAACAATTAATGAATTAAAAAATAAATACACTTTTTGTTTTAAACAAAGACATGGTTACAAACCAATTATGAAACCTATTATCGTAAAAAAGAAATTTAAAATTTTAAATAAAAATTACAATTTACAAATAGAACCTTTTGAAGTTACACATGGAATGATTAAAGCAACTGGCTATTTGTTTGATAAAATAGCTTATATAAGTGATTGTAACAAAATCAGTAATAAAGTTACAAAAAAACTTATGAATTTAGATTTTTTAATTATTGATTGTTTAAGAAAAAATAAACATCCATCTCATTTTAATTATGATGATGCTATTGACTTTGTGAAATTAGTTAAACCTAAAAAAACAATACTAACTAATTTACATATTGATTTAGATTACTTTGTTCTTAAAAAAAAATTACCAAAAAACATAATTCCTGCATTTGATGGTTTAAGTTTTAATTTTTAATTTCTTTTTCAATTAAATTAATAAATCTTTGTGACGATGGTTTAGTAATCGATGAAAAAGTATCTGCAACTTTTCCATCTTTACCAATAATTATTTTGTGAAAATTCCATTTTGGTATAGCATTTTTTCCATGGTTCTCTTTTGCCCAAATAAAAAAAGAGTGGGCATTATTACCAATGACGTCAATTTTTTCAGTCATTGGAAAATTTATATTAAAATTAGTCTCACAAAAATCCTTAATTTCTTTATTAGATCCTGGCTCCTGTTTGAAATTATTAGTAGGAACTCCTAAAACAACTAAACCTTTTTCTCTATAATTAGACCACAGTGTTTGTAAATCCTCATATTGATTTGTAAACCCACATCTTGAAGCAACATTGACCACAACGATGACTTTATTCTCATAATCTTTAAGATCAATTAAATTTCCTTCAATTCCATTAAATTTGAATTCATAAGCCAATTTTTCATAAGCTGAATTCCCTTTATTAAAAAAACTAAACATTATTAAAAATATAATAAGTATTTTTTTCATCATTTTAAAGCTTTTAACACTGCATCAATAGGTAAATAAATACAATTTAACCTATTTGAATTATCTTTATTTATTAAAAACTTAAATTCTTTAAATTTTTTCGGAAAAATAAATTTCAAGTCTTTAAAGGGTCTTTTTTTCAGTTTATTTAATTCTTCCTTAATAGTCTTTATTGGAAGATTTTTAATATTTTTAGATAACAGGCTAGCAGATGCTTCACATAAAACACATGATTCAGTTTCATATTTCATGGAATTAATTTTATAATTTTTTTGAATCAATTCTACTTTGATTACATCTCCACACATAGAATTTTTTTTTGTAGATTTAAAAGTATATTTATTTGTTAATCCTACGTTGGAGGTATTTGAAGCAAATTTAATTATTTCGTTGGAAATCATTTTTTTGAGAATAATAACAATAAAACATATCCAAAAACAGTTGAAAGCAATGAACCTGCGAGTACGCCAATTTTCACTCCATCAATGTATTGCATATCGTTAGCAAATGCTAAATTTCCAACAAATAAACTCATTGTAAAACCTATCCCAGTTAAAATTGAAACTGCGTAGAATGCTGGCCAAGTTGAATTATTAGGTTTGTCTGCAATTTTTAATTTTACTGATAAATAAGATAAAACAAAAACTCCAATTTGTTTTCCAAAAAATAATCCCAAAACAATTCCTAGCGGTACTGGATTTAAAAGAGTTGCAAAAGTTAAACCTTCAAGCGAAACACCAGCATTGGCAAATGCAAATATTGGCATTATTCCAAAAGCTACATAAGGTGAAAGACCATGTTCTAATTTCAACAATAAAGAATTTTTATGATTTTTGGTGTTGTGGGGAATTGTTAAAGCTAAAAGAACGCCTGCAATCGTTGCATGAATACCAGACTGGTGTGTAAAGTCCCATAAAAAAATTCCAACAATTAAATACGGTAAAAAACTGTTTATTTTGAATTTATTTAATCCAATTAAAACTATTACTGATAATAACATTAAAATTAAATAAGTAGACTGTATATTTCCAGAATAGAAGAAAGCTATAATTACAATAGCACCTAAATCATCTATAATTGCTAACGCTGTTAAAAAAACTTTTAATGAAATAGGAACTCTTTTACCTAATAATGATAATACACCTAAAGAAAAAGCAATATCTGTTGCTGATGGAATAGCCCATCCATTTAATGTGGTGCTATCTGAGTAATTAATAAATATGTAAAATAGGGCAGGCACTACCATTCCTCCTACAGCTCCTATAATTGGTAATAAAGCCTGTTTAGGATTTGATAATTCACCTTGTATAAATTCTCTTTTTATTTCAAGAGAGACGAAAAAAAAGAATATTGCCATTAAGACGTCGTTGATCCAATGCAAAACACTTAATTTAAGTCCAAAACTATCTGTTCCTAGTGTTATGTATTTTTTTAAAATTGAAAAATATTCATCACTATATGAACCGTTACTTATAACTAATGCTAGTATCGCTGCTATCAAAAGCATAATTCCTGAAGATGCTTCCAATTTAAAAAACTCTCTAAACGGTTTAGTTATTTGTTGGATCATAGGTACTATTTACTTGTATAGCGGTTATCTTTCAATTGCCAAAAAGGTATAATTAACCTATAAAACAGACGATCGGGGCGTAGCGCAGCCTGGTAGCGCATCTGGTTTGGGACCAGAGGGTCGCAGGTTCAAATCCTGCCGCCCCGACCATTATAAGTATGAAAAAAGCTAAAATTTACATACCTTCTAAAACCGCAATGCAATCGGGTAGGGGCAAGCTAAAGAAATGGGTTTTAGAATTTGAAACTAAAGACCCCTCTATAAACCCTCTTATGGGCTGGGAAACTTCATCAGATACTTTGGAAGAGGTTGTTCTTAAATTCCCTTCAAAAGAGCAAGCTGTAGAATATGCTAAAAAAAATAATATCTCCTACAAAGTTATTGAACCCAAGAAGAAAGAATTTGTTATTAAATCTTATGCAGATAATTTTCTTAAAAATTAGTTATGTGGCGTAGTTATTTTACCGAAAGAAAATGGTTGCTTTGGTCGTGGGGTGGATTTGCTTTTATTATTTTATCACTTTTAGCTCAAACTTATATCGATGTTAAAATTAATGAGTGGTATAAAGGTTTTTACGATCTTTTACAAAAAGCTCCAGAAAGAGAATTATCAGAATTTTACGATGGTATAGCTTTGTTTATGAAATTAGCTATTCCATATGTAATAATTTATACGGTAACAAATTACTTCACTAGATTGTGGGCATTCAGATGGAGAGAGGCAATGACTTTTTCTTATATGCCCTATTGGCGAGCTGTTGATGCAAAAGTAGAAGGGGCCTCTCAACGTATACAAGAGGATGCTATGAATTTTGCTAAAATCGTAGAAAGTTTAGGTTTACAAATAGTGAGAGCAATTATGCTTCTTATTGCTTTTCTTCCAATTCTTTGGGGTCTTTCATCTAATGTTGTAATTCCTTTTTTTAAAGATATTTCAGGATCATTAGTATGGGTATCATTAGTAGCTAGTTTAGGTGGTTTAATAATTAGCTGGATAGTTGGAATAAAACTGCCTGGACTTGAATATAATAATCAAAAAGTTGAAGCTGCTTTTAGAAAAGAGTTAGTTTACGGTGAGGATGATAGAAAAAATTATGCTCAAGCTCCATCTATTTTACAATTATTTACAGGCATAAAATTCAATTATCATAGGCTTTTTCTACACTATGGATATTTTGATCTTTGGTTAATAATGTATAACCAAACTATGATTATTGTACCTTATTTGTTAATGGGTCCAGGTTTGTTCACTGGTGCTATGACGTTAGGTGTTTTAATCCAAACATCCAGTGCCTTTAGAGAAGTCCAAAGTAGTTTTTCTCTTTTCTTACAAAATTGGACTAGAATAACAGAGCTTAGATCAATCCATAAACGTTTGATGGAATTTGAAGAAGCTATAAATTTCAAAAATAAGTTGAGAAAACCAAGGAAATCTGATGTAAGAGCTTAATGGAGCTCTACTTAAAACTCATCGATGTTATCGCCCCTGTTTTTTTTGTTATTGGGGTAGGTTATTATCTTGGAAGAAAAAATCCAGAAATTAGCACAGATTTTATAACTACATTTGCCGGTAACGTTGGTACACCTGCAATGATTTTTTATACGATAACAACTACTGGGGTAACTTTAAGTGTTTTTACTGAATATTTTATTTATGCACTTATTATAATTGGAGGTTTTTCAATTGTAGGTATTATATTTCTTTTATTACTTAAAAAAGATTTTATTAGTGAATTACCACCATTAATTTTACCCAACACTGGAAATATGGGTATTCCTATTTGTTTATTTGCTTATGGAACAGCTGGGCTAGGGGTCGCATCTGCTATTGCATCAGTAATTATTCTTCTTCACTTTACACTCGGAGTTTTATTAGCCAAAAAAAGCTTTTCATTTGAAATATTAATTAAGAATATGCCAATTTACGGAATAATTGTTTCAGTCATATTTTTATATTTTGAATGGGATGTTCCTGGATATTTAGAAAACACTACATTTTTACTCACATACGCTACAATATTTTTAGTTTTAATGTCTTTAGGTATTGCTTTATCAAGATTAAAAGTAGTTTCTTGGACTCATGCATCAATTCTAGGAGCGGTTAGAGTTATTATCGGTCCTTTAATAGGATTTGGATTAATTAAATTTCTTAATTTAAACGGTTTTGCTGCAGGTGTTCTTCTAATTCAATCATGTATGCCAAGTGCAGTTTTAACTTATTTGGTGGGCTCAATGTATTCAGAGAGAAAGGTAGTAGACAGCGTAGCAAGTGTTATCGTGACATCCACTGTTATGTCATTTATTACTATCCCGATTGTTGTTTATTTAAGCCTTAAATATTTTCAATAAATACAGTAACTTACATAATATAATTAAAGTAATTAATGAAGTAATAGGTAAGTATTATTTATATATATAACAAAAAAAGTAAATAAACATTGAAAAATAAAGCTTATTTGAGCTTTAAAAATTAATAAATAAGTCCAAATAGATGCTAAAAATCAAGGTTTTACAAGATCAGCTCTTAAAAATTAAAGATTGTAAAGCTAAAATCCAGCAAAATAACGTGTTTTATACTACTCTAAAAGCGGCAATAATTAATAAATCTACAAGCATTGCGTGTACTGAATATAGCGTTTAAACGGCCTTAGAGGGTGTTTTTTTTGCGATCATTGATTTTAGAGTACAACTGACTGGTGTGTGGGTAAAAAATACAGTGAAATAGGGGCTAATAGACCCGATCGCCCGTCAAATAACAATTCTAGAGCCTTATACCCTCTTTTTTTAGTAAAAATCTCTTTGTTTTTACGCCTCCTTTGCCTGAATAGCCTCCAAGTGATCCATCAGATCTTATAACTCTATGGCAAGGAATTTTGGGCGCATAAGGGTTTTTTCCTATAGCATTGGCCACAGCACGTACTGCTAGGGGTTTTCCAATGGCTTTTGCTACCTGAGAGTAGGTTTTAACGCTTCCACGAGGTATTTTCCTCAAATAAGCCCATACTTTCAGCTGAAATTTAGTACCAGTTAGCTTCATTAGTCAAAAATTAGGTAAATTGTTAGAGATAAGCCAATTATAAGGGCTATTATTAAGCCTAAAGCTATCATTTTTTTGCCTTTTGAGCTTGAGTTAGTCCAGAAGTATGAAATTCCATATACAGCAGCTATAAATACTACTATAGGAAGAATAAATTTAATCATCAGTTTTAAAATTATACGTATTGACATCTAAAATCACTTAATATATTACTAATGATAATTAATTGTTATCAATAGTAATAATATGAATGAGTTAATAACAGACGTAAAAAAGCTTCATGAGGAAACTCTTGAAAATCTCAAAAGTTCTAAAGCAAATAACACGCTGAGGGCGTATAAATCTGATTTTAAAAATTTTGGTGCTTTTTGTGCGAAACATGGATTTAATTCAATGCCAACTGAACCTAAAGTTGTATCATTATACCTTACACACCTTTCTGCAAACTCCAAAATAAGCACTTTAAGACGAAGACTGGTATCTATTGGAGTAGTTCATAAGTTAAAAGGACATTATTTAGATACAAAACATCCGGTAATTATTGAAAACCTGATGGGCATAAAAAGAAAAAAAGGAAGCATTCAAACAGGAAAAAAACCCATATTAATCAATCACTTAAAACAAATAATTAATGTAATAGACGAAAAAAAAACAGAAAAAATTAAAAAATTAAGAAACAGAACGTTAATACTTATAGGTTTTGGAGGAGGATTTAGAAGGACAGAGTTAATTTCCATTGACTATGAAGACATAGATTTCGTTGAAGAAGGTGTAAAAATTAATCTAAGAAGGTCTAAAACAGATCAATTTGGAGAAGGTTTAATAAAAGGACTGCCCTACTTCTCAAATGAAAAATATTGTCCAGTTACAAGTTTAAAAAATTGGTTAACTTTATCAAAAATTAGAACAGGCCCAATATTTAGACGATTTAATAAGGGATCAAAACTATCTAATCGTAGGTTAACAGATCAGTCAGTAGTATTAATAATTAAAGATTGTTTAAAATTAGCGGGAATAGAAAATCAAAACTTTTCAGGACACAGTTTAAGGTCAGGATTTGCAACAGTAGCTGCAGAGTCCGGTGCTGACGAAAGAAGCATAATGGCTATGACAGGACACAAAACAACTCAAATGGTAAGAAGATATATAAAAGAGGCAAATTTATTTAAAAATAATGCACTCAATAAAATTAAAATATGAAAAAAATTTTAATAAACTTATTGAGTCTTTTTTGAAAAAATAGAATGAAAAAAATAAGCTATTTTACATTTTAATAATCCAGTGTAATAATTTAGATTCTTTTTAGGTTCATTTAACGATTGTTTAAAAGTTTGATCTGACCTTAAATAATGGTTTTTAAAAAATTTTATGCTTATTCCCCATTTTAATAAAAAAGTTTTAGCACCATTGTTCCATGTTTTTTTTCTTAATGAAAGAGATGAAAAGTGGTAAACTCTACAATTTCCAAGACCTTTAAATAACCGGACACCTATTTTCCAAAGCTTCATATTAAAATCTGGATCAGATCCCAAACCCGGGCTGAATTCCTCACTAAAACCGCCAACTTTATTCCAAGTTTTTAAGGGAATTAAAGATGGTTGCCAATGGGTACCTTGAAAATCATTAAATTTAATTTTAGGCAGTTCTGAAAGTAGTTTTTGTTCATCAAAATTATTAATATTATCACCACAATCAAGATTTATATAAGACTCAAATGGTTGAACCATTGTTCCTGATAGGAAAAAGTCTGAATTCTCTGGTAATTTCTTTAATTCAGATAAAAAAACCTTATCCCAATTGGGACAAAAATACATATCATCATGTGCTAAAACTATATATTTTTTGGTTGCTTTCTTGACCGCTTCATTAAAAGCAACACATACACCTGCATTAACTTCACTGTAAGTAAAATTGAAATCTGTTTTGTCCAGAAATGATTTGGTGCCATCAGTACCTTCATTTATATGAATTATTATTTCGTGCGTATATAATGAGTTCTTTTTAATGCTAGATAAACAAAGTTTTAAGTAATCTATATTATTATAAGTAGGAATTATTATTGAAAACATTACCTTTCCCAGTAATTTCTTTTTTTAACTTTTATATCTAATGTTTTATTAATAATATGTTGAGCAACTAAATCAGAATTGAAATATTTCATGTATTTTTTTTTACCGTTCATGGCTATTTTTTTTCTAAGTTTTTCATCTTTTGATATTTTGATTATTTTCTCTGATAGATCATTAACATTTTTATAAAAAACCATCTCATTTGAATTGAAGAAATTATTGTATTTTGTTTTTTCATCAATTAAACAAACCAAGCCATTACCAATTATTTGAGTAATCCTATCACTGCTATAATATTTAATGGCATCACCCCTACTTAAATTTAAACCCATTTTTGCATTTTGAATTGTTTTGAAATAATGATCAGCCCAAATTGGTTGAATTTTTTTAATACCGTAAATATCAAATTTTATATCAGGAGTAATTGATACTAATTTATTCAAGAAAGTAATCCTATCGTCTGTTTTACCCGACTTAAGGACTCCCCTATGTACACCATGACTTAGAGCAAAAAAAACATCAACATTACATGGTTTTTTATAATTATCTAAAGTTTCAAAAGAACTATCTGACGGATTTGGTATAAAAAAACTATTCTTATCTTTCAAAAAACTTAAAGCATCAGGACTTGTAGTTAAAAATGATGCATCTACTACATCAATTTTATCTAATATTCTTTTTTTATTTCTATCATAATCTGGACCTTTTTTATTAAGAGGATCTAAAAACCACTGGCCAAATCGCGTATTAGGATAATCATCTCTTAACTCAGAAATTTGATCTGACGAAATCAAATCAGCATGACCCAAAATAATTAAATCAGGTTTATAATTATAACAAGTTTTCTTCAATTTGTCGTTTAATGTTTTTGCTCCTTTTAAATCACCAAACGATTTATAATACTTTTGAATATCTCTATCGCTAAAACCTAAAACACTATGACCTAGTCTTATAAATCCATTATTTATTCTTCTACCAGTATTAAAAAAAAGTCTTCCATCTAGTCTTTCATTAAAATTAGTTATATGCAATATACGTAAGTGATTTCTTGATCTTTTAGTAAAGAATCCTTTATAAAATTTTAGTTTATCATCTCTATAATTATCAATTTTATTCGTAATGTATTCATGTGTTAGATAAAAGTTTTTTAATGATAATTTTTGATATTCATTTCTTAATTTTTTATTTTCAATCAATCTTTTTATAATTTGTTCTAAATTTTTTGCGTTAAGATCTTTCAAAATTTTAGCATTAGTAACAGTTTCTGGTAATCCACCTTTTTCAGTAATAATTACCGCACATCCACTTGCGGAAGCTTCAAGGCTTGTTCTACCGAATGGTTCTTCCCATCTTGAACAAGCAACAGCTATACTAGTCTTTTTAAAAACTTCCAAAACTTTATTGTGTGGTAAAAATCCCAGGATATCTGCATTTATATGTTTGAGTTCAATCTTTTCCCTTTTTTCATCTCCGATAATCTTAGCTTTCCAATTAGGATATTTATTTAAAATATTTTTTATTGCTTTGGCAAAAACATCATATCCTTTTGCTTTATTTAGTTTTCCAACAAATGTTATCCAATTTTTTTTCTTATTTAAAATTGAAATATTATTTTTTTTTGCAGATTGAAAAAAAACAACTAATTTATTGCTATTAACAAATTTATTTTCCATCCCTTCTAGAAATCTTTTTTTAGACCAATTACTATTAAAAATTATTTTATAACAAATTTTAAGTAATTTTTTTCTTTCTTCTATAGTTTTTGATCCATCCATTGAAAGGGGATCATTATGAAAAAATAACGAAAAAATTTTATTTGGAATATTTTTATTAAGTTGAAAAATATAACTTGGTCTATTATGTACTTCAAACAATGAAATATTATATTTTTTTTGTATTTTAGAAAATTTATTAACGTATTCTCTAGTTTGACTTAATAGAGGGTTTTTAATTAAATTGATATTTATGTATCTTAAACTATATTTCTTTTTATAATCGGTGTTTCCAAATACTATTATATCTTTTTTGTATTTACTTATTTTACTTGTTTCATTTACAAATAAAGAAACTGCACCGGGATACTCTGGAGAAAAGTTTTCTTTATAGGGTAATAATATTGCTATTTTCACTTATTGTTATCTTTAATTTTTTTTCTAAACGATCTATTTTTCTTTATATAATATTCTCTAGAAATTGCTTCTTTTTTTGATTTATATTTTTCTTTATAAATAAGCGTCCATTTTCTACCTCTTGTGAATTTTGCGCCTTTACCAGAGTTATGAAGGTTGATTCTTTTTTGTAAGTTATTTGTATATCCTACATAAGTGATAGGTTTAACGCTCTTCGATTTGAGCATATAAACATAAAACATTTACTACTAATATCCCTTAGATTTAGATCCTTTAATTCCTTTTAATTTCTCTAGATCTGATTTTGCACCTGCTGATATATATCTGCTATCGGAACCAACTGTAACTAAATTAAATCCCTTTTCTAGCATTTTTTCTGCATATTCTGCTGTACCGTTATGCAAACCCGCCAATAGGTTTCTTTTTTTTGTAGCTTCTAAAATTCTAAGAATTTCTTTATAAGCTTTTGTATTTTCAGCCTTATCAAAACCCGGTTCCTCACCAACAGCTAAGCTTAAATCTGCAGGACCTATGTAGACACCATCTAAATTTGGTGTGTCTAAAATTTCATCAAGTTTTTCCAAAGCTTCTTTAGTTTCTATCATAGCTAATTTTAATATTTCTTGATCCGCATGTTTTACATAGTCACCACCTCCATAAATTGATGCTCTTATTGGACCAAAACTTCTATAACCCTTCGGTGGATATTGGCACGCTTGAATAAAATTTTCCGCCTCTCTTCTATTGCTTATCATTGGACAAATAATTCCATAGCATCCAGCATCTAAAATCTTCATTATTTGGCCAGGCTCATTCCAATTAACTCTAGCCATTGGAGTAGTTTCGGTCGTTGAAATTGCTTGCAACATATTTATTGCATTTGGATAATCTAAAAGACCATGCTGCATATCTATAGTTAAAGAGTCCCAGCCTTGATTAGCCATTACTTCAGCTGAAAAAGAACTTGGTACTGCTAACCAACCATTAATAATTGGTTTACCTGCTTTGAAAAGTTCTTTAAGTTTATTTTTTCTCATTCGTACGAGATTCCGAAATGAGTATATTTTATATTTAAATAATCTTTAATTGCCATTGAGCCACCTTCTCTTCCATACCCAGTTTGTTTAATTCCACCAAAAGGTGCTTCTGCTACAGCGACAACAGGAGTATTAACTGCAACACAACCAGTCTCTAGTAGCTCGGATGCTTTATTAGCTTTTTTTAAATCAGTTGTGTAAACATAACTACATAAACCTAGATCATTATTATTTGCTCTGTCCATTACTTCATCAAAATCTTTAAAAGTTAAAATAGGGACTATTGGACCGAATGGTTCTTCTCTCATAACAGTAAAATTATCTTTTATATTATCGAATATTGTAGGTTCGTAAAAATATCCTTTATTAAAATTTGCAGCTCTTTTTCCTCCCAGTAAGACTTTACCACCTTCTTTTTTTGTAGTTTCTACTAATTTTTCAACACCTTCTAGTCGTTGTTTAGTGCACAAAGGACCAAGCAATGTATCTTTATCCATTCCGTTTCCAATTTTTAGTTTTTTTGTTTTCTCAACCATTAAATTGGCAAATTCATCTTTTTTCTTTTCGTGAATATAAAATCTGTTAGGCGAAATACATACTTGCCCATTATTTCTAAATTTTGAAGTTATTGCCATATCGGTAACTTTATTTAAATCAACATCATCAAAAACTATAAATGGAGAGTGACCGCTCAGCTCCATTGTTACTCTTTGAACTTTGTCTGCAGCCTGTTTTAAAATTAACTTACCAACTCTTGTCGATCCTGTTATTGAAATTTTTTTTATTATATCTGACTTAATTAATTCTTCAGAAATTCCAGCTGGGTCTCCCGATAATAAATTAACCACTCCTGGAGGAACACCTGCCTCTCTACAAATATCAACTATCTCCATAACGCTACCTGGAGTTATTACATCCGGTTTAACTATTACTGAACATCCTGCTGCTAAAGCAGTTGAAATTTTTCTTGAAGCAAGAATGACTGGAAAATTCCATGGAACTAAAGCTGCTACAACTCCAACTGGTTGATACATGACGTGAATCTGTGTATTTGGAAATCGACTTTGATTTATTTCTCCAAAAATTCTCTTAGTTTCCTCAGAATTCCACTCGAAGATATCAGCTGCACCACCTATTTCACCAGGTCCTTCTGTTAATGGCTTTCCTACTTCAAGTGTTAACCATTTTGAAAGAACGTCAACTCTTTTTCTTATTAAATCTGATATCTTTCTTATAATTTTAGATCTTTCCCAAGGAGAAGTATTTTTCCAAATTTGTAAACCCTTTTCAGCTGATTTTAGAGCTTTTTGGATATCTGAACTATTTGCTTTTGACGCCTTCCCTATTACTTCTTCAGTTGCAGGATTAATTACATCGTATGTCTCACCGCCTGCTGATTTTTGCCACTTACCATCAATGAACTGTCCGTATTTATCGTACATATATTATTGTTGAATAAAGAATATTAATTAAATAGTTTATATTGAATTTATGAAAAACATTCAACTTACTTGTGCTCACGCTTTAGTTAAATTCTTAATCGCTCAGAAAACTCTTATAGATGGAAAAAAAGTGCCTTTATTTCCGGGAGTGTTTGGAATATTTGGTCATGGTAATGTTGCCTGTTTAGGTCAAGCACTTCAGGAAAACCAAAAAGAACTTCCTACATGGCGAGGCCACCATGAACAAAACATGGCTTTAACAGGAATAGCGTATTCAAGGGCAAAAAGGCGTAAACAAATTTTTGTTGCAACCTCTTCCGTAGGTCCAGGATCAACAAATATGATTACTGCGGCAGCTGTTGCAATGAGCAATAGACTTCCAATACTTTTTTTACCTGGTGATACATTTGCAAATAGAATGCCAGATCCTGTATTGCAACAAGTTGAACACTTTAATAATCCAGGGATAACTCAGAATGATGGGTTTAAACCTGTTGTAAGATATTTTGATAGAATTACTAGACCAGAACAAATCATTTCAAGTCTACAACAAGCGATTCAAATTATGTTAGATCCAGCAGATTGTGGTCCAGCATGTATTTCATTAAGTCAAGATGTTCAAGGTGAAGTTTATGATTATCCAGAAGAATTATTTAAAGAACGAGTTCATACGATAAGAAGACCTAAACCGGATGATTTTCAAATCAAAGAAGCAGCTGAGCTAATAAAAAAATCTAAAAAACCAATTATTATTGCCGGTGGAGGAGTTTTTTATTCAGATGCAACAGATGAATTAAGCGATTTTGCAAAAAAACATAACATTCCTGTTACACAAACTGTAATGGGATATTCATCAATGAAAAAAGATCATACTCATTATTTAGGAACTATTGGTGGTTTAGGTGGAAAAGCTGCAAACAATTTAAGTAAAGAAACTGATACAGCGATTGCTATTGGAACTAAGCTTGCAGATTTTACTACAGGCTCTTGGGCAAATTTTGAAAATCCTAATTTTAAATTAGTTTCCATAAATGCTGCACGATTTGATGCTAATAAACACATGGCACAAGCAATTGTTGGAGATGCTAAAGTATCTTTAATGGAATTATCACAAGCATTAGGAAGTTGGAAAGCTGATGACAATTGGTATAAAAAATCCAGAAAAGAATTGAAAGACTGGGAAGCGTATGTTGATAAAGCAAGTGGACCAACTAATCAAAAACTTCCAAGTTATGCCCAAGTTATTGGAGCATGTTATAGAAATTCAGATCCAACGGACATAGCAGTGACAGCAGCTGGAGGATTGGTTGGTGAAGTAATTCAGGTTTGGAAACCTAGAGAACTAAATACACATGAAACAGAATGGGGTTTTAGTTGTATGAGTTACGAAATTTCCGGAGCACTTGGTATTAAGATGGCTAATCCAGATAAGGAAATAGTTTCATTTGTCGGCGATGGATCTTATCTACTTTATAATTCAGACATTTACAGCTCTGTCATAACAAACAATAAACTAATATTAATAGTTTGTGACAACGGTGGTCACGCTGTAATTAATAGGTTGCAATTATATAAAGGTGGCAAAGAATTTAATTGCTTACTCAAAAGTTCAAAGACTACTAACTTAGTGCCTGTAGATTTTGTAGGACATGCAAAAAGTATGGGAGCAGATGGTGAACATGTTAATTCTATCGCTGAATTAGAAGAGGCATTTAAAAGAGCAAAGAAATCAAAAAAAACTTATGTAATTTCAATTCATACAGATGGTTATCAGTGGTTAGAAGGTTCAGCGTACTGGGAAAGCCCTACCCTTGGAATTCCTACAACAGAAGAAAACAAAAAATCTTTAAAAGAACATCTTGAAGGAAAGAAAAAACAAAGAAAAGGTGTTTAAAATTGATGAAGAAAATTTTTAACGTAGGCCTGATAGGTTGTGGTCATATAGCTGAAACATACTTTAGAGCACATAAGTATTTTAATAATTTTAAAATAATAAAATGTGCTGATATCAATAACAAAGCTGCAATTAAATGTGCAAAAGCGAATGGAATAAAAGCTGTTTCAATAAAAGAATTATTAAATGATAAAAATATAAAAGTAATTCTAAATTTAACAATTCCTACAGCTCATTATTCCGTTGCAAAACTTGCTCTTACACATGGTAAACATGTTTACTCGGAAAAACCTCTAGCTATAAATTTATCTGATGGAATAAGATTAATTAAATTAGCAAAAAAAAAAAAATTGTACGTTGGAAATGCACCAGATACATTTTTGGGTGGTGGTATTCAGAAATCAAGAGAGCTGCTAGATAAAAAAATTATTGGTAAGGTTAAATTTGGAAATGCTATCTTCGCATATCCAGGTGTCCAATCTTATCATCCGAACCCAGAACCATGGTTTGCAAAAAAGGGTGGCGGACCTGTAATAGATATGGGACCATATTATTTAACTGCTTTAGTAAATTTATTGGGTCCTGCAAAAGAAGTTTTTAGTCAATCTGAAAAAGGTAAATCAAAAAGAGTTATTGGCATTGGCCCTAAAAAAGGCAAAAAGTTTAAAGTAGAATGTCCAACAACTTATTTTTCAACAATTAAATTTTTAAATGGAACTATAATCAGACTGACACTCTCTTTCGATGTAATTTCGCATTTAAGAAATCATATTGAATTATATGGTAATGAGGGATCAATGATTGTCCCTGATCCAAATATGTTTGGTGGATCAGTTTTAATTAGTAAAAAATTAGGTAGTTCATGGAAAAATTTTAAAACAAATAAAATGACACTCGGAAAAATCAATATTCGATCACAAAGTTCAAGAGCAAACGAGTCACCTACTAATGCAAATTATAGAGGCGTGGGTTTGTCTGAAATGATAAGTTCTATTCAAAAGAAGAAATTACATAAATGTAACGGAAATTTATCTTTACATGTGTTGAATATAATTGATGCAATACATAATTCCGCAAAAAAAGGTAAAAAAGTCAAAATAAATCAATTATGTGAACGACCAACGATTTTCTCTAAAAAAGAAATTAAGAATATAATTAAATAAAGTTTTCTCTTCCTAATAGTGCTGCACCTCGAACACCACTTGCATCACCATACAATGGTTTTAGAAAAATTGTTTTTAAATTAGGTTCATTAATAAATTTTGATGTAATTTGTTTGATTTCATCTAAAAAATCAATTTCATTTGAAACTCCCCCACCGAAAACAATCGCATCTGGATCAATAGTAGTTATTATAACAACCAAGGCTCTCGCTAATTTTATTTTATAATCATCTATAAATTTGCTAGCATCATTTTCATTTTTTTTGTAATTGAAAAAAATTTCTTTAGCTGTCATTTTTTTTTTGAAATTTAAATAGAAATTTTTTTCTATAGACTTTCCAGAAAGAAAACCCTCTATTCTATTAGAGAAATCTATTTTTTCTTCTGATTTTAAATTTTGCACTTTCATATCAGGCATTTGATTTAAACTCCATTCACCTCCCAAACCATTCGAGCCAGAAATTATTTTTTTGTTTATTACTAACCCACCACCACAGCCAGAGCCAAGAATTATACCAAAAACAGTTTCATAATGGCTAGCAGAACCATCAAATGCCTCAGATAAACAAAAACAATTTGCATCATTTTCTAAGTAAATATTATTATTAATTTTTTTCCTTAAATCTTTGATTAAATTTTTATCATTTAACCAGAGTGAATTGTGAGCATTTTTAATTAAACCTGTTGTTTTATCGGTCGCACCTGGGTGACAAATCCCTACATTCAAATTATTTTTATTTTTATTTTCGATATCTTTAATAATTGAGATTATAGAAGTTATTGTTTCACTATAGTTTTTTGGTGTTTCGATTCTATTTCGTAATAATTCTTTATTATTTTTATCTAATAAAACGTATTCAATTTTTGTAGCACCTAAATCTATACCAATTTGCATTTCTATGAAGAAATTCTATTCATTTCTTTAAGTTCAACTTCTAGCTTATCAAGCTCTTCTCCACCTGCCATCATACTTAAAAGTTTTTCTCTAGAAATATCTTTTTTTTCATATGTTCCTAAACTTTTACCTCTATTAAGTACTGTGAAGCTGTTTCCGACCGGATATGCGTGATGAACATTATGTGTAATTAAAATTACTGCTAAACCCTGTGAGGCAGCTTTAACTATATATTTTAAAACCACAGACGCCTGGTGAACTCCTAAAGCAGAAGTCGGTTCATCAAGAACTAAAACTTTTGCACCAAAGTAAATAGCTCTACTTATTGCAAGACACTGTCTTTCACCACCTGACATGGTACCTACTGCTTGTGATGGATCTCTAACATCGATACCTATCTGACCCATTCTTTCTGCAGCAATTTTGTTTGCTTTTTCTATATCAAAAGTTTTTAAAAAAGGCGGTCCTTTTAAAGGCTCTCTACCCATAAAAAAATTTCTTGTAACACTCATTAAAGGAACTAAAGCCAAATCTTGATAAACAGTAGCAATACCTATGTCTAAAGCGTCTTTAGGACTATCAAAAATAATTTTTTCTCCTTCAAATATTATCTCTCCTTCATCAGGCTTATGAACACCAGCAAGTGTTTTAATTAAAGTCGACTTTCCTGCTCCATTGTCACCCAATAAACACATGATCTCACCTTTGCGTAACTTCATTGTTACATCTTTTAGCGCAATAACTTTTCCAAAAAACTTACTGATATTATTAAATTGAACTAAATAATCTGACATTATTTGCTTTCTGTTACTTTTCTTCTTATATAATTATTAAATATTACGGCTATAAGCATCATTGCTCCTAAAAAGACTTTAAACCAATCTGTGTCTACATCTGTATAAAAAATTCCCATAGATACAGTTCCAAAAATTATTGCGCCAAAAGCAGCACCAATGGCAGACCCGTATCCTCCAGTAAGTAAACACCCTCCTACTACCGCTGCAGCAATAGCTTCTAATTCTTTTAAAGTTCCTCTCATCGTATCTGCTGATCCAGCATCTAAAACTTGTATAGTGGCAAAGATTGTAGCTGCTACTGCTGTACCAATAAATAAACTTATTTTTACCCTACCAACTGGCACACCAACATTGTTTGCTCCATTTTTATCTCCGCCAGATGCAAAAATCCAATTTCCATATCTAGTTTTCATAAGTATCCAAGTAGTTAAAATTGCAAGAGCTATAAACCAAATTACTGAAGGAGGAATACCAGTAGCTAAGGGGGTACCATCTGTTCTTAAAGCAATTAAATTCATTGAACCTAGCCATGTAAAAACCCATTTAAATGAGTCTGTTGCAAATATCCATGCTATAGGATCGTTTTCAATTAAAACTCTTAAACCTGGTACTTGTGTACGTCCTGTGATTAATCTTGTTAAAGCTAAAGTTGCTCCTCTTAAGATAAACAACATCGCAAGTGTAACTATAAAAGATGGTAAGCCAGTTCTGACTACTAATATTCCGTTAAAATAACCGACTAAAACTGCCATTGAAAAAGCAAATATAATACTCATCCATAAAGGCCAACCCCAATAGATAGCTGGAATAGCTATACAGATGCCAGCAAAACCAATCATTGAACCGATTGATAAATCAAACTCTCCACCAATCATTAACATTGCTGCAGCGATGGCTATAATTCCAAGATTAGCTGATACATCTAAAAAATTTAAAATCCCGTAAGCGCTAAACATACCAGTATCACCAGCAACAATACCAAAAAAAATAAAAACTAAAATTGCTCCGCCTAGAGCACCTAGTTCAGGTCTGTTTAATAAAACTTTTAAATTTGAAACTTTTTTAAGTCTTTCGTCCTGATTAAAATCAGTTTTACTTTTTATGCTTTTTGACTTTGTAGACATAATAAAAAAACTTAAAAAAAAAGGCCTAGTGAGAATTCACTAGGCCTTTTTGATATATTTTTTATCTATAACCTTGAGCAGCCCATTTTATTACACTCTTAGCATTTTTAGGTGTAACAAAACCAGGTCCTGTCATAACTACACCAGCTGGCATAGTTCCGTATCTCATATATTGAGAAAAGATAGCTATAGGTAAGTAACCCTGTAAGTACTGTTGTTGGTCAATTAAGAACTCAACTTTTCCAGCAGCAGCAGCTTTAAGCATTCCTGGAGACATATCAAATGTTCCAAGTTTAACGCTTCCAACTTTACCAGCTGACTCTAAAGCTTTAAGAGCAGCTTCACCTGCTAGACCAGCTCCTAAAGTAAGAATAGTGTCATATCCACCACCTAATTTAGCAGCTACAGCTTTTTGAATTTCAGTTGGGTCATTAGATGTTCCTAATATTTCTACAGAACCTCCAAAACCTTTTTTGAAACCAGCACATCTTCTATCTAAAGCAACGTTACCAACTTCGTGGTTAACACATAATGCTTTTTTTCCACCAGCAGCTTTCATTTTTTGTCCGCCACCTACTCCTGCTTCAAATTCCGTTTGACCTACGTGAGCACTAATTCCTAGTTTCATGTAGTCATCTGAACCAGAGTTCATAGATATTACTGGAATACCTGCAGATATTGCAGCTTTAACAGATTTACCTAAAGCGGCAGCATCTGGTAAAGTAATTACGATACCTTTTGGTTTTTGAGAAACAGCGTTATCGATTAGTTTTGCCATTTCAACCATGTCGAATGTTGCTGGAGCAGTATATTTGCAAGATACTTTCATATCTTTACAAGCTTTATCTACACCATTTTTTGCAACTGACCAGAAAGGGTCATTAGCTTGCCCGTGTGACACAACAATAATATCAACCGCTAAAGCAGCAACTGATGTCATCGCCCATGTTAAAAGAGCAGCTATTGTTAAGTATACTTTTTTCATTATTTCCCTCTTGTTGTTAATTAATTTGTGCGCATTTAAACAAATTATAGGGATAATTTCAAAAAAAAATATTTTAGATACAACCTACAGTATATTTAAAAGTTATTATAGATATTACACTTTAATTGTTTTTTTTAATCTTAAGGATTTATATGCCGCATTAGCTAATTTTAAAGCAATATAACCATCTTCAAAAGTAGATCTAGATTTAATTTTATTCTTATGCAGAGAGATTAATTCTCTAAGTTGAATATTGTATGCATCATTATAACGTTCAATAAAAAAATTTAAAAAAGGTTTTTTGAGAGTTAGTTTGAGTTGAGTTGAATAACTCAGTGGAATTTTCTTTTTTATTACCTGAAATTAACATTCCCTTTTTACCAAATAATTCAACTCTTTGATCGTAACCAAAAGAACAGTGTCTAGAATTAGTGATAACGCAAATCACTCCTTTTTTTGATTTCATTGTAACAACAGCTAACTCATGATCTTTTATTCTTTTATAAAAGGGCACAAATGACGAAGTAAAAGCATGGATTTCTTTTATTTCATCATTTCCTAAATAAAATCTGCATAGATCAAAATCATGTATCATCATATCTTTAAAAATTCCTCCTGATGATTTTAAATAAGAAATAGCAGGTGGTGCTGGATCTCTACTTGTTATGATAATTTTTTCTAACTTACCAATTTTATTTTTCTCTAAATCTTTTTTTATTGAAAAATGTCCTGGATCATATCTTCTATTAAATCCTAATTGAATTTTAGGTTTAATCTTTTTAACTTTTCTTAAACTCTTAATTATTTTATTGATATTTAAATCTAAAGGTTTTTCGCAAAAAATTGTTTTTTTTCTTTTCATTCCTTCTTCAATAAATTTGATGTGAGTATTTGTAGGACTGGAGATAAAAACTATATCTACGTTTTTATCATTAAAGATTTTATTATAATTTTTTTCAATTTTGCAACCATAAATTTTTTTAGCTTTATTGCTTAATTTTTCAATTTTTTCATACACATATAACAACTTTATTTCTTTATTTTTAGTTAGATTTTCGGCATGCATCTGGCCAATTCTTCCAAATCCAAAAAGAGCTACATTGATCATATTTTTTGTATAAATTTATTAATTGTAATATAAACTTAGTACTTTATTAAAATTATGTCTATAAAATTAGGAATAGCACCAATAGCATGGAGCAATGATGACATGCCAGAACTAGGTGGAGAAACATCATTAGAACAATGTCTAGCTGAAGCGAGTAAAGCTGGTTTTACAGGAATAGAGTCAGGTGGTAAGTTTCCTAAAAATGCCAAAGAACTAATACCAAAATTAAAAAAAGAAAATTTACAACTATGTTCTGGATGGTATGGCGCACAACTTTTAAAAAATACACCATCAGAGGAATTTAAGTTAATGAGTCAACAACTTAAACTATTTAAAGATTGTAATTCGCCATGCATGGTTTTTGCGGAAGTTACTAACTCTATACAAGGAGATCCTAATACACCATTATCAAAAAGACCAAAACTATCAGAAGATGACTGGAAATTGTTAATTACCAGAATTAATGAAATAAGTAAAATGATGATGGATGTAGGAATGCCACTAGCATACCATCATCATATGGGAACTGTAATTGAAACAGAAAAAGAAACAAAAAGATTAATAGAAAATACGAATGATACAGTAAAACTTTTAATCGATACTGGTCATATGTTATTTGCTCAAGGTAATTCAATTAAACTTGCAGATGATTTTAGCGAGAGATTAGTTCATGTTCATTGTAAAGATATTCGTAAAGAAGTATTAGAGAAATCATTAAAAAACGATAGTACTTTTAGGCAAGCGTTTTTAGATGGAGCATTTACAGTCCCAGGTGACGGGTGTATTGACTATAAACCTTTCTTAAAAATTTTATTTAAAAAAAATTATAATGGATGGTTGGTTGTTGAGGCTGAACAAGATCCAGCTAAAGCTAATCCATTTGAATATGCTAAAATAGGTTTTAATTATTTAAGTAAAACAGCCAAAGAATGTGGTTTTGAAATAGTCAATTAACGATACGCTGATACAAGTTCATTGTTACCTGCGGCTACACATGGAGACTTAATACAAGTTCCTATAATCCACTCAGATCCAGCTTCAGAGTCAAAATTACCTTCAGACACAAAAATAATACCTTTATCAGTTGATTGACCCGCTTTACCCTCAGCTTGTATTCTTGGATCCTGTGATGTTTGAATTAAAGGACTATCAATTTTATAAGGGTTGTTTAATTTAAAATTATTAATAACATAATCTACAATTTTTGAAGAGTTCCAATTAGAATTACAACTTTCTCCCCAAGAGGTATTCCCAGATGTATCTGAACTACATTTGTTTACCTCATCATTAATAAAATCCACAACCATTTTGTGATTAGATTTAATATCATTAGCCTTTTCTACAACAGCGGATCTCGTTGACCCTGTCCAAATTAACATTATCAATACATAAGTTAATGAACTCATTACTAAAAATTCAAGAGGTCCAAAATTTCTCAATTTTCTTTTTACATCAATCATAATTTTACAATCATTGATTTATCCAATTTATTTTCAAAAAAATCAATAATGTTTTTTGTTGTTTCTATTCCCATTCTTGATGTGCATTCATCTGTAAATGTTGCTGAGTGCGGGCTTAAAATAACTTTGTTATTTTTAAGCAGTGGATTGTTTTTTTCGACTGGTTCTTTAGAAAAAACATCTAACGCTGCACCAAATATTAATTTTTCATTCAAAGCTTTTTCCAAATCAGATTCATTAATAATTCCACCACGAGCTGTGTTTACTATTATTGAATTTTTTTTCATTTGTTTAAATACTGAATAATTAAGTAAATCTTTAGTTTCTTTAGTTAAAGGCATATGTAAAGAAATATAATCAGCGATTTTTAGACCTTCTTCGATAGAGTTTACCTTTATACCGCCATGTTCTTTAATAATTTTTTCATCAACGTAGGGATCATACACATATACTTTTGTATCGAATGACAAACATCTTGAAATAAGTTTTTTTCCTATTCTGCCAAACCCGGCTATTAAAATATTTTTATTCAAAAGTTCAAATGTTTCTATTTTATTTGAGTTATCTTTAAAATTTCCATCTCTTACTTCTTTATCATATCTAATAATTGACTTAGATAAAGCTAGAAACATTGAAATTACATGTTCCGCAACAGCAACAGCATTGGCTGTAGCAGTAATTAATAAAGAAATATCATTTTTTTTGATAAAGTTTAAATCAACATTATCATATCCAACACCATGTCTTGAAATAGCTTTTAATTTTTTGCAGTGTTTCAAAATATTTTCATCGAGTTTAGAAACTCTAAGCGTACAAGCGTCAAAATCTGGTAATTTTTTAATAAGATTTGTTTCAGAAACGTCTGTTATTAATTCAAATTCATAATCAGGATGTTTTTCCAGAAGATCCAGGCCATCTTTGTGAATTTCTTCTATTACAGCAATTTTATACTTCATAATTTTTGGCGGTCCCAAGGGGAATCGAACCCCTCTTTGTTGGATGAAAACCAACTGTCCTAACCGATAGACGATGGGACCGTATTTTTGAAAGTCTTATTAACAGAAATATCATCGATAATAAACTCTACATTTGATTGCCCCCTCCACTCATTTAGGGATAATTTTCCAGCAATATTAAATGATTTACTATTCTTTTTTAGAAGATAACTACCTAAGTCATTTTCTGTCGCATTAAAAGCTATAGATTTTACTGTGGAGCCATCTTTACCGATTAAAACTGATTTTATATGTTTTTCACCTATAATTTTACCATTGATAGTTTTTACATCTTCAATAATAAATTTTGGCTCTGGATTGCCTGATCCAAATGGAGACAGTAATGATACTTTATTGTAAAATTCTAGATTTACTGCAGATGGCGCTATAATGCTATCTAGTAACAATGGCTTTTCACTTTTTAAATCTTCATTAATACCTTTAAATTTTTTAAAAACGAAATCTTTAAACATATCTATATTTTCAATTTGAATTGAAAAACCTCCAGCCATTTTATGTCCTCCACCTTTTAATAATATTTTTTCTTGTGTAGCTGAGATAATTACTGAACCAATATCGAAGCCTAGTATAGATCTTGCTGATGCTTTTCCAATATCACCATTTATGGAAATTAGAATTACAGGTTTGTTAAACATATCTTTTAAACGGGCTGCAACAATTCCGATAACACCTTCATGCCAATTTTTACCACTTAAAATTAAAACAGGATCTTTAGATGTATCTTTAGTTTCATTTAAAATTTTTTTTAAAAGATCTTTTTCAAACATTTGTCTTTCTTTATTAAACTGATCTAATTCTGATGCTAATTTAAAAGAATTCTTAGGGTCTTTATTTAATAATAAATTAGCTCCATGAGAGCATTTACCTACTCTTCCACCAGCATTTATTCTTGGTCCAAGTAAATATCCAAGATGATAAGTTGATGGATTAGTTTCAATTTTGCAAATATCTAATAAAGTTTTCAATCCTAAATTCTTTTTCGATTTAAAAACTTTTAATCCTTGTTTTACAATTGCTCTATTTAATCCAATCAGCGGAACAACGTCACATACTGTACCTAATGAAACCAAATCGAGACAATCAATTAGATTTGGTTCTTTAATATTATTTTTAGTAAACCAATCTTTATTTCTTAGTTCTCTATTTAAGGATACCAGAAACATAAAAGAAACACCTGCCGCACACAAATATTGTAAATTAGATTTATCATCTAAACGATTTGGATTAACTATTGAAAATGCATTGGGTAATTTAACCTCTGATTGGTGGTGATCTAAAACAATCACATCTACATTGTTATCTTTAGCAAAATTAATTGCTTCAAAAGAAAGAGTTCCACAATCTACAGTAAAAATTATTTTTACTTTTTTGTTTATTAATTCTTTAAAACTTTTAATAGTTGGTCCGTATCCTTCTTTTTTACGGTCTGGAATATAAGTTTCATATTCTAAATTTAATTCTGAAAAATAATTTCCTAGAAGAGCTGTAGAGGTTGCGCCATCTACATCATAATCACCAAAAATTCCAAATTTTTCTTTTTTGAAAGATTGCCTTTGCGGTTCTTAATGTAGATTTTTCCATATCAATCAAGTCATATGGATTAGGCAAAAAATTTTTAATTGATGGATTTAAAAATGAGCTTATTTCATTCTTTTTAATCTGTCTTATTGATAGTAATTTTGATGTTATTTCATCTAATGAAAAATTATCTTTTAAAAAATTTGAGTTTTCTTCACTATATTTTCTAAGCACCCAATTTTTTCCACTTACAGAAAGTGAGTTCATTTATTATAAATATTCGTAACTGATTTAATAATATTTTGACTTTTGTGAAGAACGAAAGTATTTACCTCAAATTCATTTCCTAAGTCTTTTACTCCTTTTGCTAAATCTCCATTTGTTACTCCAGTTGCGCAAAAAATTACATCTCCTTTAACCATATCGTCTATATTATATTTCTTATTAAAATCATTTATACCAAGTTTTTTTGCTCTAATTCTTTCTTCATCGTCCAAAACCAGCCGTCCTTGAATTTGCCCACCGTAACACGACAGAGCGGCAGCAACCACAACCCCTTCTGGTGCCCCACCCGTACTGTAATAAATATCATTGGTAGGATTATCCCCAATTACACTCAGTGCTCCAGCAATGTCACCATCAGTTATATAATTTATTTTAACGTTCATTCTATTCAATACTTTAACAATATGATCATGTCTTGGCCTTTTAAGAACACATGCATTCAATTCTGATATTTTTTTATTTTTAGCTTTAGCAAGAATCTCAATATTTTTTTCTACGCCATTATCAATATCCATTAAATTTTTAGGTAAATTTGATCCAACAACTATTTTTTCCATGTAAGTATCAGGTGCTGAAAGTAAGCCACCTTTCTCAGAAATTGCTAAAACAGAAAAAGCATTTGGTTCTCCATTAGCTGTAAATTTAGTACCCTCTAAAGGATCTACTGCAATATCAAATTTAGGACCATTTAGTGTCCCAACTTTTTCACCTATGTACAACATTGGTGCTTCATCCATTTCTCCTTCTCCAATGACAACTTTTCCTTCCATATTAATTTTATTGAGCTCCCTTCTCATAGGGTCAACAGCGCCTTTGTCAGCAGCAATTTTGTCCTTTTTACCGATAAATTTAGACGCACCTATGGCTGCCTTTTCAGTAACTTTAATAAATAAATTTAAAAATTTTTTATCAATTGACATTAATTATCATCAATTCTAATTAATTTTGGTTTTTTTCTTATAAATTTTTTTCTGGCTACTTCGTTTAAAATTTTATTTAGAGATTTATCTTTAGATTTATGAGTAATAATAATTATTGATGAAGATTTTTTATTTTTATTTGGATTTTGAACTAATCTTTTAATAGAAACTCTATTTTTTGAAAAAATACTAGTTATTTTTGATAGAATACCAGGCTTATCAATTACTTCAAATCGCAAATAAGAAGAAAAAAAACGATCTGCGATATCACCGTACTTAAGTTTCTTTCTTTCTTTTGTAGGTACTGAAAATGGAAATTTAACATTACCTCTTAAAATTGATGATATATCAGACACCAAAGCGGAAGTAGTTGCTGCAGCTCCTGCTCCTTCGCCTTGAATAGTGCTTTGTCCAACAGGTTTTCCGTCTACGATTACAGCGTTTAAAACACCATCAATACTAGCAACGTATGACTTTTTCTTGATTAAAGTCGGATGAACTCTTTGATAAACAATATTGTTTATCAATTCAGCAAACCCAAGTAATTTTATTTTGTAACCCAGTTTATTTGCATTATCTATATCAGTCTTATCTATATCTTTAATACCTTCAACATAAATATTGTTACTTAAAAATGAATTAAAACATAAAGAGGATAAAATTTTTAATTTTGAAGAAACATCATCACCATTTAAATCAGAATTGGGGTTTGACTCTGCATAACCTAATTTTTTAGCATTAGCTAGAACTTGTTCAAAGGATTTACTATCTTTATCCATTGAGGAAAGAATATAATTTGATGTTCCATTAAAAATTCCATGAATTTTTGAAATTTTATTTGCTATTAAACCTTCTTTAAGTGATCTTATTATTGGGACACCTCCACAAACAGAGGCTTCAAATTCTAAATTAACTTTGTTTTTTTCAGCAATTTTAGCAAGTTGGTCTCCGTATTTAGAAATTAAAGCTTTATTTGCAGTCACAACGTGTTTTTTATTTTTTAATGCATTAAATACCAGTTTTTTTGCAGGCCCCTCGGCACCACCAATTAATTCAACTATCAAATCGACATCTTTTGATCTTGTAGAGTCAAGGTAATTTTGCAACCACTGTTCTTTCTTGATCTTTATTTTTCTTTTTCTTTTTTTATTTTTTGCAGATACAAATTTTATTACTGGCAAACAATTATTTTTTTCTGTCAATATATTTTTGTTTTCGTTAAGATATTTATAAAGGTAACTACCTATATTTCCCAAACCTATTATTGCTATGTTAAGTTTTTTCATATATC